>JBIQIQ010000144.1:0-2770 GCA_044507975.1 Deinococcaceae bacterium
ATCAGAGGCGCGGCGTTGCCGGCCACGTCGACGGCCCCGCTGCCCGGCAGGAGCAGGAGCGTGGGCGCGCCCCGCTCGGCGGTGGCTCCTACCGGGAGGGAGAGCTCGCCGTAGAGCGTCGCGCCCGTCGACTCGATCCTCAGCTCCCGGGTCTCGACGCACGCGCCGGTGCGCTCCAGGAACGCCGAGGCCGTCTCACGGATGGGGTCATCGCCGCGTCCCGGGCTCTCCCCCGTGGCGCTCTCGTAGACCCGCGTGAAGCGGATGGCGCCCATCGGCTGGTCGAGCGCCACGATGCGGCCCTCGTCGTCGAGCCAGGCCACGGCGCCGATCGTCTGCGGGCCGACGGTGAAGACGATGTCGAGCCCCCTCGCGTCCACCGTCCGTCCGATCGCCTCGACCGGCTCCGTCCCCTCCCTCAGCTCGGCCCGGACGCGCCCCAGCGCGCCCGCCTGCGGCACGATCGCCGCCACGTCGACCGTCTCTCCTCGCTGCAGCGCCAGGAGGGCGAGGACCTGGAACCCATCGATGAAGTTGTTGTCGACCACGTACAGCGGCTCCGACGAAGGCAGCTCGAACTCCGCTTCCTGGCCACCCTGAGCGAGCTGGAACGTGGCGCCGTCCGGATGGAACGCGCCGTCCATGGCGATCTGCACGCCCTGGACGCTGCCGCCCAGCCGGTAGCTGAGGGCCGCGCCGTCCGCGTCCGTGACGAGCTCGTTCTCGAGGTCGACGAGGCCGGGCAGGGTCACGTACGACCGCGACCGGATGCCGTCGGCTTCGCGTCGCAGCGCCACCCCGACCTCGCCGAGCTTCACTCCCCCCTGGCTCAGCTCGTAGACGAGCGCATCCCCTTCGGCGCCAGGGCCCTGGGCGCCGGCCAGCGCCAGCGCGGCGACGGCTAGCGTCGCGACCATCATCCGCTTGATCATCTCCTACCTCTCTCTCGACTCAGCCCTGGTAGAGGGTGCCGGCGTTGATCACCGGCGTCACGGCGTGCTCGGAAGTAAGCGACACCATGAGGTTGCTCGCCATCGCCGCGCGCTTGTCGCCGTCGAGGTCGACGACGCCGCTGCGCTCGAGCTCCTTGATCGCGTCCTCGACCATGCCCACAGCGGCCGCCACGATTAGCTGGCGCGCCGACACGACCGCCTGCGCCTGCTGGCGCCGCAGCATCGTCTGGGCGATCTCGGGCGCGTAGGCGAGGTGGGTCAGCCGCGCCTCGAGCACGTCGACCCCGGCGACCTCGAGGCGGGCGTCCAGCTCGCGCTTGAGGGCCTCGGCCAGCTCGTCGGGGTTCTCCCGCAGGCTGGGCCGGTCCTGGCCGGCCGCGTCGTACGGGTAGCGCGTCGCGAGGCTCCTCAGCGCGGTCTCCGCCTGGATGTCGACGAACTGCTCGAAGTCGTCGACGTCGAACACCGCCTTGGCCGATTCGACGACGCGCCAGACCACGACGGCCGCGATCTCGACAGGGTTGCCGTCGGCATCGTTCACCTTGAGCCGCTCGGAGTTGAAGTTGCGCACCCTGAGGCTCACTGGGCGCTTGCTAGTGAACGGGTTCGTCCACCAGAAGCCCGCGTCGCGGACGCTGCCGTAGTAAGCGCCGAAGAACACCAGCACCCGCGCCTGGTTGGGCTGCACCGTGAACAGGCCGCCCATGACGACGAAGCCGAGGAACACGAGCACCACCCCGAGCGCCGTGCGCCCACCTTGAGCGGCGTCGGCCGCGAAATCGATCGACGCGAAGAACTGCCAGACGCCGATCCCGATCAGCCCCAGCGAGACCAGCGCGAAGAGGAAGCCGTTGACCTTGAACGCCGAGGTCTCTTGAACTTGGACCATCCGATCCTCCTTGACATCTGGATGATATCACTGTGGCATCGAAGATGGGAGATAGCGGCCGAAGCCTAGGTCTCATCGGCTGCGGCCGCGGCCGCGGGGTCCCTTGCCAAGCGGCTTCGGGCCGGCGCCTAGCCTGGCTGGGCCCGCGCCGGCAGGGGCCCTCAGGAGCCGCTGATACACTCCGGCATGAGCATCAAGCCCGACCGGTGGATCAGGCAGAAAGCCCTCGAGGGAGGCATGATCGAGCCTTTCGAGGACGGGCTCGTGCGCGAGGGCGTGATCAGCTACGGGCTCTCGAGCTTCGGCTACGACCTCAGGGCAGCGCCCGAGTGGCGCATCTTCGTCAACGCCTTCAACACCGTCGTCGACCCCAAGCACTTCGACGTGAGCAGCCTCGTCGAGTACGACGGCGACACATGCATCATCCCTCCGAACAGCTTCGTCTTGACGCGCTCGGTGGAGTACCTGCGGATACCCGACGACACGATGGTCGTGGCGCTCGGCAAGTCCTCGTACGCACGGTGCTTCAGCGAGGACACGCGCGTCGCGCTGGTAGATGGTTCGGCGCCGACCTTGGCCGAGATGGCCGAAAGGCATGCAGACGGCGAGATGTTCTGGGGCTACTCGGTCGGGGAGCACGGGCGCGTGACGGTAACCCTCCTCGACTCTCCCCGCCTGATCGGGCGGGACAGCCTGCTCGAGGTAACGCTCGACGATGGCAGCGTGGTCAAAGCGACACCCGACCACGACTTCATGCTCCGGATGGGTGAGTGGAAGCGAGCGAGCGAGCTGCGGCCCGGAGACTCGCTCATGCCGCTCTATCGCTCCGTGTTCCGCGGCTACGAGATGACCTACCAACCGCTGACGGGCGCCTACTACCCCACGCATCGCCTCTCAGACGAATGGAACCTGCGCAACGGCGTCTACC
>JBIQIQ010000144.1:2870-6074 GCA_044507975.1 Deinococcaceae bacterium
GACCACTGAACCACAAGGTCGCCAAGGTTCGGGAACTCGGGGGTGATCACGACGTGTACTGCCTCACCGTTCCAGAAGCAGGCAACTTCGCTCTCGAGGCCGGCGTCTTCGTCCGGAACTGCGGGATCGTGGCGAACGTAACGCCCTTGGAGCCCGGCTGGGAAGGCCACGTGACGCTGGAGCTTTCCAACACCACCCCCCTACCCGCCAAGGTGTACGCCAACGAGGGCATCGTCCAGCTGCTGTTCTTCCAGGGCGACCGGCCCGAGGTCACCTACCGCGACCGCCAGGGCAAGTACCAGGGCCAGCGCGGGGTCACGCTGCCAAAGCTCTAGCGCCCGGGCGCCACGGCCCCAGCTCTAGCGCCCGGGCGCTACGGCTCCTCTTCTTCCTCCGGGAGGAGAGGCAGGCGGGCCGTGAACACCGTGCGGCCCGGCTGGCTCGCGACGGTCAGGCTCCCGTCGTGGTGCCGCGCGACCTGCCTGGCGATCGCCAGGCCCAGGCCGCTCCCGCCGCCGACCCCCTTGTAGAACTTCTCGAAGATCCGCTCCTGGACCTCCGGAGGGATGCCGGGCCCGTCGTCCTCGACCTCGATCACGGCGACGCCGTCGCTCGCGGCGAGCCTCACGCTGACGCCGGCAGGCCCGCTGGCCGCGCGCACGGCGTTGGCCAGCAGGTTGCGCACGAGCTGGCGCAGCCGCACGGGGTCGCCGAGCACCAGCACGGGCCCGTCGCCGTTCACCTGCACGCCCGGGAACTCGGCTGCCACCGGTCGCACGACGTCGATCAGCAGGTCGACGAGGTGCGGGTTGGGCTCGCGGACGAGCTCGCCGCGCGAGAGCTGCAGCAGGTCCTCGACCAGGCGCGCCATCGTCGCGGTCACGCGGCGGGCGTCGTCGATGTCCTCCGCCGCCGCGGGGCCGCCGAGCCGCGCCGCCCGGTCGAGGAACCCCCGGAGCGACGTGAGCGGCGTCCTCAGCTCGTGGCTCGTCTCGGCCAGGAACGTGCGCTGGGCGTCCCGCGCCTGGGCGAGGCGGCCGAGCAGCGCGTTGACGGTCTCCGCCAGTCGCGACACCTCGTCGCGCGGGCCGTCGAAGCTGAGGGGCTCGAGGCTGTCGGGGTCGAGGCGCGACACCCGCCGCGCCAGGCGCGTGACCGGGCGCAGCGAGGCCGCCGCCACCACGTAGCCGACGAGGAGGCTGAGAACGACGATCACGGCCGCGACGAGCAGCAGCCGGCGCGACAGGGTCGCCAGCGTCTCCTGGATGTAGCTGGGATCGGCGATGACCGCGACCACACCGACGGCGAACGGCGCGAGGGCCGCCTCGACAGGTTGGCCGCGCAGCTCGCCCGCCCAAGCGGTGGGGACGAGACCGGCGCCGATGATCACGTCGGGCGGGATCGCTGCCTGCGCCGACTCCCACTCGGACCGGGAGGCCGCGAGCAGCTGAGCACCCGGGCCGTAGACCTGCAGCACCACGCCTCCGGTCGGCACCGAGAGCGATCCGCCCGCGCTGCCCTCCCCCGTCGCATAAACGGAGGCGAGCATCGCGGCGTCCTCGCGCAGCGAGCGGCGGAGGTCCTCGTACATGCCGTTGCGCACGACGACGTACGAGACGACCAGGGTCAGGCCGGCGAGGAGCGCGGTCGCGGCGCCCGCCAGCACGGCGACGCGCCAGGTCAGCGGCAGGCCGGAGCGCCTGCGTGACGCGCGGCTCATATTCGGCAGGCTACGCCCTGGAGCCTTACGACTTGAGGGCGTACCCCACGCCCCGCACGGTCCGGATCACGCCGTAGCCGCCGACCTCGCGCAGCTTGCCGCGGATGTTGGCGATGTGGACGTCGACGACGTTCGACGACGGGGGCAGGTCCTCGCCCCAGACGTTGGTCTCGATCTCCTTGCGGCTGTAGACCCGCCCGGGCTGGCCGGCGAGGTAAGCGAGCAGCTCGTACTCGCGCGGGCTGAGCTTGACCTCGTCCTCTGCCCAGAGCACCTGCCGCCTCACGGGGTCTATCGTCATCTCGCCGATCTTCTGGGCTGAGCCCAGCGTCCGCTTGCGCAGTTGGACGTTGATGCGCGCGAGCAGCTCCTGCACGTGGAAAGGCTTCGCCAGGTAGTCGTCGGCCCCGGCGTTGAGCATCTCCACCTTCGTGCCCACCTCGTCGGCGGCGGTGAGTATGAGGATGGGCGTGTCGCCGGTGCGGCGCACGCGCCTGGCGATCTCCTGCCCGCTGATGTCTGGGAGCCCCAGGTCGAGGATCACGAGGTCGGGCTCCTCCTCGCGCACCGCCGTCAGGCCGCGCATCCCGGAGTCGAAGGCCAGGACCTCGAACCCGGCCTCCTCGAGCTCGCGCTTGAGCAACCTCAGGATGTCGAGGTCGTCCTCGACGATCAGGATCCGCTTACCCACTTCAGTCCTCCCGGTTCAAGGCGAAGCGCAAGCGCACTCCGCGCTCTCGGAAAAGGAGCTCCCTCAAGGAGAGGGGATCGAGAGAAGACGGCTCGGTCAGGAGGACGTCCCGCCCGTCCGGACCGATGCGGCCCACCAGCGCCCGCGCGCCGAGCGCGTCCACGCGCTCCGCGGCCGAGCTCTCGGCCGGGAAGATTATGACCCTGACCTCGGTGCCGGGCGGTGGGAACTCCGTGAACACCAGCCGTCCGCTCTCCACCGTAGCCATCGCGTAGACGGTGAGCAGGTCGGGAGAGACGACGCGCAGCTCCGTGCCCTCCGCCATGGCGGGGAGCATGGCCAGCACCTGGCCCATGAGCAGGAAGTGGGGGAAGCTCATCGTCTCACCGTTCCGAACGATGATAGGACGCGAACCTCAGGATCGCGTCCTGGAGCGGTTAAGCTAACCTTCATAGGAAACGTGAGACGAGTGAACGACCTAACCGCTCCCAGCCCCCTCCCCGTGCAAGGCTTACCGCGCGGTTGACGCACCGGCGAGCCTCGCCCGCTGCGGCACAGCGCTCGCGCCCTGCGGGTGCGGTCATCGGGCCTGTCGGCCCGCCGGAGGGGACCTGATGAAGGCACGACCTGCTGCGCTATCGAAGCGTGTGCTGGCAAAGACGCTGATCTCGCTCGCGACGGTGCTCGGCGTCTTCGCCTCGTCGCAAGCCGCCGCCCAGGCGTTCAACGAGAACGTCTACTACCAGCAGTGCCTGCGCTTCGAGGCCGGCGGCGACCTCGAGACCGCCAGGCG
>JBIQIQ010000145.1:0-5913 GCA_044507975.1 Deinococcaceae bacterium
TGTCATTGCTTAACTCCTCCCATGAACTGCTTTCAAAATTTGAAGTGTAGGGCCATTAATAAGGGAACGGCCAAAGGCGATAGGATCGTTTCATGATGTTCCAGCGATGCATCAGCCCACGTGGCTCGAAGATCAGGAAGGCTGCGATAATGCCGCCGAGAAACACGTTCATCAGCGCGAACACGACGTCGCCCCCAAGCCCCGGAAACTGCGCTACGATACTTGGGCCGAGCGTCACGAAACTGCTCTTCGGGGCTCTAGACTGCGGCCAAGCCACGTCGGAGGTCAGGCCGTGCCCTTGAACCGCCTTCTGAAGGTCCCGGAGGACCAGGTCACGCCGGAGGAGCTCTACCTGAGCCGGCGCGAGTTCATGCGCGCCGCCGCGGCCGTGACCGTGGGAGCGGCGGCCGGCGCCGCGCTCGGCCAGGCTGCCGAGGACGCGCTGCTCGGCCTGGGCGCCGCCGACGAGCAGCCGACCGACTACGAGGCGATCACCACCTACAACAACTTCTACGAGTTCGGGTTCGACAAGTCCGACCCCTCGCGCCGCAGCGGCGACTTCGTTCCCGAGCCGTGGTCGATCACGGTGGAGGGGCTCGCCGAGAACACGGGCACGTTCGCCCTGGAGGAGATCGTGTCGCGCTTCGAGACCCTGCGCCGCGTCTACCGCCTGCGCTGCGTCGAGGCGTGGTCGATGGTCATCCCCTGGAACGGCTTCATGCTGCGGGACCTCGTCGAGCTGCTCGCGCCCAAGCCCGAGGCGCGCTACGTCGCCTTCGAGACCGTCTACCGTCCCGAGCAGATGCCCGGCCAGAGGCGCGAGCTGCTGCCGTGGCCGTACGTCGAGGGCCTGCGCCTCGACGAGGCGATGAACCCCCTGACGCTGCTCGCCACCGGCCTCTACGACAAGCCGCTGAAGAACGCCAACGGCGCGCCGATCCGGCTGGTCGTGCCGTGGAAGTACGGGTTCAAGAGCATCAAGTCGATCGTGAAGATCGCGTTCGTCGCGGAGCAGCCGCCGACGACCTGGAACCTGGTGGCCCCGCACGAGTACGGGTTCTACGCCAACGTCAACCCGGACGTCGACCACCCGCGCTGGAGCCAGGCGACCGAGCGGCGCATCGGGGAGTTCCGCCGGCGCGAGACGCTGCCCTTCAACGGCTACGGCGAGCTCGTCGCCCACCTCTACGAGGGCATGGACCTGGTCCGGAACTACTGATGTCCGTGGGTCGGGCCCGGGGGCGCACCGGGAGCGTCTCCCCGGGGGTGGCGCGTGCGGGAACCGACGACCGTGCCGCGCTCGAACGCCGCCGCCGCACCAGCCACCTGGCGCTGTGGGCGCTGACGCTCACCCCCGCGGCCGTGACGCTCGCCCACGCCTTCACGGGCGGCCTCGGCTTCAACCCGATAGAGACCCTCACGCACCGCACCGGCTGGTGGGCGATCGTCCTGCTGGTCCTCACCCTGGCCGTGACCCCCCTGCGGCGCCTGACCGGCTGGCACTGGCTCGTGAGGTACCGCCGCCAGCTCGGGCTGGCGACGTTCGTGTACGCGTCGCTGCACCTCGGCGTCTACGCGTTCCTCGACCTCGGCCTCGACCTCTCCCACCTGGGCGAGGACGTGCTCAAGCGCCCCTTCATCACGGTCGGCTTCACGGCGTGGCTGGTGCTGCTCGCGCTCGCCGTCACCTCCACGCAGGGCTGGATACGGCGGCTGGGGAGGCGCTGGGCGGCGCTTCACCGGCTCGTCTACGTCGCGGCCGGGCTCGTCTCGCTCCACTTCGTGTGGGGCAGGAAGACGATCCAGGCCGAGCCGCTCGTCTTCGCCGCGGCGTTCGCCGCGCTGCTGGCCGCGCGTGCGGTGTTCGCCTGGCGCCGCCGACGGCGGTCGGCGGCGCCACGATCGGCCCCGGCGAAGTCGCCAGCTGCGCGCCGCGCGTCGTAGTCGTAACCTTGCCGCCATGAGCGACGGAGGCCAGGAGGTAACCCTGTCGGGAGCGCCGGACGGCCACGGACTGAAGGTCGGCGAGCCTCCGCAGGGCGCCGCGCTGCTGGCGTTCTCGGCCGCGGCGGAGGGCGACGCCCGCCGCCTCGTGGTCGGCGCCATCGTCACCGACGGTCAGGGGCGCGTCTTCGTGCAGCGGCGCGGGCCGGACCGCGACCTCTTCCCGGGCGCCTGGGACATGGTCGGCGGCCACGCCGAGCCGGGCGAGGACCTGCTCACGGCGTTGCGGCGGGAGGTGCGCGAGGAGACGGGCTGGGAGGTCGCGCGCCTGGGGCCGGTCGTCGAGCTGATCGACTGGGAGGCCGGCGGGGTGCTGCGTCGCGAGCTCGACCTGATCGTCACGGTCGAGGGAGACCTGGGAGCGCCCGCCCTGGAGGAGGACAAGCACGACGACTGGCGCTGGCTGGGGCGCGGGGAGACGTCGGTGCTCGACGGCGGCCGCAGCCCCGAGGACGTGTGGCTGCGCGGGGTCATCGAGCGCGCTCTCGATATCCTCGAGGAGACCGGCTTCGGCGGCTGACCGCCGCTCCCGCCTGCAGGCGCGCTACTCGCCCAGGTCGGACAGGGCGTCCAAGGCGAGGCCGGGGTAGAGCGTGCGGTAGACGGCCAGGTTCTCGTAGACCCGCTGCAGGTACTCGCGCGTCTCGCTGCGGTCGATCTCGCGGTAGAACTCCCACTTGTCGCCCGCCACGTAGTCGGCGTTGAAGGTGCGGCGCACGTAGCCCTGACCGCCGTTGTAGGAGGCGATGACGAGCTCGACGTCGCCGTCCCAGTAGTTCATCAGCCACGCCAGGTACGTCGCTCCGTACTCGATGTTCGCGGTCACGTCGAACGGGTCCCGCGGCGCCTCCTTGCGCAGCTCGGCGATCCAGTCCCACGTCGACGGGATGACCTGCATCAGGCCCTGGGCGTTCGCCACCGAGACCGCCACCTCGCTGTAAGCGGACTCCTGGCGCATCACGGCCCAGATGAGGGCCGGCTCGACGCCCTCGTCGCGGGCGGCCGCCAGCACGGTCTCGGGCCACGCCGGCGGGTAGGCCAGCCGCCAGGCTCGCAGGTCGTCGACCCCGGCCGAGATCAGCTCCCTGGCCGCCCTGACGCTCTGCCGGTACTCGTCCATCGATTGCAGCGCCTCGGCCAGGTCGAGGACCGCGGCGCCGTCGCCGGCGGCCTCGGCCTCCCTCAAGGCGAACATCAGCTCTCCCACCGCCGCTCCCTGGTCGTTGACGGCCATGAGCGCGAAAGCGAGGTCGAGCGCCGAGGCGGGCTGTGCCGCGATGGCCATGTCGCCGTCGGCGACGTGGACGGTGCCGTTGGTCCCGTCCGCTGCCAGGTCGACGTCGATGGCGGGGTCCGGCACCGCCGGCTGGTCCCCCAGCACGAGCGCGAAGAAGGAGCCGTTGGGCATGAGCTCGAGGGCCCGCGCCTGCGAGGCCTCGTCCCCCAGGCGGCCGGCGAGCACGTAGGCGCGGAAGGCGGCGTCGTCGGTGTACACGCTCGAGCCCTCCGCCAGGCGCAGGTAGACGGGCAAGGCCTCCGCGTAGCGGTCCCGGGCCTCCAGGATGCCGGTGGCCAGCCACATGGCGTCGGCTCGGCCCGAGGCGACGAAGTGCTCGACGGCGCGAGTCACCTCGCCGGCGCGGTTGGCGAGCAGGCCCAGGCCGTAGCTGCCGGTCGAGCCGCCGAGCGCCGCGAAGGCGGCGGCGGCCTCGGCGTCTTGGCCGAGGTAGTAGAGCGACCAGGCCTCGCCCGCCAACGCGTCTCCATGGCCCGGCACCTCGGCGAGCCAGCGGCGGTAGGCGGCCAGCCCCTCGTCGTGCCGGCCGAGCGCCCGCAACGACGGGGCCTCGATCGAGGGCGCCGCCAGCTCGCCGAGCACCTGCAGCGCCCGCGTGTGCATGCCGGCGCGTTGGAAGGCCGCCGCCAATCGGTAGCGGTCGGGAGCGGTGCGTTCGGCGCCGTCGATGGCGCGGCTCATCGGCAGCGCGGCCGTGAACGCCTCGAACGCGGCGACTCGCTCGCCGGCCTCCTCCCAGAGCTCGGCGAGCTCCAGCCGGAGCGCGCGCTCCTCGGCACGGCGCAGCGAGTCGGGCATGCGCAGGTCGAGGGCGCGTGCGAGCGCCGCTGCCCTGTCGGCCGCCGGCGCCGTCTCCAGCCGAGCCAGCTCGAGGGCGGCGAGGTATGCGCTGTAGGAGTCGGCCCCGAAGGCCAGGCCCGCGAGGGCGTCATGGTCGCGTGCCGCGCGCGCCTCCCGGAGCGTCACGTAGGGAGCGAGCAGCGGGTCGTCGTAGGGGTCCATCGCCGCCAGGAGGATCTGCGGGTCCTCCTCGGCGCTGCGGCGCTGGGCGACGAGCGCCACCGTGGCGGCCAGCAGGCAGGTGACGAGGGTGAGTAGGGCCGCGGCGCGAAGCGTCATCGAGGCGAGTGTAAGTCAGGCCCAGCGGCCACTGGTGAGCAGAACCCCCCACCCCGGCCGGGCCGTTCTCCCAGCCGCCGCCGGAGCGGCCGTCGCCTCTCACGTCGCTCGCCACGCCCGATGAGCCGCCGCGTGCGGTATCATCGGCGCCACAGATCGGGTACCGCACGGCTTGCTCCTGCCCGGGGGCAAGCCGCTTCGTAACGGGGCCGACAAGAACTCCGGAGGTTCCTTATGGCTATGAGAGTGCGCGTCACTCAAGAGGGGTACGAGCGCCTGCAGGCGCTGCTGGAGCAGGAGCGCGAGCGGCTCGAGGAGGCCACCCGCATCCTGCAGGAGCTGACGGGGTCGTCCGACGACTACGACGACTCCGGCCTCGAGGACGCCAAGACCGAGAAGGCGCGCATCGAGCAGCGCATCGACGACCTCGAGGACCAGCTCAGCCGGGCGGTCATCATCGAGGACCAGGCGCGCGGCGTCGTCGACCTCGGCTCGGTCGCCAAGCTGGCGGAGACCGGCAAGAAGGACGAGTTCTCCGTACAGCTCGTGTCGCCCGTGGAGGCCGGCGTCCTCGACGGCGACATCCCCAAGGTCTCCGACGAGTCCCCGCTCGGCATGGCGCTCAAGGGGCGCGGCGTCGGCGACGAGTTCGACGTCGTCACCGGCGACCGCACCACGCGCTACGTGGTGAAGGAGATCGCGTGAGCGTGCCCCTGACCGCCGCCGGCTAAGCTGGCGCGTCATGGACGACACGACCGACCAACGCGACCAGCGCCTGCGCAACCTGCAGGCGCTGGTCGAGCGTGGCATCGAGCCCTACCCGTACTCCTTCGAGCGCACGCACACGGCCGCCGAGCTGCGCGCCGCCCACCCCTCCCTGGGGCCCGGCGAGCGCGCCGGCGGCGCGGGCGTGACGGTGGCAGGGCGCGTGATGCTGCTGCGCATGCTCGGCAAGCTGACCTTCGCGACGCTGCAGGACGAGAGCGGCCGCGTGCAGGTGTCGTTCGAGAGGTCGAAGCTGGAGGGCTACAACGCTCTCAAGAAGATCGACCTCGGCGACTGGCTGAGCGTGACCGGCGAGCCGTACGCCACGAACACCGGCGAGCTGACGGTCGACGCCGCCGAGTTCACGCTGCTCGCCAAGGCGCTGCGCCCGCTGCCCAGCAAGCACCACGGCCTCGTCGACAAGGAGCTCAGGTACCGGCAGCGCTACCTCGACACCCTGATGAACCCCGAGTCGCGGCGCGCCTTCGAGCTGCGCGCCCGCGCGGTCTCCTACATCAGGCGCTACCTCGACGACCGCGGCTTCATCGAGGTAGAGACGCCCGTCCTGCAGGCGCAGCCCGGCGGCGCCGAGGCCAAGCCGTTCGTCACGCACCACAACGCCTTGGGCCACGACTTCTACCTGCGCATCTCGCTCGAGCTCTACCTCAAGCGCCTGATCGTGGGCGGCTTCGAGGCCGTCTACGAGATCGGCAGGAACTTCCGCAACG
>JBIQIQ010000146.1:0-5804 GCA_044507975.1 Deinococcaceae bacterium
CGTGGGCGAGCCCTGGGCCATGTCCGTCCGGGGCGCCGCGCCGAGGAACGGGGCGCTCCCCGCTGGGGTCTATCACGGCTGGGCGGCGCTCGCAGACGCACGGGTGCGTGTACCGGCGAGCCCCTGCGAGCCAGGTGACCCGCCTTCCCGCGTGATCCTGTCGAGCGCGTCCCGCAATGGCGGCGTGCTCGCGATCGAGCCGGGCGGCGTGGAGGCTTCCTCGGAACCGGGTCGCGGCGAAGAGGTGCCGGTCCTCGACCTCGGTGGCACGTTCGTGGGCACGGCGATCGGTGGGACCGACTTCGGTCCGTACGAGCGCGCCCTGGTCACCTGCCGTTCGTGGCGCGAGGTGGCCTGGGACATGGGCGTCCTCGCGGTGGCGCCGGTCGAGGGCGCGCTCGGCGACGAGGGGCCGCTGCGCGTCCACGTCCTCCTCGAGCCCGCCTGCCCCGCGGCGCGTTTGCCGGCTCCCACGCCTGCCTGCGGCGGGTTTCTGGCCCTGCTGCTCGTGCAGACTCTCGAGGAGCCGGTCGAGCTGCGAGCGGTGAGCTACGCGCCGCCCGACGCCTCGTCCGGCCTCGTGCTGGGGGCGGTGGGGGCTGCCGAGCACTGGCCGGAGTGGCGCGCCGCCGCTCGGGCCTGGCCCGAGGAGGTGGAGCGGGAAGCACCGGCGCGGCCCTACTGGCAGGCTGCCGGCCCCACCCCGCCACTCACGCAGCTGGCCGCCGACGACCTGGGGATGGCGCTCGGCCCGCGCACCTCGGCCCTCATCGCGATCGGCGAGTGGTCGTTCCAGCCGCCGAACGCCGCGGCCCGCCACCTGGAGAGACTGACGAGCCGGCTCGGGCTGGCGCGCTCCGGCCTGCGGGGCACAGTCCTCTCCTACCCCGCCCTCTCGTACGTGAGCGGCGGCGCCGAGCGCCGCATGGGGCTGGTGGAGCCCATCGTCCTGTTCCCCGCGCGGCGCCGATGATGCGCCCGAGGTCGGACGGTTCCGGATCCCGCTATCCGGGCCCGGCAGGCTCGAGCGCGAAAGCGTCTACGACACCGTGCTTCCTGGCAGGGGTTCGTGCTAGACTCATTGCTTGCCGCGTCGTCGCCTGCCGTTCAGCGGCCCGAGGCGGCCCTCCGCCCGGGAAGACGCGCCAACACGAACCGGAAGGAGGTGCTGATGACGCAAGAACTCTACGACCTCAACGTGCTCCTGGTGCCGCATCTCAACGAGACGCAGCTGCAGGCCGAGAAGGACGCGGTCGCCACGCAGGTCGAGCGCGCCGGCGGTCAGATCGTCGAGCTCGACGAGTGGGGGCTCCGCCGCCTCGCCTACCAGATCCGCAAGTTCAACGAAGGGCACTACCTCATCTATCGCGTAACGATGCCCGGCACGGCTCCCAAGCCCATCGAAGCCGCGCTGCGCCAGCGCGATAACGTCATGCGTGTGCTCATCGTCAAGGACCGGCCCGAATGGAAGACCAAGAAGGCCCCCAAGCAGGAGCGTCCGGCCGAGCAGCCCGACGCCACCGCCGGAGCCTGACGCCGGCAGACGCGCACCCCTAGGAGAGCTCCATGGCTAGAGGACTCAACACGATCTACCTCGTAGGCACGCTGGTGGAGGCACCCGAGATGCGGTACACGCAGAACGGGCTGGCCATCCTGGAGCTGAACCTCGCCGGCAACGACCACGTGCTCGGCGACGACGACAAGCCTCGGGAGCTGGCGTGGTACCACCGCGTCACGCTGTTCGGTGCCCAGGCGGAGCAGATGGTCAACCAGCTGCACGCCGGCATCCCCGTGCTCGTCGAGGGGCGCCTGAACTACCGCACCTGGGAGTCGCAGGACGGCCAGAA
Source organism: Deinococcaceae bacterium (assembly GCA_044507975.1). GTDB lineage: Bacteria > Deinococcota > Deinococci > Deinococcales > Trueperaceae > DASRWD01. The sequence goes on from JBIQIQ010000146.1 coordinate 1,848, forward strand.
GCGCTCCGCGCTGGACGTCAACGCGAACCGCGTCGAGGTCCTGACCTTCGGCGCCCGTGGTTCCGATGCCACGGTCGTCGACGCCAAGGGCCAGGACCGTCTGCGCAACGCCCTGAACCAGGTGATGATCGTCGGCAACCTGACGCGTGACGCCGAGCTGCGCTACACCCCGAACGGCAGCGCGGTGACGCGCTTCAGCGTCGCCGTCAACGAACGCTTCCGCTCCCGCGGAGGCGAGGACCAGGAGAGGACCAGCTACGTCGACGTCAACGTCTGGCGCGAGCTGGCCGAGGCGACCGGAGAGCTGAAGCGGGGCGATCCCGTCTTCGTCACGGGCCGCCTCGTCAACGACTCCTGGACCGACAAGGAAGGCAACCGCAGGTTCACGACGCGTGTCGAAGGGCAACGCGTCGAGTTCCTCACTCGCGGTCCTGGCACAGGTGGGGCCGGGACCCGGCCGCGGCAAGAGCAAGCGGTCGCCCAGGCGAGCTCGTCGAAGCTCGACATCGACGAAGAGTTCCCGCCAGAAGAGGATCTACCCTTCTAGACATGGCAAGAGAATCGAGAGACAGAGGCGACAAGCGTCGCCGTGGTGGCGGTCGCAGAGGCCGTAGGCCGAAGGTATGCCCGTTCTCCACGGGTGAGCTCGAGGTCACCGACTACCACGACGGCAGGATGCTGAGGCGCTTCATCAGCGACACCGGCAAGATCCTGCCCCGCCGTCGCACCGGGGTCAACGCCAAGTACCAACGCAGGCTGGCGCTCACGATCAAGCGGGCACGCACCCTCGCGATCATCCCGATCACGGAGAAGCTGGTCCGTAAGTGAACATCATCCTGCTCGAACCGGTGGACAAGCTGGGAGAGGCCGGAGCGCTCGTGGCCGTCAAGGACGGCTACGCCCGCAACTGGCTCATCCCGCAGGGGCTGGCGCTCCCCGCCACCAAGGCGAACCAGGCCGAGCTGCAGGCGCGCCTCTCCCAGAGGGCCAAGCAGCTCGCCGAGCGCAAGGGTGACGCTGAACGCCTCGCCGAGATCCTCAAGGACGCCGAGCTGACCATCGAGGTGCGCGCCGGTGAAGGCCGCATCTACGGGTCGGTCGGCAACAAGGACATCGCCGAGGCCCTCAAGACCACGTACGACGTCGACGTCGACCGCCGCAAGCTCTTGCTCGGCGAGCCGATCAAGACCACGGGCGAGCACGAGGTGGCTTACCGGCCCCACCCCGAGGTCACCATCCCCGTCAAGGTCAACGTCGTCGCCGAGATCGGCTGAGCTTAGAGCCGGTCGTTACGGGCTCGAGAGCGGCCGTCGGCCGCGGCAGCGGGGCCGCTCCCTTCGTGGGGGGCGGCCCCGCTGCCGTTTCACGTGGAACACCCCGAGCTCAGCCGTTCGGCGGTCGGTACCTCTCGACGCGGATGAGGTTCGTGCTCCCGCGCATCCCGAACGGCACGCCGGCCGTGATCACGTAGCGGTCGCCGGGGTCGAGCAGCTTACCGTCGGCGATGGCGCGCGACGCTACCGTCACCATCTCGTCGGTGTCGTGGATGTCGTCGCTGAGGTAGGTGACGACCCCCCACACGGCGGCCATCTGTCGCTCGGCGGCGGCGCTCGGCGTCACCGCCAGCACCGGCGTGGGCGGGCGGTTGCGCGAGACGCGCGTGGCCGTGGTCCCGCTCGAAGTGAACGTCACGATCAGCCTGGCGTCGAGGTTGTAGGCCATGTCGACGGCGGCTAGCGCCACGGCGTCGGCCGTGGTGGCGTCTGACTTGGGCACGTGCTCGCGCATCATGCGGCGGTAGTTCTCGTCGGCCTCCACCGACCGGGCGATGCGGTCCATCATCCTGACGGCCTCGACTGGGTAGTCGCCGACGGCCGTCTCGGCGGAGAGCATGATCGCGTCGGTGCCGTCGAAGATGGCGTTGGCCACGTCGGAGGCCTCGGCGCGCGTCGGCGTGGGGTTGCGCACCATCGACTCGAGCATCTGGGTGGCCGTCACGACGGGCTTGCTGGCCTCGATGCAGGCGCGGATCATGCGCTTCTGGATGAGCGGCACGCGCTCCGGGGGCATCTCGACCCCGAGGTCGCCGCGCGCGACCATGATGCCGTCGACCTCGTCGAGGATCTCCCCGAAGCGGTCGACCGCGCTGGGCTTCTCGATCTTGGCCATCAGTCGCGCCGAGGAGCCCGCCCGCGCGAGGTAGTGCCGGGCCAGCAGCAGGTCGTCGCGGTTGCGCACGAAGCTCATCGCCACCCAGTCGACCTCGAGCTCGGCTCCGAACCGCAGGTCGTCGACGTCCTTGTCGGTCAGCGCCGGGATGGAGAGGTGCGCGCCGGGGATGTTGATGCCCTTGTTGTTCGAGAGGCGGCCGCCCACGACCACGCGCGTGACGACGGCGCCGCCCTTCACTGCGGTGACCTCCACGGACAGCCGTCCGTCGTCGAGCAGCAGGACGTCGCCGACCTTCACGTCGCCGCAGAGCCCTTGGTACGTCACGCCGACCCGCTTGTCGTCGCCGGGCGAGGGGTCGTCGCAGGTGAGCGTGAACTCCTGGCCGACCTCGAGCTCGACCGCCCCCTCCTCGAACACGCCCACGCGGATCTTGGGCCCCTGGAGGTCCTGGAGTATCCCGACACGGGCGCCGATGTGGTCGGCGGTCTGGCGGATGACGTTGACGACGTTGAGGTGGTCCTCGCGCTTGCCGTGCGAGAAGTTCAGGCGGAAGACGTTCACCCCCGCCTCGAGCAGCTGGAGCACGACGTCGGGCGACGAGCTGGCCGGTCCGAGCGTGGCGACGATCTTCGTGCTGCGCGGGGCGCCGAGCTGCGACAGGCTCATGACGGGAATGCCAGCCGTCCCAGGAACCGCGCCTCCTCGCCCAGCTCGGCCTCGATGGCCAGGAGCCGGTTGTACTTCGCCACGCGGTCCGAGCGCGACGCCGAGCCCGTCTTGATCTGGCCGGCGTTCACGGCGACCGCCAGGTCGGCGATGAAGGTGTCCTCGGTCTCGCCGCTGCGGTGCGAGATGACGTTGCGGTAGCCGGCGCTCTTGGCGAGCTCGATCGCGTCCATCGCCTCGGTGAGCGTCCCGATCTGGTTGACCTTCACGAGGATCGCGTTGGAAACGCCCTCGTCGAGCCCCCGCTGCAGGCGCTCGACGTTGGTCACGAAGAGGTCGTCGCCGACGAGCTGGACGCGGTCGCCTACGCGCTCGGTCAACTGCTTCCAGCCGGCCCAGTCGTCCTCGGCGAGGCCGTCCTCGATCGACACGATCGGGTACCTCGAGACCCACTCCTCCCAGAAGCCGACCATCTCGGCGGAGTCGAGCCTGCGCCCCTCGGCCTTCAGGTGATAGACGCCGTCCTCGTAGAACTCGGTCGACGCGGGGTCGAGAGCGATGGCGATCTGCTCGCCCGGGCGATAGCCGGCCTTCTCGATCGCCTCGAGCAGGACCTCGATCGCCTCGAGGTTGCTCTTGAGTGCCGGCGCGAAGCCGCCCTCGTCGCCGACGTTCGTGTCGTAGCCGCGCCCCTTGAGGACCTTCGCGAGATGGTGGAACGTCTCCACGCCGGCGCGCAGGGCGGTCCTGAAGTCGGAGAACCCGACGGGGGCGAGCATGAACTCCTGCATGTCCACGGCGTTGTCGGCGTGCTTGCCGCCGTTGATCACGTTCATCAGCGGCAACGGCAGGACCTTGGCGTTGCTGCCTCCCAGGTAGCGGTAGAGAGGGGTGCCGAGCGTCTCCGCCGCCGCGCGAGCGACGGCCAACGACACGGCCAGCATGGCGTTCGCGCCCAGCTCGCCCTTGTTGGGGCTGCCGTCGAGCGCGATCATCGCCCTGTCGACCGCCGGCTGGTCCAGGGCGTCCATGCCCAGGACCTCGGCGCCGATGCGTTCGGTCACGTTGGCGACGGCCTTGGTCACGCCCCGGCCGAGGTAGCGGTCGCCGCCGTCGCGC
>JBIQIQ010000147.1:0-5768 GCA_044507975.1 Deinococcaceae bacterium
AGGTCCGACAGCATCGGCCGCTTGTTCGGCCGGCTCTCGACGGCGCGCGAGAGCTGCGAGAGGACCAGCACGGGGATGTCGAGCTCGCGCGCCAGCGCCTTGAGCCCGCGCGAGATCGTCGAGATCTCCTGCTGGCGGTTCTCGCCCTGGCTGCTGCGCGACGTGCCGCCGGACATCAGCTGCAGGTAGTCGATCAGCAGCAGGTCGAGCCCGTGCTCCTGCTTGAGGCGCCGCGCCCTCGACCTCAGCTCCATGACGGACATGTCCGCGGTGTCGTCGATGAAGATCTTGGCCTCCGACATGCGGCCGGCCGTGTCGGCGAGGCGCTGGAAGTCGCGCTCGGTGAGCTGGCCGTTGCGCACGCGCGACATGTCGACGCGCGCTTCGGAGCACAGCATGCGGGTCACGAGCTGGACACCCGACATCTCGAGGTTGAAGACGCCTACCGACCTGTCCTGGTGCAGGGCTGCGTGCTGGGCGATCGTGAGGCTGAAGGCCGTCTTGCCCATCGCGGGCCTGGCGGCGAGCACGTTGAGAGACGAGGGGTGCAGGCCGGCGGTGAGCTGGTCGAGCTCGCGGAAGCCGGTGGCGATGCCGGAGACGGGCGTGGGGTTCTTGAACCGCTCGTCGATCTCGGCGAAGGTCTCGGCGACGAGCGAGTGCATGTTCTCGAAGCTGACGCGCCGCTTCTTGGTGGTCAGCTCGAAGATGCGCTTCTCCGCCTCGTCGAGCACCTCTTCGATCGGCTGCGACTGGTCGAAGGCGGACTGCATGATCCGGCCGCTGGCGGAGATGAGGTCGCGCAGCGTCGCCTTCTCGGTGACGATCCGGGCGTAGCTGTCGGCGAACGCCGCCGTGGGCACGCCGTCCGCGAGGCCGATGAGGTAGTTGATGCTGCCGACGCTCTCGAGCTCTCCCGTGTTGCGCAGCTCGTCGGTGAGGGTGACGAGGTCGACCGGGTCGCCGCGCCGGTGGAGCCGCTCCATGGCACGGAAGACCTTGCGGTGGGCCTCCTTGTAGAAGTGATGCTCGGTGAGGACGCCTTCGAGAGAGGCATAGACCTCGTTGTCTAGGAGGATGCTCCCCAGGACGCTCATCTCGGCTTCGAGGCTGTGAGGGGGAGTCCGGCTGTCCACGTCCGGCATGCTACCAGGGTCGTAGAATGGCCCTCCATGGGTCTCGTCCTGGCGCTGGCGCTCGCGTTCCTGACGGCGTTCCTCGTGGGGTCCCTGCCCCTCGGTGCGCGCCTGGTCGAGCGCGTGTCGGGTTGGGCGCCGCGCGAGGTCAACCCGCACCTCCTCGGGGTCGAGAACGTGGCCCGCCTGGTGGGAGGCGGCGTCGCGCTGGGGGCGTTCGGGCTGGACCTCCTCAAAGGCATGCTCGGCCTGGTGGCGGGCGCCTCGGCCGGCTGGCTGCTGACGGCGCTGGCGTTCGGAGGGGGCTCGCCGCCGCCGGCGTTCGCGCCCGGCGGCCTGCTCGCTGCCATCGCCGGGGAGAAGGGGGTGCTGGCGGCCTTCGCTGGAGCGGGCCTCCTGGGCGTCACCGTCGGTCACCTGGCTCCGCTGCCCCTGCCGGGCATCGCGGTGGCGCCCCGTGGCAGAGGCAACGCCGTCGTCCTGGGTGGACTGGCCGGTCTATACGCTCTCGGGGTCGCTCCCTTGTGGCTCCTGGCGGTCCCCGCCGTCGTCGGCGCCGCGGTCCTCGGCGCTACCGGGTACGTGGCCCTCGCCACCGTATGGGGCGCCCTAGGCCTGGGTGTGGCCGCGCTCGGGGCCGGTTGGGCTGGCGCCGTCGCGTGGGAGCTGCCCTTCGCGCTGGCGTTGCTCGCCGGGCTGGTCGGGTGGCGCCACAAGGCGGCTCTGTCCCGTATCCGCGACGGCACGGAGCCGCGGCTGGGCGAGAGCGTGCCGGTGCGCGGGCTGGACGGCTCGGTGCTGGCCGCCTTCATGATCCACCCGATGAGCCTCGAGGACATCTGGCAGCCGGCCTCCCTGCGTTGGTTCCGGCACGTCCTCGAGCGGACGATCGAGCCGGGACTGCTGCCCGTCGAGTGGATCAAGCGCGTGTTCCTCCAGGTCAGGCCACAGCTCACGGGGGTGATCGACGGCGTGGTCACGTCCGACGGCCGCCCGCTGCGGGTGCTGCTCATCGGCACCCCGCTGCTGCCCGACCAGTTCCGCACCCATCCGGACGACGCTCTGCGCCTCGCGGTGCAGGGCGCGCGCTTCGCTCACGAGCTCGGCGCCGAGGTGGTGGGGTTGGGAGCCTTCTGGTCGACGATCGGCGACAAGGGCAACGCCGTTCAGGAGGCCGTGCCCGAGATCGTGGTCACGAACGGCGGGGCCTACACCGCGGCCACGGTGAGGGCCGCCGTTCCGGGTCTCCTGAAGCGCTTCTCGGAGCAAGGGGTCCGGCTCGGCCGGGTCACCGCCGCCGTGGTCGGCGCGAACGGGGTCGTGGCGTTCGGCGTCGCCCGGATGATCGCCCCCGAGGTCGGCCGCGTGCTCCTCGTCGGCCGCGACAAGGCGCGCCTCGCGCGCAGCGCTGCCACGCTGCGGAGGAAGTTCCCGCAGGCCGAGTTCGTTCCGACCACCGACATGCAGGACGTCGCCAGCGCCGACCTCGTCTTCACGGCCACCTCGGACCCGGGGCACGTGCTCTACCCCCAGCACGTCAAGCCGGGGGCGCTCGTCTACGACCTCGGCCGTCCCGCCGACGCGCACCCGAGCGTGCGCGAGGTGCCCGGCGTGGAGCTGGTCCCTGGCGGCGTCGTCCGCCCTCCGGGCAGCATGCGGTCCGGCATCGACCTGCGCTTCGGTGACGGGCACGTGCCCGCCTGCCTCGCCGAGACGATGATCCTCGCGGCCACGAAGGAGGTCGAGAGGCGCAGCCTCGGCGGGCGCACGCGCACGTCCGACATCGAGTTCTACCTGCGAGAGGGCGAGCGGCTCGGGTTCGAGATCGTCACCTCCGACGGTGAAGCCGCGCCGGCCGCCGCCGAGCCCGGCCGGCGCCGGCGCGCCGCACCGCCCACCGAGTGAAGACGTTCCGCCTCCGCGGCGTGACGGGGGAGTCGGCCGAGGTCGCGAGGCTCTGGGAGCTGGGGTGCCAGGGCGTGCACGAGGGCGTCGACGAGCGGGGCGAGCCGGTAGTGGTCGCCTACTTCGCGGCCGAGGTCGACACGGGCATCCCGGGAGAATGGGAGGACCTGCCCGACGTCGACTACCTGGCCGAGTACCGTGCTGGCCTGGAGGCGGTGCGCGCGGGCAGCCTCGTCGTGGCGCCCGGCCACCGGGCGGTCGAGCTGGCCGACGGCGACACAGTCGTATGGCTGGACCCCGGATCGGCTTTCGGCACCGGGCATCACGAGACGACCTTCATGGCTCTCGAGGCCCTCGCTCGCGAAGGCCTCGTGGGCAGGTCGGTGCTCGACGTGGGGTCGGGCTCCGGGCTCCTGGCGATCGCCGCCGACGCACTGGGGGCCGACGCGGCCTACGGGATCGACGTGGACCCGGCGGCGGTCGACGTCGCTCGGGCGAACGCGATCAGGAACCGGTCGCGCGCCCGCTTCGCGGTGGGGACCTTGCGGGTGCCGGGCGGAGGACGCGTGGTAGCCAACCCCGAGGCGAGCGACGGGCTGGGCGACAGCGGCTCGTTCGCCCCCGCGCGCGGTCTGCCGGGCAGGTTCGAGGTGTTGGTCGCGAACCTGTACGCCGAGCTGCACGTAGCCCTCATGCCGGCGTACGCAGCGGCGCTCCTGCCCCGCGGGCGCGCCCACCTCACGGGCATCCTCACCCGCCTCGCCCTCGCCGTGAAGCAAGCTGCCGGGGCCGGCGGGCTGGCCGTGAAGGAAGAGAGGGAGGCCGGGGAGTGGACGCTGCTGACGCTGGAGGCGCCGTGACCGCTTGGGCGCGGCCGAAGGGGCGCGCGCGGTGAGCCGCCGCGCCCCCAAGGACGTCCAGCGTGCCTGGTCGACGAGCGGCGCCCGCGTCGAGCGCGTCGACAGGGTGCTCGTCGACGCGTTGGAAGAGCGCGTCGAGGTTCGGGGCCCGGAGGCCCACCACCTGCGGGACGTGCTCAGGTTGCGCGCCGGCGCGCAGGTAGAGGCGTTCGACGGTCGGGGCCGCTGGGCGCGGGGCAGCGTGGCCACGGTCGACCGGGAGAAGGTGACCCTCGAGCTGGGCGAGCCGGCCGAGTCGACGGCCGAGGCTCGCCTCCAGCTGACCCTGGCGGTCGCCCTTCTCAAGGGGGACAAGCTCGCCGACGTCGTTCGGCCGGCTACCGAGCTCGGCGTGACACGGTTCCGGCTGTTCGTGAGCACGAACTGCGAGGCGCGCGAGCTCTCGGGGGTCAAGCTCGTCCGGCTGCGGCGCGTCGCCCAGGAGGCGGCGCGCCAGAGCGGTCGCTCGGTCGTGCCCGACGTGGAGGAGCCCGTCGCGCTGTCGGAGCTGGAGCTCGACGGAGTGGCGCTCGTGGGCGACCCCGCCTCGGAGCGCAGCCTCGCCGGGCTCGTCGGGGACGTGCTGCAGGAGCCGGCCGTGACCGTGGTCACTGGTCCGGAGGGCGGCCTAACCGAAGCCGAGGTGATGGGCCTCGGGGAGCGGGGCGCCCTCGGTATCCGCCTCGGGCCGCGCGTTCTGCGCGCCGACACGGCGCCGGTGGCGATGGCGAGCGCCTTGCTGCTGCTCGGGGAGGCCTAGGCGTGCGCGTCGCCGTTGCGCTGCTGCTGGCCATACTCACGGCATGTAGACCGCTCTATCTACCTGCGGTCCCCGAGGCTCCGCCGCTTCCTTCGCACACGCTCCTGCACGCGAGCTCGAGCCTCGAGGTCGTGAGCGGACGTCCCGTGCTGACGCTGCTGCTCTCGAGCCTCGCCGACGGCGACGACGGCGCTTGGCTCGCTGTCCAGTGGTTCTCGCCGCGCAACGTCCAGGTCGCCTCGGAGTCGCTGTGGGTGGACGCCAACGACGTCGGGCGCAGCCTGCGCTTCGCTCTGCCGGCGGACGTCGCGGTCTCTCCGGGCGAGTGGCGCGCCGTGGTGTCGCAGGGCGGCGCCTTCCTGAGACAGTTCCGGGTCGACCTGGTGGCCGACCCGGATAGCGTTCCTTGAGGTAGTCGCGGTCGCGCGGACCTTCGAGCGCGGCCTCGTGCTAGGCGTGTGCCCGGCGCGCGGCGGTGGCGCGGGAGCGCCCCAGCTGCCCGAGCCAGACGATCAACGGGCTCATGATGTAGAGGCTCGAGAACGTGCCGACGAGGATGCCGACGAGCAGCACGATGCTGAAGCCTTGCAGCACCGATCCCCCGAACAACAGCAGCGCGAGCACGGGCAGCAATGTCGTGCCGCCGGTGGCGATCGTGCGCGTGAGGGTCTGGTTGATCGCCAGGTCGATCACCTCGGGGAGGGGCATGCGCCTGTCCGACCTGAGGTTCTCGCGGATGCGGTCGGCGATGATGATCGAGTCGTTGAGCGAGTAGCCCACGACGAACAGCAGCGCCGCCAGCACCGGGATGCTGAACTCGATCGAGAACAGCGCGAGGACTCCCAGCGTGATCAGCACGTCGTGCATGCTGGCGATGATCGTAGCGATCGCCACCGGCCAGTTGGGCCAGAACCGCCACGCGACGTAGATCAGGATCAGGGCGAGGGAGACGAGGACCGTCATGACGGCCGCGCGCCTCAGGTCGGCGCCGATGGCCGGCCCGACGAAGTCGGCTGAGAGCAGCTGACCGCCAACGCCCTCGGCCAGGCGGGCGCCGAAGTCGGCCTC
>JBIQIQ010000148.1:0-5612 GCA_044507975.1 Deinococcaceae bacterium
AAGAACATCACCTACGAGCAGATCTACAACGAGGTCGACGGCCTATTCCAAGACTACGAGTACGAGATGCGCGAGTTGATCGAGGACTACCGGGCCTACTGCCGCGAGGAGAACCTGGTCGACCAGTCGCGTTACATCATGCGCATCGTCCCCTGTGGCCGCAGCTTCGACCTCAACGTCAGGTACGGCATCTACTTCCAGCCCTCTGACCGCGGCTACTCGGAGCACAAGTACCTTGGCATCTACACCAACAAGGCGGTCCGTTGCCTGTGGGAGGTCGACAGCGTCTTCGACGTCGAACTGTCTGGCGGTGAGCTGAGGAAGGTCCTCGTGGCGGGTAGGGAGACGAACGACTACGACCAGAGCCTGAAGCAGATGATCCGCGACGCGAGGACGGAGTGCGGCTATGAGGTCGCCGCTGACCACCGCTTCTTCTGCGGGAGACCCATAGAGACACACTTCCCCAAGGACTCCCCCGGCGGCATCATGGGTGCGCGGAACTACGACCTGCGCGACGAGATCGGCGAGTTCGACGACGCGGCTGAGCTGGCGAGGAAGCTACGGGGAGCCAAGTGGACCTGAGCCAGCCCGACTACTCCTCGAAGTAGTCGCGGTCCAGGCGCTTCACGACGAAGCTCTCCTGATCGGTGACCCCGACGCCGAAGTCGATCATGTACTCGCTGAGGGTGGCGCCGTCGACGAGGACCACCTTCTGGTCGTTCAGGCCGTACGCGTAATCCTGAGCTTCCTTGGTGAACCCGCTCGTCGTGATGAACACCCCCTGGCGCGCCCTACGCCCCAGTAGGCTGCCGACGAACGCCTGCACGTCGGGCCTGCTGATCTTCCGTTCTGGCGCGTAGCGCTTCGCCTGGACGTATATCTTGCTGAGGCCGAGCTTGTCCTCGTTGATGACGCCGTCGACACCGCCGTCACCCGACCGCGCGAACGCGACGCCCGCTCCTACCCGGCCAGCACCGTAGCCGAGGGCGAGCAGAACGTCGACCACGATGGTCTCGAACCTCTGCCACGTCACCTCCTGCAGGGCCTCGGCGATCTCGTCGACGAGCTGCTGGCGGAGAAGGGCCGCGTTCTCGCTCATCTGCTCAAGGGGCGTGCTCTCGGACACAGGCGTGGGCCCGACCTTCCCACCCTGACTACGCGTCGGCGCATCTACCCACGCCCGGAAGCTCTCGTAGTTGCGGAGCGTGGAGACGTCTACGGGTGATCCGGAGCGCACGAGGGCCAGTCCCTCAGGTGCCAGCTCGTATACCCCGCGCTGCACCGTCTTGATCAGCCCAGACTTGTTCAGGTACGTCCTCACCCATCCGACCCGGTTGTCGAGCTTGGTCTGCTTACCGCTCGGCAGGAGCTCCGCCCGATCCTCGTCGGAAAGCGCCATGCGCTGGGCGAGCAGTTCCTTCATCTCCGAGAACGACACGCGGCCGCGCTCTGCGAGCACCTCGAGGAACGGTCGGAAGAAGTCGGAGAACGCTGGTACCGCCATTTCGAGCTCAGGGTACCGACTTGGTGCCGGGGGTGGCGGTGTCAGTCGGCCGAAGTCGGCGCGACCTACCCTTCTTGACCTTCGGTCGTCGGCCGACCGCGCCCGCGCCTGGCGGCGACCAGGGCCAGCGCGCCGACGGCCAGCACGAAGCCCGAGGCGAGCGCGATGCCTTCCTCTTGCGACCAAGCCAGCCTCGCGGCCAGTGCGAGAAGCGACCCCGCTATGCCCGTGCACATGGCAGCTGCCCATTGGTCGGAGATCGCGAGCGACGACGACACCCGCCCCTCCTTGCCCTCGGGAGCGAGGAATAGTGCGGAGACCGAGGCCATGGAGTGGGCCATGCCAGCGCCCAGGCCCACGACGAACCAAGCCGCGATGACGACCGTGAGCGGCCACGAGAACCGGTAGAGGGCCGCGAACTGTCCGAGCAGGCCGGCGGCCATGGTCCACGCCCCCACGTTCAGCCAGAGCCCGCGCCTGGCCCGGAAGCGCTCGTCGAGGCGCGCCTGGAGCCATGCGCCCACCGCCCATCCGATGGAGCCGACCGCGACCACCCCGCCTGTCACGGTGGACGTGTAGCCCAGCACGGTCGTGAGCGTGAGCGCGAGGAAGGCCTCGACGCCCACCGCGGTCGCGTTCGTCAGGCCGCGCGCCGCCACGAGGGCGCCCGCGCCCGGAGCCAGGCGGAGGAACCCGACCGGCATCAGCTCGCGCAGACCGAACAGAGCCGCAGCGGCTCCCGCCAGCGCTAGCAGGGCGTGCCACGGCTCACCGCCGCCGAGGCCCGCCTGCACCAATCCCGTACCGCAGGCGAGTAGGAGCGCCATCGAAAGGCTGCGGACTGGTGGCCTCACGATGACCGCCGGTCTCAGCTGCCCGAAGGTCGGCACCGTGATGGCCGCTACGCCCACGAGCAGCGGCAGGATCCCCCAGAACACCCAGCGCCAATGCAGAGCCTCCGCCACAAATCCGGCGACGGCAGGCCCCATCAAGGAAGGCACGACCCAGGCGCTGGAAGCGAGGGCCATCATGCGGGCGCGTTGACTGTCCGGGTAGGCGCGGATGATCGCCGTGAGCATCACGGCGTTGAGCGCCCCGCCCCCCAGGCCCTGCAGCACCCGCCCGACGATGACTACGGACATGCTAGCCGCCGCGCCGGCGATCACGAGGCCTAGTCCGAACGCACCGAGGGACAGCGCGAGGGGCCGGGCCAACGACCCTGTATCGGCGAGGTGCCCGCCGGCGACGATGCCCACGAGCGATGCCAGCAGGAAGCCGCTGAAGAGCCAGCCGTAGAGTCCGATCCCGCCGAGGTCCTGGGCCAAGCGCGGAGCGATGGTGACGACGGCGAGCGACTCGAACGCGACCACAGTGACGCCGAGGACGATGCCGATCGTCAGCGAACGGATCGCCCCGCCTCCCGGGGGGCCGTCGGGACGGACACCCGCCACGCCTCGCACCGCGCAACGTTAGCGCCAAGCCGACCGCGACGCGCTAACTCCGGGCCGCGCCGAGGTCTAGCTCGGGGCCTCACCCTTCGCCGCGCGCTCCGACCTGCCCCTCTCGACCTCCGCCGCGAGGTCCTCGAGGGCGTCGTGCCAGAACGCGCGGTAGTGGGCCAGCCACGCGTCGATCGTGCGCAGGGGACCCGGGTCCAGCGCGTAGACGCGCCGCCTGCCCTCGCTCCGCACGCGAGCGAACCCGGCCTCCCGCAGCACCCTGAGCTGCTGCGACACCGCGGACTGCGTGATCCCGAACTCGTCGCCCACCTCGTCGACGACGTCGCCCGCCGGGCGCTCGCCCTGGGCGAGCAGCTCGACGATGCGCCGCCTGACCGGGTCGGCGAGCACCGCGAAGGGATGCACGGCCCTACCCTCCCGCTCCGTCCTGGCCCATCTCGGCTGGGGTCGCCTCCCCGGAGTAGAACCTCCGCGTCTCCTCCGCGGCGGCCACGGCGGCCTCAGGGGGCGTGCCGTTGAGGATGTCGGCCTGTCCCCAGGCCGCGCTCGAGGCGCGGTAGGCGGCGAGGGCCTCGGGCGACGACACCCACTCGGGGTCGGCCTCCGGCGGGCGGTCGCGGGACGGGTCCTCGAGGTAGCGCGCGAGCCCCACGAACCCGAGGTCCCAGCCCACGCCGACGGCACCCGGTCCGAACCTGTCGGTGAAGCCCGGGTAGAGGTGCGATTCGTGCTCGAGCTCGAGGCGCGTGCTGCCGCCGGCCGGGACGAAGCGCACCGTCACCCAGCTGACCCCGCCAGCGAACTCCCACGTCAGCCGGATGCGCTCGGGCTCGACGCACTCCTCGATCGTCCCCCCGGCGTTCCCCACGAGCTGGTAGCGGCCGCCCACGCGCAGGTCTCCCTCGATGGGGAGGAACCAGCGCGCGAGACGTTCCGGATTGACGACGGCGTCCCAGAGGTCGAGCGCGTCGGTCGGGTACTCCCGCGCGGCGCGGACGATCACCGTCTCCGCCCCGTCCCGCTCTCCACTGATGACCTGCCGGTCCATGCTCGCGAGGTGTCCTTCGATGCTGGTAGCCATCGCGCCTCCCATCGCCGCCGACAGACGTGCGCCGGCGGAGGCATCGTATTAGCAATCGCTAATAGATTGCAAGGGGCAGGACGGCAGAGGTTCGTCGAGCGGGGTCACGTGGTGCCACGTCCGCGCAGCCACAGGCCTACGAGGAGCGGCACCGCTCCGGAGACGATCCACCCGAGGTCGTACGGCCACAGAGGGTCGGCGCCCATGCGTACCTGATGTAGGCCCAAGAGCTTGTGGTTGACGATCCCGTCGAAGAGCTGGAAGGCCCCGGCGCCCAGGAGGAAGCCCGACCAGAACGGTGCGCCTCGGAGCACCGAGGCGAAGCTGCGCCGCTGCGCCCAGAGGAGCATGACGGCGGCGAAGAACATCGAGGCGGTGAAGAGGTGGAACAGGCCGTCGGAGAAGACCTGCCAGTAGGCGGTGGTGTGGGCGTAGAAGTGATGCCACTGGAGGAGCTGGTGGAAGAGGATCTCGTCGAGCGCCCCCATGAGGCCGATGCCTGCCACCACGCCCGTCCAGGACGCGCGGCGAGCGGCGAGCGGCGCGGTGGGCTCGGCCCGCGAGGGATCGCCGCCCGCGTCGTGGCGGCCCAGGGTGCGTTCCATCCTCCCATCGTGGGGCGCGCAGGTGAGACTCGCATCCCGAGAACGGCCCGCCGTGGATGGTGTTCTCGGCTCAGGAATCACCGACAAGCACCTGTTAGAGTGCTCGGCCCCCGGCCGCCGACCGGGCCTCGCCCGCGGGCGACGCTACGCGCGGCGGCGCTGCAAGACGCCGCACCAGTGGCTCGCGGGGGAGGAGGTCACTTGAGCAGGACCCTAGCGAACAAGCCTCTCGCGTACCCCTTCGCCGTCGTCCGGACGCGCGAGGGCTACTCGGGCGCCGCCCTCGACTTCCCGGCCATGGCCTCGGCCGAGAGCCGCGAGGAGCTGGACGAGGTGCTCAGCGAGCAGGCCGGCCTCTACCTCTACGAGGCGGAGCTCCAACACCGCGACCCGCCGCGGCCCACCAGCCCGAACGATCTGGTGAGGCGGCAGCCTCAGGACGAGAACGTCGATACCGAGGTCGTCTACGTCGAGCCGGCAGCTACGAACTACATCAGCCTGGCCATCGAGCGAGCGATGCTCGAGGAGGGCGTGTCGCTGGCCGAGCTCGCGGACCGCCTCGGCACCTCCGCAGTCGTGGTGGCGCGGCTGACCGACCCCTTCTACTTCGGGCACTCGACGCGCACCCTGCGCGCCGTCGCCGCCGCGCTCGGCCGCGAGCTGCGCGTCTCCCTCGACAAGCGGAACTGGCGCTGAGCGCGCCTGCTGGCGCGGCGGACGGCTGAACGAGGCCTGACGCTGCCACACGAGGAGGGGGCGGACCCGAGAACGCCTCGTACCACGGAAGTGCCGGGTCCGCCCTCGAGCGCAAGGTACCCGCGCCCGTGGCGAAGCGCCAGGTATGAACGACCCTG
The DNA here is from genome assembly GCA_044507975.1 of Deinococcaceae bacterium. Taxonomy (GTDB): domain Bacteria; phylum Deinococcota; class Deinococci; order Deinococcales; family Trueperaceae; genus DASRWD01. The sequence goes on from JBIQIQ010000148.1 coordinate 5,505, forward strand.
GTCAGTCGGTGCCGTCGCGCCCTGAACCGGTACGCTCGAGCGCCGTCGCTGCAGCCGCCCGTACGCGAGGGTGGAGGTCCTCGAGCAGCGCAGAGAGCTCCGCCCCCA
>JBIQIQ010000149.1:0-5582 GCA_044507975.1 Deinococcaceae bacterium
GCCGAGCCCTGTCGTGAGGGTCAACAGGGAGATGTCCGTCACGGCCCTGCCGAACCGCCTGCCTCCGGCCGGCGCCTTCTCGGTCAACATGGGATGGGTCGACTCACATCCGATCTACTGCTCTACGGACGGCTCGCGCCACGGACTCCTGAGCCTCCTCCGCCAGAAGCGGTCCGGTCGGCAGGCTCAGCACCTCGCCGGCCAGCCGGTCGCTGACCGGGCAGGAGCCGCCGAGCTCGGAGAAGACAGGCAGTCGGTCCTGGGGCGTCGGGTAGTAGACCATCGTGGCGATCCCGGCTTCCGTGAGGCGCTCCTTCACACGGTCGCGGAGCCCTCCGAGCACCCTCACCGTGTACTGGTGGAACACGTGCCCGTCGACGACCTGTGGAGTGACGATGCCGGGCAGCGATCGGAGCAGTGCCCCGTAGCGCTCGGCCACCTCCCGGCGCCCGAGGTTCCAGCGGTCGACGTGGGGCAGTTTGACGCGCAGCATGGCCGCCTGGAGGGCGTCGAGCCGGCTGTTGTACCCGAGAGTCACGTTCGCGTACCGCCGCTCGGACCCGTGGTCGCGGAGCATGCGCGCCTGGCGGGCGAACTCGGCGTCGTTCGTCGCGACGAGGCCGCCGTCGCCGAACGCGCCGAGGTTCTTGGTGGGGAAGAAGGAGAACGCGCCGACGTCCCCGATGCTGCCCGTCTGCCGCGAGCCGCGGTAGCGGGCCCCGAAGGACTGCGCGCAGTCCTCGATGACCTTGAGGCCACGCCGCTCGGCGATGTCCATGACGGCGTCCATGTCGGCAGGGCGGCCGAAGAGGTGCACGGGCATGATCGCCTTCGTGCGCGGGGTAACCTTCGCCTCGATGAGGCCGGGGTCGATGTTGAACGTGCCCTCGTCCACGTCGACGAAGACGGGGCTGGCGCCGACGTTGGCGATCGACTCGGCCGTGGCGAAGAAGCTGAAGGGCGTGGTGATGACCTCGTCGCCCGGTCCGATCCCGAGCGCCCGCAGGCCGATGACGAGCGCGTCCGTGCCGCTGTTGACGCCGACGGCGTACCGGACGCTCAGGTAGGCGGCGACCTCGTTCTCGAAGCCCGCGACCTCCGGGCCGCCGACGAACTGGCCGCTCCGCATCACGCGTCGGAACGCCTCCTCGAGCTCGTCCTCCAGCGCCTCGATCTCGGGCCGCAGGTCGAGGATGGGGACCTGGGTCGCGTCCGCCTTGTGGAGCGAGGCTCTCGTCACCGAGCCAGCTTACTGCGCGTGCCCCGGTCCCCGGCTGCCGCGCCGGACGCCGAACGTCAGGCTCGCGCGGTCACCCCCCACCCCACAACATGGGCACCAACAGCACGGTCATCGCCCCAGTCACAATGGTCAGTGGCGTACCGAGCACCACGAAGTCGGAGAAGCGGTACCCACCGGGCCCGTAGACCATCAGGTTCGTCTGGTAGCCGATCGGGGTGATGAAGCTGTTCGACGCGGCCATCATGATCGTGATCGCGAAGGGGACGACGCTCACGTCCATCGCGCTCGCCATCGCCATCGCCACGGGGAACATCAGCGCGGCAGCCGCGTTGTTCGTGACTAGCTCGGTCACGACCGCGGTGGCGAGGAAGAGCAGCAGCACGTTCAGGCGGAGGTCGTCCCCGGCCGTGGCCGAGATCTGGGTCCCGATCGCGCCGGTCACGCCCGTCACCTCGAGGGCGCGGCCCACCCCGATGGCCGCGCCGATCGTGATGAGCACGGGCCAGTCGACCGCCTGACGCGCCCCGTGCGTCGAGACGCAGCGCAGCACGAGCATCGCCAGTGCGGCCAGCAGGCCGGCGATCACGATGGGCAGCACCCCGGCGGTGGCGACCGCGATGAGAGCCACCAGGACGAGGGCCGACGCCCCCATGCGCTCGAAGCGGGGCGGCGAGGAGTCGGGGATGGGGCTGACGAGGTAGAAGTCGCGCACGTTGCGGTGTGACTCCACGAAGCCCGGCTCGGTCTCGAGCAGCAGCGTGTCCCCCGGCCGCAGCACGACGTCGCTCACCTTCTGTCGCAGGCGCCTCCCGTTGCGCGCGACGGCCACGACCACGGCGCCGTAGAGGCTGCGGAAGCGGCCCTCCCGGACCGTGCGTCCGATCATCGGGCCGCTGTCCGACACGACGGCCTCGACGAGGATGCGGTCCGGCCGCGCCGACTCGAGCTTGTGGACCTGGTCGTCGGGAGGGGTGAGCCCCGGCGTGCGCTGCAGGTCGACGACGGCGTCGACCACGCCCACGAAGTTCAACCGGTCTCCGCCGCTCAGCCTCGTGTCGGGAAGCGGCCCCGGGAGGCGCCGGCCGCGCCTCTCGACGTCGTGGAGCGAGACCTCGCCGAGCTTGTCGAGGCCGGCCTCGGCCACCGTCTTGCCGTCGACGGGGCCTCCCTCCACTACCGTCAGCTCGACCGAGTACTCGCGGGCGTCCGCTACCTTCTGGGCGACCGGCATGCGCTCCGGGACCAGCCAGTTGGCCAGCAGCACGATCAGGAGGATCCCGACCACGGCGACGGGTAGGCCAACGGGCGCGATGGCGAAGAGGCCGAGCCCGGAGCCCGTCTGCTCCCTCAGCAGCCCGTTGACGACGAGGTTGGTGCTGGTGCCGATGAGCGTGATCGTCCCGCCGAGGACCGCGGCGTGCGACAGGGGCATCAAGAGGCGCGAGACGGAGATGCCGTGCTTCTTCGCCCACTCCGATACCACCGGGATCATCACGGCGACCAAAGGGGTGTTGTTCAGGAAGCCAGAGATGGCCGCCACCGGGCCCATCAGCCTGAGCTGGGCGTCCCTCGCCGAGCGGGGAGCGCCGAGCAGGCGCGAGCTGAGCCAGCGCACCGCCCCGGTGTCGCGGAGACCGGCGGCCACCACGTACATGGCGCCGACGGTGATGAGACCTTCGCTGCCGAAGCCCGCCAGCGCCAAGTCCAGGGGAAGCACGCCCAGCACGACGAGGGTGACCAGCGACCCGAGGAACACGAAGTCCGCCGGCAGGCGCGTGAACGCGAGGAGCGCGAGGGTCCCCGCGGACACCACCGTGGCTATCCAGGCGTCTAGCGGCATTCGGTCTTCCCTGGCGCGGGGTGGATTGGGCCCGAGGTCCCTGCCGGCGCCGGCTCGCTTCCCGCCGCAGCGCCACGCGGCGTCGGCTACCTGGAGGATGCCATGGAGAGATCATTAACCTCCACCAGGGCCGGTCTCATGGTCGCGGGCGAGAGTTGGACCTTGATGTCGCGCCTGCGGAACGTCGGCTTGCTCGCGGCCGGCACGGCGGCGGCCCAGGTCGTGAACCTCGCCGCCGCACCCCTCCTGACCAGGCTCTACACCCCGGCGGAGTTCGGACTGCTGGCGGTCTTCAGCTCGGTCGCTTCGATCGCGTCCGTGACCGCCTCCTTGCGGCTCGAGCTGGCGGTCCCGGTGCCTCCTGACGACGAGGAAGCAATGGAGGTCGTGTCAGCGGGCTTCCTCGCGGCGATCGTCATCAGCGCGTTGTCGGCGGGTGCGGTCCTGGTCCTGGGCGGTTGGTTCGCCAGCGCGGTCGGCGAGCCCGGAGTCAGGTCCCTGCTCTGGCTGCTCCCGGTCTACCTGGTGGCGTCCGGGCTCTACCACGTCCTCAACTACTGGTTCACCCGCCGTGACGGCTTCGCGACGGTCGCCGGCGTGAACGCTGTCCGCGCCTTCCTCACGGTCTCGTCGCAGTACCTGCTCGGGGTCGCGCGCCTTGGCGCCCTCGGCCTGGTCGCCGGCCAGACCCTGTCTCCGGTCGTGCAGGCGTTGGGCCTGCTGCTGGCCGCCCCCAAGGTGACCGGCAGGATGCCCTTCCGGCGGCTCAACTGGCGGCGCTTCAGGGCCGTCCTCTCCCGCTTCCGGAACTACGTGGTGTTCGGCACCCCCCAGGCCCTGGTGAACGCTCTCAACCAGAGCCTGCCGGCCGTCGTCATGACGATCGCGTTCTCTCCCAGCGTCGCCGGCTTCTACCTCATGGCTCACAGGCTCGTCGCCGCCCCGATCTCGGTGCTGGGCCGCTCGGTGCGGCAGGTGCTCTACCCGCAACTAGCGCGCGCCTTCGAGGAGGGCAGGGCGCTGCGACTGGCGTGGCGCTCGACGTTCCGCATGGCGGCGCTGGCGCTGCCGATCGCCGCCCTCCTGTTCGTCCTCGGCCCCGACGTCTTCGCGCTGCTCCTCGGCCAGGAGTGGCGGGTGGCGGGCGAGTACGCCCGCTACGTGGCGCTGTGGCTGGGCGTGGGGTTCGTCAACATCCCGTCGGTGTGCCTGGTGCCGCTCCTCGGGATGCAGCGTTGGCACGCGACCTACGAGGTGATCTACCTCGTGTTCCGGTTGGCGGCGCTGCTATACGGCGCGAGCACGGGGGACCCGCTCACCGGCATCGTTTGGTTCGCCATGGTCGGGGTCGCGTTCAACGCTGTGCTGGTGGTCGTGCCGCTGCTGCGCCTCAGGAACGGGGGTGCTCGTCGAGCAAGCTGAGCAGGTAGCGCCCGTACGGGTTGCTCGCGCCGTAGTCGCGGGCCAGTTCAGCCAGCTCCTCTCGGCCGATCCAGCCCTGGCGGAACGCCACCTCCTCGGGGCAGGCGATCTTGGTGCCTTGCCTGGCCTCGAGCGTGCTCACGAAGTTCGCGGCCTGCAGCAGGCTCTCGTGCGTTCCCGTGTCGAGCCACGCCATGCCGCGGCCGAGCAGCTCCACCCTCAGGCGCCCCTGCTCCAGGTAGGCGCGGTTGAGGTCCGTGATCTCGAGCTCGCCCCGCGCCGAGGGCTTCAGGCGGCGCGCGTGCTCGGGGGCGTCCGACGGGTAGAAGTACAGGCCCGTAACGGCGTAAGGGCTCTGCGGCCGCAGGGGCTTCTCCTCGATGGCCGTGACCCTCCCGCCCGGACCGAACGCGACGACGCCATAGCGCTGCGGGTCGGTGACGCGGTATCCGAACACCGTGGCCTCGTCCTCGCGATTCGCAACGTCCTTGAGCATCACGGAGAGACCGTAGCCGTGGAAGAGATTGTCGCCGAGCACCAGCGCGACGCGGCTGCCCTCTAGGAACTCTTCGCCGATGACCAGCGCCTGCGCGAGGCCCTCCGGCCGTGGCTGCTCCGCGTAGGCGAAGCGCATGCCCCACCGCGAGCCATCGCCCAGGAGCGCCCGGAAGAGAGGGAGGTCGCGTGGGGTCGAGATGACGAGCACCTCCCGCACTCCGGCCAACATGAGCACGCTGAGGGGGTAGTAGACCATCGGCTTGTCGTAGACGGGCATGAGCTGCTTGCTCACCGCGAGCGTCGCCGGATACAGGCGCGTGCCGCTGCCGCCAGCGAGCACGATGCCTTTGAGGCTCATGCCGGCCGCTCTCCGTCGCCGGGCCGCGCTGCCGCGCCCGCGGTGCCCACGGTGCCCAGCCGCTCGAGCCGGTAGCGGCCGCGCGTGACGGTCTCCAGCCAGTCGCGGTGCGCCAGGTACCACGAGACCGTGTCTCGCAGGCCGCGCTCGAGGTCGACCTGCGGCCGCCACCCGAGCTCGCGCTCGGCCTTCGCCGTGTCGACCGCGTAGCGGAAGTCGTGGCC
>JBIQIQ010000150.1:0-5570 GCA_044507975.1 Deinococcaceae bacterium
CGGTACGTCCCGCTCCTGCGCAAGGACTTCACTGTCCACCCCGCCCAGCTCGCCGAGGCGCGCGCGGCGGGCGCGGACGCCGTGCTGGTCATCGTGGCGATCACGGGCGACCGCACCGGCGAGTACGTGTCGGCGGCGCGTTCGCTGGGGTTGGCGGCGCTCGTCGAGGTGCACGACGAGGCCGAGCTCGAGCTCGCCCTCGCCTCTGGCGCCGAGGTGCTCGGCGTCAACAACCGTGACCTGACCACGCTCGCGATCGACCTGGAGAACGCGCCGCGCCTTCTGTCGCGCGCCCGGGCCGCAGGCTTCGAGGGCGTGCTGGTGGCCGAGTCGGGCTACCGCACGCGTGAGGACCTCCGCACCGTGGAGGGCCTCGCCGACGCGGTGCTGGTCGGCACCAGCCTCGCCGGCAGCGGCGACCTCGCCGGTGCGCTGCGGCGGCTGACAGCTCGATGAGCCCGACCCGTTGAGTCCGATGCTGTGATTCCGCGCGGTTGGGTCTTCGCGCTCTGACAGACCCCTCCTCAAGACGCTCTTCAAGTATCTCGATTGAGGGATACAAGGAACGGGGCCGGTCGCGCCGCCGGGACCGCCCTACACGCCGCCTAGTGAACGTGCGGTCCCACGATGCAGTATCCCGCCTTCGGGATACTTGAAGAGGGGTTCCGAGAGGGAGTCCCGCCCCTCCCCGCGAAGCCACTCCGCCGCGGAGCCGCCCAGAACCCGGCGCTATACTCGCGGCCATGTCTAGCGATCACCTGGCGTCCCCCGCGGGGGGCGTCGTAGCCGCTTCGGAGCGGCGCCCGTTGACCGCCCAGCTGGCGAACGGGCTCACCGTCGTCTACGAGGCGATGCCATGGCTGCCGGCCGTCAGCGCCACGCTGGTGATGCCTTTCGGCTCCGGCACCGACCCCGACGGGTTCGAGGGTGCGGCCAACGTGCTTCACGAGTGGATGCAGAGGGGTGCCGGCGGGCTCGACTCCCGGGCGCTGTCCGATGCGCTCGAGGACCTCGGCGTGCGGAGGGGCGGCGGCGCCGGCCGGGAGAGCTCCAGCCTCAGCGCCACCTTCCTCGACTCCGAGCTCGAGGCGGCCCTCCCGTTGCTCGCGTCGATGGTGACAGCCCCGAGGCTCGACGAGTCCGAGTTCGAGCCGTCGCGCGAGCTGGCGCTGCAGGAGCTCGAGTCGCTCGACGACGCCCCCGCGCAGCGTCTGTTCGACGAGCTCGTCTCCACCTTCGTCACCAGCCCACAGGGCAGGAGCGCCTACGGCACGCCGGAGGGCCTCGCGGCCCTGACGCCCGCTGTGCTGCGCGAGGAGGCGGCCGTGAGCCTGAAGCCCGGCGGCGCCGTCCTGGCGCTGGCCGGCGGCGCCGACTGGGACCGCGTGCAGGCCGCCGCCGAGGACGCTTTCGGAGCCTGGGAGGGCGACGGCAGGGTCGTGCCGCCGATCACGGTGGCGGAGCCTGGCAGGCACCACGTGACCGCCGAGTCCGCCCAGGTGCAGATCGGGCTGGCCTACCCGGGCCCCGTGCCAGGCACGGCCGAGGGCTACCGCCACACCGTCGCTCTCAACGTGCTCTCGGGCTCGATGGGATCGCGCCTGTTCACCGAGGTGCGCGAGAAGCGCGGCCTCGTCTACTCCGTCAGCGCGTTCAACCGCGTGCTCAAGGGCTTCGGCTACACGATCGGCTACGCGGGCACCACGCCCGAGCGCGCCGAGGAGACCCTCGAGGTGTTCCTCGCCGAGGTCGCTCGCCTGAGTGAGGGCGTGACCGCCGAGGAGCTCGAGCGCGCCAAGACCGGCATGCTCTCTAGCCTCGTCATGCAGGGCGAGTCGTCGGGCTCCACGGCCGGGCGGCTGGCGTCCGACGTCTTCAACCTCGGCCGCGCGCGCACCCTCGAGGAGATCACCTCGCGCCTCGAGGCCGTGACCCTGGAGGAGCTGAACCAGCACTTGGCAACGCACCCGGCACCGCGACCGACCGTCATGACCCTCGGACCCGGCGAGGCGCGCCCGTGAGGCGGCTCTACCGGCTCGACGAGCCCGACGAGGCCGGCGCGGACCCCGAGGACGTCATCGACGACCCCACCCCGATCGCCGGCGAGGTCGCCCAGCGCCTGCGCTTCGACAAGGCGGTGCTCGGCAACGGCCTGACGGTCATCGGTGAGCACAACCCCGGAGCCGCCAGCGTGGCCGCCGGGTTCTTCGTGCGCACCGGCTCGCGCGACGAGACGTCCGAGGTCGCCGGGGTGTCGCACTTCCTCGAGCACATGGTCTTCAAGGGCAACGAGCGCTTCACGGCCGAGGACATCAACCGCACGTTCGACGAGCTCGGCGCCCAGTACAACGCCTTCACCTCGGAGGAGCGCACCGTCTACTACGGGGCCGTCCTGCCCGAGCGCCTCCCCGAGCTGATCGACCTGCTCTCCGAGCTGATGCGCCCGGCGCTGCGCCAGGAGGACTTCGACGTCGAGAAGAAGGTCATCCTCGAGGAGATCGCGATGTACGAGGACCGGCCGCACTTCCACGTCTTCGAGATCTCGTCACCGCGCTACTGGGCGGGCCATCCCCTCGGCAACAGCGTGCTCGGCTCCAAGAGGAGCATCTCCGACCTCGCGCAAGACCAGATGCTCGCGTACTTCAAGCGCCGCTACTCGCCCGGCAACCTCGTGTTGGCCGTCGCCGGCCGGTACGACTGGGACGAGGTGCTCGCCCAGGTCGCCGCGATCACGGAGTCGTGGCCCTCGTTCGAGGCGCCGCGGGAGCGGCCTGACGCCCAGACGATCACCGGTCGCGACGGCACCGTCGACGCCAAGCTCAACCGCGTCCACGTCGCCTACTACGCACCCGGCCTGCCGCTGACCGACCCTCGCCGCTACGCCGCCGGGGTGCTGGGCGTCGTGCTCGGCGACTCGGGAGGCTCGCGCCTGTACTGGGAGCTCGTCGACAAGGGGCTGGCGGACAACGCCGGCCTCGGACACGAGGCGAACGAGGACCAGGGGGTGTTCAGCGGGTACGTCAGCGTGGCCCCCGAGCGCGCCGAGGAGGTCATCGACCGTTACCGGGCCGTGCTGAGGCGCGCCCAGGACGAGCTGCCGACGGCCGCGGAGTGGCGCAGGGCCCAGCGCAAGCTCGCGACCGGCCTCACCCTGCGGGCCGAGACGCCGCTCGGCCGACTCACCTCCCTCGGCGCGACCTTCCAGTCGCTCGGCATCTACCAGAGCGTCGCCGAGGTCGTCGACCGCGTGATGAACGCCCAGCTCGCGACGGCCATCGAGATCCTGGAGGCGCGGCCGTTCGACTCCGACTACGTCTACACGCTCGGTCCGGGTGAGTAGCGCCGAGGCGGCCCTCGGGGACTGTGAACCGCCGCGCCTCGTTCTCATTCCACACGTGGGTACACTCGCGCGATGCGCTTGAAGGGCACCTTGATCGCGTGCGTGACGGCGTTGCTGCTCACGGCCGCGGCCGCGCAGCCCCAGGGTGAGGAGCGGCCGTTCGCGGCGCTCGTCATCACGTCGCACGGGCGTCAGACGATCGACATCACGACCGGCCTCACCACGCTGCCCGACGGCGGGAAGCTCACCGACACGAAGACCGGCGTCGAGGTCAGCGCCGAGGTGATCCAGTACCTCGACGGCGCGTACATCGAGGCGGCGGGCGTCTCGGTGACGGGGGCGTTCGGCGACTTCTCCGCCGACGCGCTCCACATCGACGTGGTGGGCAGCGTCCTCACCGCTTCGGGTGAGCTCGAGCTCGACCGCGACGGCCTCCTCATCACCGCCGGACTCCTGCGCTATCACGCGCTGGAGCAGGTGATCGTCTTCGAGGACGGCGTCCAGGGCTCGGAGCCGGCGTTCGCAGCCGACCGCGTGCTGCTCGACGCCGTGACGGGCGACGTCCTGCTCGACGGGCGCTACACCTTCGTCGGCGACCTGTTCACGATGCGCTCCCCGGAGGCGGGCGGGCAGCTCCAGCTGGTCCTCAGCCGGAAGGGCGAGCAGCACGTGTACGGGGCGGCGACCGAGGTCAGTCCCGCGCTGTTGGAGCGGTTCAGAGCCTATCTTTAGACGGTGATCAGGCGGTCCCTCCGAGCGCTGGCAGCGCTGGGCGCCCTGCTGCTGGCCGGCTCGGTCGCCGCGCAGTGCACGCCCGGACCGGACACCTCGCAGGTCACGATCCCCGACTACCTCGCCGTCTACTACCTGCACTTCAGGAGCATGCCGGAGAGCGACTCGGTGCTCTTCTACGGCGGCGTGTGCGTCACGGCCGTCGGAGGCGAGTGGACTGTCGTCGCGGAGGCCGCGACCGTCTCCGGGCTCGAAGGCGAGCTGGGCCTGCGCGCCGACTCTCCCGAGCTCATCTGGGGAGAGCTGCGGATGCGCGCCGAGCACCTCGCGGCCACGACCGAGACGCTCGTCCTCCAAGGCGCGACCGTCGACGCCCCCGACTTCTCGGGCGACGCCGAGACGATCGTGCTCGACCTGCTCACCGGCGAGATGGTGCTGACGGGGTTCACGCTCGCCGGCGTCGCGTTCGCCGTCAGCGGCGAGAGCGCGCGGCTGGTGGGGCAGAGCCTGACGGTCGAGGGCCCGGCCGTCACGACCTGCATCGGGATGGAGATGACCCCTTACGCGATCGAGGGCCGCAGCGCCACGCTCGACCTGACGACGCGCACGGTGGAGCTCGAGGGTGGGGAGCTGCGCGTCGGCGCCCTGCGGATCGGCCTGAGGCCCACCCTGCGGCTCGACGAGGAGAGCCTCGAGCGGTTCACGCTCCCGCTGCGGGTGCAGGAGGTGCCCGACCGCGGCGACCCGGATCGTCCCGGCAGCGGCGTCGGCGCGCGGGTCGTCGGCCTTCCCTTGGGCGAGGGTGGAGACGCGTCGCTGGACGTCGGGGCCACGGGCATCGACCCGCAGCACCGCACCGGCCTGGTCGCGCTCGTGCACACCGAGGTGATGGAGGACGGCACCACGACGCGCGCGACGATGGGCCTCGAGGCCGGCCGGCCGCTGCTCGACGTGGAGGTCAGGCGCCAGGTCGCGCGCTGGCTCGACCTCGAGCTCTCGCTGCACTCCGGGGCCGAGCTCGCCGCCGAGCCGTACCACGAGGGCCGCTTCGGGCTTAGCGCCAGTTACGACGTCGCGCTGCCCGGCACGGTGCCGCCCCTGCGCCTGGGCGCCGAGGCGTTCGCCGCCGCCACCGCGCTCGCCACCCCGGCCGAGCCCGTGGTCCCGGCGGTGTTCGGCGCGCGGCTCGGCGGCGCGCTCACCGCGTCGGCCGGTAGCGGCCCCACGCCGCTGGGAGCGTTCACGCTCCTGGCGCGCGCCGAGGCGACGCTCTACCCGCACCACGACGTGGTGCAGTGGGGGGTGCGGCTGAACCCAGCGTGGCGCCTGACCGCGGGGCCCCTCACGGCGACCGCCAGCTACGAGACCTGGCTGACCAACGCCGCCTCTCCGTTCGCGGGCCTCGACCGCCTGAGCCCGCTGGCGCGCTCGCGCGCGTCGGTCCGGGTGGAGGGCGAGCTCCTCGGCTGGGAGACGGGCGACGCGCTTTCGGGGCACG
>JBIQIQ010000151.1:0-5485 GCA_044507975.1 Deinococcaceae bacterium
GCTCCGCGAGGGTTCGCGGTCAGGGTCGGCGTGAGCACCGGTCAATCGGTGCTCACCACCGTGGGTGACGACGTGCGGGCCGAGTTCACGGCCATGGGTGAGACGGCCAACCTGGCGGCGCGCCTGCAGGCGCTGGCCGAGCCGGGCAGCGTGCTCATCGCCCCCGACACGTACGAGCTGGTCAGGGACGCCTTCGACGTGGCCGAGCTCGGTCCCAAGCGGGTCAAGGGCCTCGCCGCGCCGGTCGAGGTCTACGAGGTCCTGGCCCCGATCCCCGGCGGCGCCCGGCGCCGCGGCGTGGCGGGCCTCGTCGCTCCGCTGGTCGGGCGCGAGCGCGAGCTGCAGCAGCTTCGGGAGCGCGTAGCCGAGCTGGGCAGGGGTGAAGGGAGCTTCGTGACGGTCGTAGGCGAGGCCGGGCTAGGCAAGTCGCGGCTCGTCGCCGAGCTGCGGACGCGCGCCAGCCACGCCGTCGCCGACCTCGGCTGGTACGAGGGGAGAGCGCTGTCCTACGCGCAAGCCGTGCCATACTTCCCCATGCGCGGGGCCATCCTGGCGAGCCTGGGAGCGACGCAGGCCGACCCGCCTGCGGTGGTGCGCGAGCGCCTGGCCGCAGTGGCTGCCGAGGGCGACTGGGAGGGCAGCCGGCACGAGCCATACCTCCAGCTCCTGATGACGGTAGAGGACGAGGCGACCGCGCGGGAGACCGCGTCGCTCGACGGCGGTGTGCTCGAGCGACGGGCGACCGAGGCCGTGGCCGCGCTGGTCCGGCACCTGGCGGCCCGCCCGACGGTACTCGTCTTCGAGGACCTTCACTGGGCCGACCCTGCCACCGTCGACCTGATCGGCGAGCTGGCGCGGCTCACCGCCGAGCTGCCGCTGATGATCGTCGCCGTGCTGCGTCCCGACCGGGCGGCCCCCAGCCACCGTCTCCCAGACCTGGTCGACGAGAGCGTCGGCGAGCGGCACGCTCGCCTGGAGCTGGCTCCCCTCGACGGCGCGCTCTCTCAGGAGCTGCTCGTGCGGCTGCTCGGCGGCGGCGAGCTGCCGGCACCCCTCGAGCGCGTGCTGGAGAGGTCGGACGGGAACCCCTTCTACCTCGAGGAGGTGCTGAGGTCGCTCATCGACTCGGGGCACCTCGTGAGGCAGGGTGCTCGCTGGACCGTCACCGGCGACCTCGGAGCCGCCGAGATCCCCGAGACGCTGTCCGGCGTCCTGAGCGCCCGCATCGACCGCCTGCCGGAGCAGACGCGTCGCGTCGCGCAGACGGCGGCCGTGATCGGTCGGAGTTTCGAGCGGAGCGTCCTCGGCTCCGTGCTCGAGGACGACACGGTCCCCTGGCGCGTCGGCGACGTCTACCCTCACCTCGAGACGCTCACGGAGGAGGAGCTCGTCCGCGAGCTGGAGCCTCGGGAGGAGTACGCGTTCAAGCACGTCCTGACCCAGGAAGCCGCCTACGACAGGCTCCTGTCGAAGCGGCGCATCGAGCTGCACCGCCTGGTCGCACAGGTCCTCGAGCGGCAATACGAGGGTCGGCTCGACGAGGTGGCGGCAGCGCTCGCGACACACTACGAGCGCGCCGAGGAGTGGCTGCCCTTCGCCGAGTACGCCGGCCGCGCCGCCGACCGTGCGAGGCGGCTCAACGCCCTCGACCAGGCCGTCGACCTCGACCAGCGCGCCCTAGCCGCTCTGGAGCGCGCCGGCCCTGGCGCGTCTTCCGCCGCCTGGCGTCGCGCCCTGGTCACCACCCTGAACTCGCTTACCGACGTCGAGCTGCTCCTGCGGCGCCACGAGAGCTCCGAGCTGCGTGGAGGGATGCTGGAGCGGTCCGCGCGCGCGGTCGAGGCGGCGCGGGAGCACGGGGACCCCCGGCTGCTGGTGCAGTCCCTCGTTCGACACGGGAACGTCTACGTGCTGTCGGGACTCCCCACCAAGGGCTTCGAGGTGCTGAGCGAGGCGCACGGAATCGCGCGCGACCTCGGCGACGACCAGCTCTTCCTCCTGCCCTTCTGGGCCGTCACCGAGCTGCTCGTGGGCGACGACCCGGCGTTGGCCGCCGAGCGCCTCGGTGAGGTAGCGCGGCTGGCGGTGAGCGTCGGTGACAAGGCCGTGCAGGCGCACGCGCTGGCGTCGCAGGCCGTGGCACTCGCGAGGCTGGGGCGGTTCGACGAGGCGTTCGAGGCCCTGCCTCGCGCCCTGGACGCCGCCTACGCGTCGGGCTCGACGATCAAGGAAGCCGACGTCACCATGCTCACGGGCGAGGCGCTCATGGAGATGGGCGAGCTCGACGCCGCGATGCGCTTCGTGATCTACGGGCGCGACAAGGCGCTCGGCATGGAGGGCAGGGAGTGCGCGGCCAACGGCCTGTGGCTCGCCGGCAAGGGCGACATGCAGCGGCGCGAGCTGCGCAACGCGCTCGAGCAGTTCGAGAGGGCGCTGCAGGTGGGCGCCGGCACGTACTACGAGCCCATGCTGTACGGCGTGCAGGCGTCCCGCGCGGCGTGCCGCTTCCTCGGGGGCGAGGTCGGCGCCGTGTCCGACCTCAGCGCCCAGGTCGAGCGCGCCGAGTCGATGCGCGACGCCTACGGACGCTGGGCGGCCGCCCACCTGCTCGCCGAGGCCCTCCTCGACCTGGACCGCGTCGACGAGGCCGTACCGCACCTCGAGGGCGCACTCGAATGGTTCCGCGCGCGCGGTATGCGACCATACGTGGCGCGCGTACTGCGCGACCTGGGCCGCGCGCGCAGGGCGCAGGGGCGGGAGGACGAGGCGCTGGCTGCCGAGTCCGAAGCGGGGGTCGTCGAGTCCACGCTCCCCGGCCCGTTCGACGTGTCCGTGCTCGGCGAGCCCGGCAGGCTCCCGGTGGAGGTGCATGCGTGACGACGGAGCGGAGCGCCGCGAAACCCCTGATCGTCGCCGTCGACGACGACCACGCCGTCCTCGCGGCCGTCTCCCGCGACCTCAGGCGCCACTACGGCGAGGGGTACCGCGTCGTGCGCGCCGACTCCGGGGACCGCGCTCTGGAGCTCGTGAAGGAGGCGAAGCTCAAGGGCGACGCCGTGGCGCTGTTCCTCGTCGACCAGCGCATGCCGGGCATGAGCGGCATCGAGTTCCTGGCGCACGCGCGGCCGCTCTTCCCGGACGCCCGCCGCGTGCTGCTCACCGCCTACGCCGACACCGAGGCCTCGATCCGGGCGATCAACGAGACGCAGCTCCACTACTACCTAATGAAGCCGTGGGACCCGCCGGAGGAGCGACTCTACCCGGTGCTGGACGACCTCCTCGACGACTGGCGGGCCCTCTGGCAGCCGACCTTCACGGGCGCGACGGTGATCGGCCACGCCTACGCCCCGCGGACCCACGCGCTCAAGGACTTCCTCTCGCGCAACCTGATGCCTTACCGCTGGCTGGACGTCGAGCTCTCGCCGGAGGCCGAGCCGCTGCTGCGCCTGGCAGGCGCGGGACCGGCCGACCTGCCGGTCGTCGTCATGCCCGACGGCGAGGCCCTCCTCGACCCCGACGTGTCCGAGGTCGCGCGGAGGGCCGGCCTCAAGCAGCGCCCCGAGCTCAGGTCCTACGACCTCGTCATCGTGGGAGCGGGGCCCGCGGGGCTGGCGGCGGCCGTCTACGGCGCGTCCGAGGGGCTCTCGACCCTCCTGGTCGAGGCCGAGGCGCCGGGCGGGCAGGCGGGCCTGTCGTCCGCCATCGAGAACTACCTCGGCTTCCCTTCTGGGCTGTCCGGCGGCGACCTCGCGCGGCGCGCCGTGACGCAGGCACGGCGCTTCGGAGCGGAGCTCCTCAACCCGGTGCGGGCGACCGACCTCCGGCGTGAGGACCCTTACCGCATGCTCACGCTCTCGGACGGCAGCCAGGTGGCCGCCAGGTCGGTGCTCGTCGCCACGGGCGTCACCTACCGCCGCCTCGACGCGCCGGGCGCCGACGCGCTGACCGGCGCGGGCGTCTACTACGGCGCCGCCGCGACCGAGGCGCTGGCCGTCAAGGGGAAGCGCGCGTTCGTCGTCGGGGCCGGCAACTCGGCGGGCCAGGCCGCGATGTACCTGTCGCGGTTCGCCGAGGAGGTCGTCCTTGTCGTGCGCGGGAGCGGGCTGGGGGCCAGCATGTCGAGCTACCTGATCGCCCAGCTGGACGCCAACGACCGCGTCAAGGTCCGCTGCCGCGCCGTGGTGGCGCGCGTGGCCGGCGACGGTCGACTGGCGGGCGTCACGCTGCGCGACCTCGAGTCCGGCCGGGAGACCGAGGAGGAGGTGGCCGCGGTGTTCGTGTTCATCGGCGCCACGCCGCACACGGGCTGGCTGCCGCAGGACGTCGCCCGCGACCAGCAGGGCTACGTGCTGGCCGGCTCCGACGTCCCACAGGACGGGAGCGGCCCCGGCCGGCGCGAGCGCGACTGGCTGGAGACGAGCGTGCCCGGCGTCTTCGTCGCCGGCGACGTCAGGCACCGCTCCGTGAAGCGCATCGCCTCGGCGGTCGGCGAGGGCGCGATGGCCGTCCAGGCCGTCCACCGCTACCTGGCGGGCGCGTGATGGACAGGGGCGGCGGGGCGGCGCATGCGCGGGGCGAGGGGGAGCGCGCGCCCACGGACGGCAGCGACGCCTTCCCCTCCGACCTCGCCACAAGGCGCGACTACCTCCGGCGGGTGCCTCTCTTCGCGGCGCTCGATGACGACGACCTGACCGAGCTCCTCGACATGGCCGACGAGGTCTCCGTGGCGCCCGGGCACGTGCTGTTCCGGGAAGGTGACGAGGGGATCGACCTCTACGTCGTGCTCTCCGGCGAGCTCGTCATCTCGAAGCGGGTCCGTGAGGTCGAGGACGACATCGCCCTGCGCGGGCCCGGCGAGGTCGTCGGCGAGATGGCGCTGGTGAGCGGCAACCCCAGGGTGGCCACGGCGCGCGCCGGCCAGCCCTCTCGCCTGCTTCGGGTCGGCCGGGCCGCGTTCCGGCGCCTGCTGGGTAGCTCCCCCGAGGCCGCGGCGGCGATCGTCGGCTGCATGGCGTCGCGCATCGAGGAGGACCAGTCGAACCGCGCTCGCGAGGAGCGACTCGTGGCCTTGGGGACCATGGCCGCCGGTCTGGCGCACGAGCTGAACAACCCGGCGGCCGCCCTGGTGCGCACCACCGGCTCCCTCGCCGGCGCTCACGAGGCGCGGGACCAGGCGGCCGTGGCCCTGTTCGCCTCCGACCTCACCCCGGCCGAGAGCGAGGCCGTGCTGCGCCTGGGCGCCGCCGCGAAGGAGCGGGCCGAGGCGGTCGCCCCCGGCCCGGCGCGCCTCCCCGACCCGGACGACGAGGACGAGCTGGCCGACTACCTGGACGCCCTGGGGCTCGAGCAGCCCTGGGAGGCCGCTCCCAACCTGCTGCAGGCGGGCTGGACGCTCGAGGCGATCGCCGAGGTGCTGGAGGCGTTCCGACCGGCCACGCGCGCGGGGGCGGCGCGCTGGCTCGCCGCCGACGCCGTCGCCCGTGGC
>JBIQIQ010000152.1:0-5374 GCA_044507975.1 Deinococcaceae bacterium
GTGGCTGACGGCGGCCACCAGGTCGTCGTGCTTCTCCGGCGTCGTCTCGATCGGCCGCGCCCCCAGCCCTTCGACCAGGGCCCTCACCGCGGCCAGGGCCACAGGGTCCGTGCCGGCGTCCGGGGTCAGGACCCAGATGGCGTTCTCGAGGAGGCCGGGGTCGGCGTTCACCACGCCGGAGCGCTCGCTGCCAGCCATCGGGTGGCCGCCCACGAACCGGCCCGGCCCTCCCGCCCAGTCGATGCCGGTCAGCGCCTGGACGACCGGGCTCTTGACGCTGCCGACGTCGGTGACGACGGCGGCCGCGCTCAGCTCCGGCAGCAGCCCCGCCGCCAGCCCCGGCAACGCCTTCGTCGGGGCGGCGAGCACGAGCAGGTCGACCTCCGCCAGCCAGGCACCGGTCTCGAGGCGCGCCTCGTCGATCGCTCCCAGGCCGAGGGCGGCGTCGAGCGCCACGGCGTCGTGGTCGAACCCCACGACGCGCTGGGCGAGGCCGCGCTCGCGGGCGCCCATCGCCACCGAGCCGCCGATGAGCCCGACGCCGGCGACGGCCAGCGTGCGCGGGCCGGTCATGCTCAGAGGGTCTTCCCGAGCGCCTGCACGACCGCCTCCAGGCGGCTCATCAGCGAGAGGAACTCTCCTTCGTCGAGCTGCTGCGCGGCGTCGGACTTCGCCTCCTCGGGCTTCGGGTGCACCTCGACTATCACGCCATCCGCCCCGGCGGCGGCGGCCGCCAGCGCCAGGGACGCGACCAGGGAGCGTCGGCCGGCCGCGTGGCTGGGGTCGACCCAGACGGGGAGGTGCGTGAGCTCCTTCAGAACCGGCACCGCCGCGACGTCGAGGGTGAAGCGCGTGGAGGTCTCGAACGTCCGGATCCCGCGCTCGCACAGCACGACGTTCGGGTTGCCCTGGCTGAGGATGTACTCGGCCGCCTGCAGGAACTCGCTGATCGACGTCGACATGCCGCGCTTGAACAGGACGGGCTTGCCCGAGCGCCCGAGCTCGCCGAGGAGCGCGAAGTTCTGCGTGTTGCGGGCTCCGACCTGGAGCATGTCGGCGACGCCCGCGACCGTCTCGACGAGGTCCGGCGTCGTGACCTCCGTGACGATGGGCAGGCCCGTCGCCTCGCGCGCCTCGGCGAGGATCTCGAGGCCGCGCTCGCCCAGTCCCTGGAACGCGTAGGGGCTGGTGCGGGGCTTGTAGGCGCCGCCGCGCAGCACCTGCGCGCCGGAGCGGCCGACGATGTCGGCCGCCGCGAGCGTCTGCTCGCGGCTCTCGACGCCGCAGGGGCCCGCTGCCACGACGAACCGGCCGTTGCCGGTCTTGACGTCCCCGATCATCACGAACGAGTCGTCGTGCCGGAACTCGCGCGAGGCGAGCTTGAACGGCTTGGTGATGCGCACGACCGTCTCGACGCCGGCGAGCCCCGAGAAGTGCTCCCTGAGCTCCTCGGTCGGAGCCGGTCCGATCGCGCCGATGAGGGTGCGGGACTCGCCTTCGCTGACGTGAGGGGTGAGGCCGAGGCTCTTCACCTCGGTGAGGACCTTGTCTACCGACGCCCGATCGGCGTCCTTGCTCATGACGATGACCATGGGACCTTCTCTCGCGCTGCTGTGGCGGGGAACCTAGGTGGCCCCCACGGGTGGCGCGCCCGGGTCCGTTCTGCTCAGCGGGGGTGGCCGGCGGGCGCAGGGGTGGCGGTCAGACGGACGTAGCCATAGCCGTCGTCCACGGCACCACCTCCTCGGCTCGCAAGCGGCATGCGCGGGAGTCTACCAGAGCGGGCTCGGGCGTCAAGCGGGTGCGCCCGAGCCCGCCCCGAAGCGGCCGGTCGGCCTCGAGGCCCGGCTCAGCGGGCCAACTGGGGCGAGGCCGCGCGCACGAGGACCTCGAACGGCGCGAGGTGCTCGCCGAAGCGCTCGAACATCATCTCGGGGTGCCACTGGACGGCCACGACCAGCGGGCCCTCGAGCGCCTCGACGGCCTCGATCACGCCGTCGGATGCCCGGCCGACGGCGCGCAGGCCGGCGCCGAGCTCGGAGATCGCCTGGTGGTGGTAGCTGTTCGTGCTCACGCGCGTGGCCCCGTAGGCCGCCGCGAGCTGGCTGCCGGCCTCGAGCTCGACGGGGTGGGAGGGGAAGCCGCGGAGGTCGCGCTGGTCGTGCTGGTGGGTGCCGTCGACGCTGGGCAGGTGCTGGTGGAGCTTGCCGCCGTGCGCGACGTTGATCACCTGGCAACCGCGGCATACGCCGAGGACCGGCTTGCCGGCCTCGCGGAACGCTGCGTAGAGGGCCAGCTCGAAGGCGTCGCGCTCGGGGTCGACGGCGCCGAGGTCCCGGTCGGAGGCCTCCCCGAACTGCTCGGGGTCGACGTCCCCGCCCCCGGTGAGGAGCAAGGCGTCATAGCTGGCGGCGTAGGCGGCGGCGAGCGCGGGGTCGAGGTTCGCGACCATCGCGGGCAGCCCGCCCGCGAGGGCGACGGCTTGGGAGTAGTTGCGGCCCGTCATGGCGTCGTCGCGCCGCAGCGACGTCGTGCGGGGCACCGTGGACGTGGAGAGCAGCACCGTGGGACGGGCGGCTGGGGAGGTCGTCATGCCGCTAAGGTTACTCTTGCCTGGCCTGGCGCTAGGGGCGAACCCTTACCTCTCATGACCGTCGCCAGGCGGCCGCGCGCGGCGTGGCACGAGGAGGCAGGGTGCCCGGCATCGCCATCATCGGCGCGCAGTGGGGTGACGAGGGCAAGGGCAAGGTCGTCGACGCCCTGGCACACGACGCGGACGTCGTCGTGAGGTTCTCGGGCGGGGCCAACGCCGGCCACACCGTCGTCGTAGGCGGCGACGTCTTCAAGCTCCACCACCTTCCGTGCGGAACGCTCCACGACCGGCCCACGTCGGTGCTGGGCGGCGGCATGGTGATCGACCCGTGGGCGTTCGTCGCCGAGCTCGACGCGCTGGCCGCCCGCCGCGACCCCGGTGAGGTGTGGGTCTCGCACGAGGCGCACCTCGTCCTGCCGCATCACAAGAAGAACGACGAGGGAGGCGGCTTCGTGGGCACCACGGGCCGCGGAATCGGACCCGCCTACTCGGACAAGGCGCGGCGGGTCGGGCTGCGCGCCGGCGACATCGTCGACGAGGCCGTCCTCCGCGAGCGGCTGTCCCGTCTGCTCGAGGCCAAGCCCAACTCGACGGCGCGGGTCGGATGGACGAGCGTCGAGGCGGCGTTCGCCGAGCTGGAGCCGGTGCGCGAGCGCATCGTCCCGCTCGTCAAGGACACCGGCGCGTTGGTGCGAGGCGCCCTGGCCGCGGGCCGCCGCGTGATGTTCGAGGGCGGTCAGGGCACGATGCTCGACCTCGCCTACGGCACCTACCCCTACGTCACTAGCAGCCACCCGACCGTCGGCGGGATCCTGGTGGGTGCCGGGGTCAGCCACAAGGCCCTCGACCAGGTGCTCGGGGTCGTCAAGGCGTTCGCCACCCGTGTCGGGCACGGGCCGTTCCCGACGGAGATCGTCGACGAGGCCCTCGCCCTGAGGCTGCGCGGCAGCGGCGAGCAGCAGTGGGACGAGTACGGCACGACCACGGGGCGCGCCCGCCGCGTCGGGTGGCTCGACCTCCATCAGCTTCGCTACGCCTGCGACGTCAACGGCTTCGACGGGCTCGTCGTGACGAAGCTCGACGTGCTCTCCGGCTTGGACGCGGTGCGCGTCTGCGTCGACCACGATCCGGACGGCGTCCCCGTGTACCGCGACATGCCCGGCTGGGGCGACCTGGCCGGCCTCGGCACTCGTGACGCGCTCCCGGCGGAGGTGCACGACTACCTCTCCCTGATGGAGGAGGTGACGAGGGTGCCGGTCGTGATGTTCTCGACGAGCCCCGACAGGGCCGACACCTTCGGGAAGGTGGGCTGGTGACGCGCGTGGCTCTGCTGGCTCTGGTCCTCGCGCTGCTGATCGGCGCCGCGGTGGTGGCCGTAGGTTGGGTGTTCTCGAGCCGCGTGATCGTGCCGGCGCCGTACGCGCTGATGCCCGAGTTCGAGGTCGTGCGCTCACGAGAGGGGCCGCCCGCCACCGTCGTCCTGCCGCGCACGGCCGAGCCGAGCCAGCACGCCGACGTCGACGTGACCGGCACGTACGCCCTGCTCTGGGAGGGCGGCTACGGGCTCCTCGGCGAGGTCGTCGAGGACTCCGGCGCCGAGGTGACCCGGCGCCTCGACCTCGTTGAGGGCGCGCTGCCCGCCGCCGGCGCCCCGGCGCGCGTCGACAACTTCGTCTACCGTCGCGACCCCATGCGCGACCTCGGGCTGGGGTTCGAGGAGCTGAGCCTGCCGGGGGCGGCCGGCGACGTGCGTGCGTGGTACGTGCCGCCTGACGCCGGGGCGGCCGGCAGCCGCACGGGCGTGGTCATGCTCCACGGCAGGCGGCGCGGCGAGCTGACCGAGACCCTGCGGTTCATCCCCGCCTTCTCCGCCCTCGGCCTTCACGTCCTGGCGCAGTCGTACCGGAACCACGACGCCTCGGCCGCCAGTTCGGACGGCCTCTACCACTACGGCGCCAGCGAGTGGGAGGACGCGCTCCTCGGCGCCCGCGCGCTGGCCGAGAGGGGTGTCGACAGGGTGGTCCTCTTCGGCATCTCGATGGGCAGTGCCGTCGCTCTCGAAGCGCTGCACCGCTGGCGCGCCGACCTGCCTGAGGTCGTGGGCGTGGTGCTCGACTCTCCGCTCGTCGACCTCTACGCGACCGTCGAGCTCGGCGCCGTGAAAGCTGGCCTGCCGGCTCCAGGGCTGCTCACGCGCCTGGCGCTCACGGTGGCGGGCTGGCGCACCGGCGTCGACTTCGACGCGCTGGTGCAGGCGCGCAAGGCCGACCGTGTGCCGGTGCCCGTGATGGTGGTAGCCGGCACCGACGACACGACCGTGCCGATCGCCTCGGTCGACAGGTTCGTCGACGCCCTGCGCGTGCCCGCGACCTACCATCGCCTCGAGGGCGTCGAGCACGTGGAGGCGTGGAACGAGGTGGGCCCGGAGCGCTACGCGGAGTGGCTGCGGGCGTTCGTCGGGAGCCTCGAGGTGCGGGCGCTGGCCGCGCGCTAGCCCCGCCGGTCGATCGGGGTGAAGCGCTTGTCGCGCGGGCCGTCGTAGACGAGGCGCGGACGCATCAGCTTGTTGTCGGCGTACTGCTCGTAGAGGTGGGCCATCCACCCCGACACGCGGGCGACCGCGAAGATCGGCGTGTACATCTCGGCCGGGAACCCGAGCATGCGGTAGACGGAGGCGCTGAAGAAGTCGACGTTGGGGCGCACCTGCTTGCCCTTCTTCTCCATCTCGCGCTCCATGACGCGCTCCATCTCGAGGCTCATCTCGAACCACTTGCTGTCGCC
>JBIQIQ010000153.1:0-5316 GCA_044507975.1 Deinococcaceae bacterium
TCCGTGAGGGTGGTCGTACCGTGGGGGCGGGCGTCGTCACCAAGATCAGCAAGTAACCCAGCCGGGCATCCGCGGCCGCCGCGCTCGAGGCGATGAGCACGGCGGCCGTAGCGTGCCCCTTCACAGGTAACCCCGGAGCCTGTTACGCTCCTACGATTGGGAGGCCATCATGGCCAGTGACGTCCGCATCAAACTCCTGCTCGAGTGCACCGAGTGCAAGCGCCGCAACTACGCTTCGCACAAGAACCGGCGCAACACGCAGGCCAAGCTCGAGCTCAGCAAGTACTGCCCCTGGGACCGCAAGCACACGGTCCACCGAGAGGTGAAGGTCTAGAGCGTGTTCAAGGGCCTCGGGCAGTACCTTCGCAACTCGCGCGCTGAGCTCGGGAGGGTGACCTGGCCGACCCGCAAGGAGGTCGTCCAGTCCACGCAGGCCACCCTGCTGTTCGTCCTCATCACGTCGATCTTCCTGCTGGTAGCCGACGTCACACTGGGCAACCTGATCAAGCTCATCATCTGACTTAGCGGCCGCGCAGGCGGATCTTAGGAGCGCACGTTGACCGAGGGAACACCATGAGCATCGAGTGGTACGCCGTACACACCTACGTGGGACACGAGGAGAAGGCCAGGGAGAACATCCTCAACCGGGCCAAGGCTCTCGGCATGGCCGACAGCATCTACCAGGTCGTGGTCCCCAAGGAGAAGACGGTCGAGCACGTGGGTGGTGGCAAGAGGGAAGAGGCCGAGCACAAGCTCTTCCCCGGCTACATCTTCGTGCAGATGGACCTGGGTGACAACCCCGACGAGCCCAACGAGGCTTGGGAGGTCGTGCGTTACACCCCGGGCGTCACCGGCTTCGTCGGCACCGCCACCCGCGCCGTCCCGCTCACCCCGGACGAGGAGGCGCGGATGCTCGCGAGCCAAGGCGTCACGGGATCGCGAGAAGCCCCCAAGATCCGCGTGTCCTTCAACGTCGGCGAGATGGTCCAGGTGACGGGCGGCCCCTTCGCCGACTTCACCGGCGTCGTATCCGAGGTCAACCCCGAGCGCGGCAAGCTCAAGGTCCTCGTGTCCATCTTCGGACGCGAGACCCCCGTCGAGCTCGATTTCTCTCAGGTCGTTCGCGCCTGAAGCGGGTCCGCACCGGCTCCTCGCTGAGGAGCATGGCGCGGGCGCGCCTGGCGCTTCGGGACGGCAAGCGTTCAGACCCCATGGCCCGCCAAGCCACGGGGGAGCTTAGGAGGCGAGATGGCTAAGAAAGTAGTGGGCGTCGTGAAGCTCCAGCTACCCGCAGGAGCAGCGACGCCGGCGCCCCCGGTGGGCCCGGCGCTCGGTCAGCACGGTGCCAACATCATGCAGTTCGTGAAGGAGTACAACGCCGCCACGGCCTCACAGGCCGGGGCGATCGTGCCGGTGGAGATCACGATCTTCGCCGACCGCTCGTTCACGTTCATCACCAAGACCTCTCCGGCGAGCTACCTCATCAAGCGGGCCGCGGGTCTCGACAAGGGCTCGGGCATGCCCAACAAGAACCGTGTCGGCAGGCTCACCTGGGACCAGTGCCTCGAGCTCGGTCGCCAGAAGATGACCGACCTCAACGCCAACGACGAGGTCGCCGCGGCGCGCATCATCGCGGGCACCGCGCGCTCGATGGGCGTGGCCGTGGAGGGAGCCCCCGATGCCTAAGCACGGCAAGCGCTACCGCAAGGTCGAGGGCCTCGTCGATCGCGACCGGTTCTACTCGCCCGACGAGGCCACCACCCTCGTCAAGCAGCTGGCGACCGCCAAGTTCGACGAGACGATCGAGGCCCACTTCCGCCTCGGCATCGACCCGCGCAAGTCCGATCAGAACGTGCGCGGCACCGTCGCCCTGCCGCACGGCACCGGCAAGACCGTCCGCGTCCTCGCCATCACCCAGGGTGACGGCGTGGCCGCCGCCGAGCAGGCTGGCGCCGACTTCGTCGGCGGCGCCGAGGTGATCGAGCGCATCCTCGGCGGCTGGATGGACTTCGACGCCGTCGTCGCCACGCCCGACATGATGGCCCAGGTCGGCTCCAAGCTCGGGCGGGTCCTCGGTCCGCGCGGGCTGCTCCCCAACCCCAAGGCCGGCACCGTGGGTCCCGACATCGGTGGCATCGTGCGGGCCCTCAAGGCCGGGCAGATCGAGTTCAGGAGCGACAAGACGGGCGTCGTTCACGCCCCGATCGGCAAGGCGAGCTTCGAGCCCGCCCAGCTGGCGGAGAACCTCGAGGCCCTCAAGGACGCTGTCGAGGCTGCCAAGCCAGACTCGGCCAGGGGCCAGTACGTGAGGACGGTCTTCCTCACCTCGACCATGGGACCGAGCGTTCGGGTCTCGCTGACCGGAGCCCGCGTCGAGGCTTGATAGGCATCCCGGTGCGCAGCGCGAGCTAGCACCTTTGGCGTTGGAGACAGCAGGGGCCAGCCAGGCTTAAAGATCCTGCCGAGACCGCCGGTGGGTCCATGCGGACCCTCGCGACTGCGTCTCGCGGCCAGTCCCGCCCCCCTAGGCGGGCGCAACGACTAGCGAACTGAAGAGAGGTGACCATGGCGAACCCCAGGAACCAAGCGGCCGTCGAGATGCTCCGTGAGCAGCTCGGTGGCGCCGCCACGTTCTTCCTGGTGGATTACCAGGGGCTCTCTGCGGGTGAGTTCGGCCAGCTCCGCACGCAGGTGCGGGAGGCCGGAGGAAGGGTCCTCGTCGCGAAGAACACCCTCATCAACGTCGTGCTCAAGGAGCAAGGCGTCGAGGGGCTCGACGAGGCCCTGACCGGACCGACTGCCCTCGTCCTGGTGGGCGAGGACATGGCGGCCCCGGTGAAGGCCATCACGGACTTCGCCAAGAGCCACCCGAAGGAACTCCCGGTATCCAAGGGGGGCAGGCTCGAGGGCACCGCGCTCGGGCCAGACGCGCTCGAGCGCGTCGCCAAGCTCCCGACCAAGGCCCAGCTACAGAGCCAGCTGCTCGGCACCTTGCTCGCGCCGCTGCAGCAGCTCGTCGGCGTCCTCGCCGCGCCGCCGCAGAAGCTGGTGACCGTGATCAACAACTACGCAGACAAGCAGAAGGAACAGGAGGCCTGAGATGGCATTCGATAGAGAAGCTGTGATCGAACAGCTGAGCGGTCTTACCGTCATGGAGCTCGTCGACCTGGTCGACGGGCTCAAGGAGAAGTGGGGCGTGGAGGCCGCGGCCGCCATGCCGATGGGCGGCATGATGATGGCGCCGGCCGCCGGTGGCGACGCCCCGGCCGCCGCCGAGGAGCAGACCGAGTTCACCGTCTCGATCACGAGCGCCGGTGACAAGAAGCTCCAGGTCATCAAGGAGGTCCGCGCTATCACCAACCTCGGGCTCAAAGAGGCCAAGGACCTGGTGGAGGCCGGCGGAGTCGTCGTCGAGAACGTCTCGAAGGACGAGGCGAACGACGTGAAGACGAAGCTCGAGGCCGCGGGCGCCGCCGTCGAGGTCAAGTAAGCGTAGGGTGATCCGGCCCGCAAGGGCCTGAACGCTCACGCGTACCGGATGCATTCGGGAGGTCGGTGACCAAGCGGACACACAACCTCACAGCCGTAGGTTCCGCGCGCGGCCGGGAAAGCCAGCCAGGCTACCCGGCCGCGGCGGGCGGCTTGCTACCATCGAGAACGCTATCTTGACCCAGGATCTTTCAGTGACCACACGAGGCGCCGTCCGACTGGGGGGCCGGCGCAGGAGCACTCTGCCGGCCGCCTCGAGAACGGCACGCGCAGCGGCAACATACAGCTACCACAAGGCGGAGCGAAGCGGTACGGGCGCGAGCCCGGCCCCCGGCACGACCACCTGTCAGGGCGTCGCCCGGCACGGGTTCCCCGCCACTCGATTCTCGACGGTGACAGTCGCCACGTCCAGCGACCCAAGGACCCCTAGCCAGGCGGAGGGATGAGGATGCGCGAGATTAGAAGCTTCGGAAGGATCCGGGAGGTCATCGACCTACCCAACCTGACGAACATCCAGATCAAGTCGTACGAGAGCCTCCTACAGCTCGACAAGTCGTCGGCGGAGCGCGAGAGCGTCGGGCTCCAGGCCGCGTTCAAGGAGGTCTTCCCGATCGACGAGACGGAGCGCGGTCGCCAGACCGACCTCGTCCTCGACTTCCTCGAGTACCGTCTCCAGCCGCCTGAGTACGACCCCGACGAGTGCCGCGAGAAGGACCTCACCTATCACGCCGGCCTCTTCGCCAAGCTTCAGCTGGTCCACAAGGACACCGGGCTCATCAAGGAGGACGAGGTCTTCCTCGGCGACCTGCCCCTGATGACCGAGGACGGCAGCTTCATCATCAACGGCGCCGACCGCGTCATCGTCTCGCAGATCCACCGGTCGCCCGGCGTCTACTTCACGGGCGCCATCCAGCCCGACGGCGACAAGCGCTACACCGCCAGCATCATCCCGATGCCCAAGCGCGGCCCCTGGATCGAGGTCGAGTTCGACAACTCGGGCGTGCTGTGGATGAAGGTCAACAAGCGCAAGTTCCCGTTCACGCTGCTCCTGCGGGTGCTCGGCTACGGCGACACGACGATCCGCGAGCTGTTCGCGGGCAACGAGTCGATGATCGACGTGACCTTCGAGCAGGAGGGCGCCGCCGGCATCACGCCGGACGAGGCCCTGCTGCGCCTCTTCACGGTGCTCCGCCCCGGCGACCCGCCCAAGGTCGACAAGGCCACCCAGTACCTCTTCGGGCTGCTCGCCGACGCGCGCCGCTACGACCTCGGCGACGCCGGGCGGTTCAAGATGAACGACAAGCTCGGCCTCACGCACGACAGCAACACGCTGCTCGGCTACGACGGCGGACGCTTCGTCGACTTCGGCCTCGTGCCCACCCTCCAGTACCTGGTGAACCTGCAGGCCGGCCGCGACGGCTTCGAGGAAGACGACATCGATCACCTCGGCAACCGACGCATCCGGACCGTGGGTGAGCTGGTCGCCGACCAGATCCGCGTCGGCCTCGGCCGCATGGCGCGCGGCGTCCGCGAGCGCATGCTGCTCGGCAACCCCGACGCCGCCACGCCCCAGAAGCTCGTCAACAGCCGTCCCATCGTGGCCGCGCTGCGCGAGTTCTTCGGACGCAGCCAGCTCTCGCAGTTCAAGGACCAGGTCAACCCGCTCTCCGAGCTGCGCCACAAGCGCCGCATCTCGGCCCTCGGGCCCGGCGGCCTGACGCGCGAGCGCGCCGGCTTCGACGTGCGTGACGTGCACCGCACGCACTACGGCCGCATCTGCCCGATCGAGACGCCGGAAGGCGCCAACATCGGCCTGATCACCTCGCT
>JBIQIQ010000154.1:0-5278 GCA_044507975.1 Deinococcaceae bacterium
CCTCGATGATCAGGTCGAGGACGTGGAACTCGTTGAAGAACCGCACGTCGTCCTTGATCGACTGCTGGTAGAGGGTCTGCAGGATCATGTGGCCGGTGCGGTCGGCGGCGTAGCAGGCGCGCTCCACCGCCGCCTTGCCGTGGTCGCGGGTGTGGCCGCCGAACTTGCGCTGCGCGATCTTGCCGTTCGGGAGCCGGCTGAACGGCAGGCCCATGTGCTCGAGCTCGTAGACGGCCTCGATCACCTCGTGCGCGAACGCCTCGGCCACGTCCTGGTCGGTGAGGTAGTCGCCGCCCTTGACCGTGTCGAAAGCGTGCCACTCCGGGTGGTCCTCGCTGACGTTGCCGAGCGCGGCGCCGACGCCGCCCTGTGCGGCGCCCGTGTGCGAGCGCGTCGGGTAGAGCTTGGAGATGACGGCCACCGACACGCCGGGGTGCTGGGCGGCGTAACGCGCGGCCATGAGCCCCGCGCCGCCGGCGCCGACGACGATGACGTCGAACCTGTGGAAGCTGCTCATGCGTCCCTCGCGAAGGCGTGCTGCGTCACTGGCCCAGGTTCCTCACGGCGTCGCCCATCTCGACGAACGTGAACGTCCAGAGGGCCATGACCCCCACTACGAAGACCCCGGCGGCGACGGTGAAGAGCACGGCCTTGACCCAGAAGCGCACCTGCGGGCGCTTGAAGTAGTCGTCGATGGCGTAGCGCATGCCGTTCATGCCGTGGAGCAGCGCCAGCCCGAGCAGGAACGAGTCCATGACCCGCACCGAGGGCTGGGCCAGACGGCTCGCGACGTAGTCGTAATCGATGGTGCCGGCGTCGATGAGGATGTTGTTCGCGAAGATGTGGGCGAACACGAGGAACACCAGCAGCACGCCGCTGATGCGCATGAACACCCACCACGCCAGCTCGTTGTTGTTCCCGTAGGCGGCGCGGGCGTCGCGCAACGTGCGCGGCCTCGCTGCCCTGGCCGGGGTAGTGCCCACCGCCACCTCAGGCACCTCCGAAGATCTCTGGGAGGATCTTGATGAGGACCGGGATGCCGATGATCGTCGTCACGCCCAGCACGCCGTACCACATGGCCCGCTGGTAGCGGATCGCCCACGGCGTGAAGTCGAGCAGGATGATCCTCAGGCCGTTGAGGGCGTGGTACACGACGCCGGCGATGATGAGCACCAACCCGACCCGGAACGGCCACTGGTGGTAGAAGGCCAGGAAGGCGTTGAACGGCCCGTCAGGCCCCCACATCACCAGACTGATGTCGATCACGTGGAGCAGCAGGTAGAGCGCGATCGCGATACCCGATATGCGGTGAAGGAAGTACGCCCATTGGCCCTCTCGGCCTCGGTACATGCCTCGACCTCCATAGAAGCGTGCCTACCGCCTCGATGAGGCGCTCCCGGTATCCTACACCCGGCACCGGCGCCGTCCCCGACGGCTCCCGAGACATGGGCGACACATGCGCCGGGCCCACCCCCGGGTGCCTGGGCTGCCGGCCAAGACGGCGCCCCGGGGTAACCTGCCCGGGATGCTACTCGCCTTCGACCTCGACAAGACCCTCGTCACCGACGACTTCCGGATGCCCGACGACATCGCCGACGCGGTCCTCGCCGCGCGCGCCGCCGGTCATCACGTGACCGTGCTCACCGGCCGGCCCTTGATCGCCGCCCGGGAGTACCTGAAGCGCCTCGACGTCGATCGGCCTCACGCGGTCAACCACGGCTCCACGATCCTCGCCGCCGACGGGTCGCTCATCGACCGCAAGCACCTCACGCCCGACGACGTCGCCGCGATACTCGCTTCCTTCTCCGACGACGTCGAGCTCGAGTTCTCCTGCGTGGTCGAGGACCACATCTACGTCCGCGACCCCGACCACGAGCGCTGGGTCCACGCCCACGCGCAGGGCCGAGTCGTCGCCCCCTACGCCGCGGGCCTGAGCCTGGCCGCGGACAAGGTCGTCTTCTACACCAACGGCCGCCACGTGGAGATCGACGCCGCGGTCGCGCTCAGCCACCCGCACCTCGTGCGCTACGCCTGGGGCGACGGCTGGCTCGAGGTCGTGCCCACCGGCGGCGACAAGGGGTCCGCGCTGGCGCGCATCGCCGAGATGGTCGGCGTGGCGCGCGAGCAGGTCGTCGCCTTCGGCGACGGCCTCAACGACGTGAGCATGCTGGCCTGGGCCGGCCACTCGGTAGCCGTCGGTCCCGACGCGCACCCCGAGGCGCTCGCGGTGGCCAAGGAGCGGGTCCACGCTCCCGAGCGAGGCGGCGTGGCCGCCTGGCTGCGTTCCAACGCCCTCTGAGCGAGAGCCCAAGCTCACACCGTTGAGCCCCGCTCGCAACCTCCTCATGGCCCCCTCCCCCGTACTGGGGTGCTCGCCTACCCGGCTCCACCCACACCACCGGCCGGTCGGCGACGAGGAGGTCAGTCATGCGGAGATCCCTTCGTTACGCACCCCTGCTGGCGCTGCTGGCGCTGACGCTGCCGGCGCTCGCGCAGGGCGGTGAGCAAGGGCAGGACCAGCAGCAGGCCGCGGGCCAGCTCGACACGCTCTTCGTGCAGGCAGCCGCCGACGGCGACATGTACGAGATCGAGTCGTCCCAGGTCGTGATCGACACGGTCGGCGACGACCAGGAGCTCGCCGACCTGGCTCAGCGGATCATCGACGACCACGTGGCCGCCAGCGAGCGCCTCCAGGAGCTCGCCGCCGACGTGGGGGCCGAGATGCCGCCCGAGATGAGCGCCGGCAAGCGGTTCAAGGTCGAGCAGCTGCGCGCCCTCTCCGCCGAGCAGCTCGTCCAGGCCTACCTGCTCCAGCAGGAGATCGCTCACATCGACGCCATCACCCTGTACACGGCTTACGCCCAGCTCGGCCAGCACGAGGGGCTCAGGGCCTTCGCCGAGGAGACCTTGCCCACGCTCCAGGAACACCTCCAGATGGTGCAGTCGCTGCGCCAGGCGCGCCCGGACCCCGCCGCGCAGGACGGGGGCGGGCAGGAAGGCGGTGAGCAAGAAGGCGGCCAGGACGGTGAGGCAGGCGAGGAAGGCGGCCAGTAGGCACGCGCCGCGGCCAGGTCGACACCTAGGGTCGCCGGTCGTCCAGCGGACAAGCAGAGAGGGGTGAGCGATGTTCTTCCATGTCAAGGAGATGCAGTACGAGGCCAAGCCCGAACGGTCCGACCCCGTCTACGCCAAGAAGCTCCAGGAGGTCCTGGGCGGTCAGTGGGGCGAGATGTCCGTGATGATGGCCTACCTGTTCCAGGGCTGGAACTGCCGCGGGCCGACGAAGTACCGAGACCTACTGCTCGACATCGGCACCGAGGAGATGGCTCACGTCGAGATGCTCGCCACCCTCATCGCCCGCCTCCTCGAGGGTGCGTCGGACGAGGACCAGCGCGCGGCGGCCGGCGCGAACCCCGCGGTCGGTGCCGCTCTGGGGGGCACCGACGCGACCGCCGCGCTCCTGGCGGCAGGCCCGAACCCGCAGCACCTCATCGTCAGCGGCCAGGGGGCCACCCCTACGGACTCGGTCGGGTTCCCGTGGACCTCGCGATACATCATCGCCAGCGGCAACCTGCTAGCCGACTTCCGCTTCAACCTCGCCGCCGAGTCGCAGGGTCGGCTACAGGCGACGCGCCTCTACAACCTGACCGACGACGCCGGCGTGCGGAACACTCTCGCCTTCCTCATCGCCCGCGACGCCTATCACCAGAACCTATGGCTAGCGGCCATCGAGGAGCTCGAGTCCGACGGACTCGACCGCACGCCTGCTCCCGCGGCGTTCCCGACGGAGCTCCAGCACGACGAGTTCGCGCACCGCTACTTCAGCTTCTCGCTCGGCGACGAGGCCGGTGAGGGCCGCTGGGCCAGCGGCCCCAAGCCCGACGGGTCCGGCGACGTCGAGTACGTCGCGGAACCGGGAGCCCACGGCGGGGCCCCGCGTCTGAGGCCCGGCGACCCCGGGCTCTACGGCACCCCAGAGACGCCGCCAGACGGCAGGACATGAGGTTCCTGCCCACCACGGTCCACGGCGTCCTCGACTACCTCTACGGCGCGGCGGCTATCGCCGCGCCGTGGGTCCTCGGCTTCGCCAGAGGCGGGGCCGAGACCTACGTGCCGATCGCGCTGGGAGCGGCCTACATCGCCGTGAGCCTGTTCACCGACTACGAGCTCGGCGTCATCCGCGTCGTCCCGCTGCCCACGCACCTGGCGATCGACGGCCTCGGAGGGGCCTTCCTCGCCGCGTCGCCGTGGCTGCTCGGCTTCGCGAGCGACGTCTACGTACCCCACCTCGCGCTCGGGATCTTCGCGGTCGCGGCCGCGCT
Organism: Deinococcaceae bacterium; assembly: GCA_044507975.1. GTDB lineage: Bacteria > Deinococcota > Deinococci > Deinococcales > Trueperaceae > DASRWD01. The sequence goes on from JBIQIQ010000154.1 coordinate 4,323, forward strand.
GGTCACGCGCACCCTGCCCGCGAGCCGCCCGCCGCCTTACCACCAGCACGACGACATGGCGGCGCACCCCGACTGGATGACCGAGGAGCAGGCGCGACCTCCCTACCCTGAGGAGTGAGGCCCGCTCGGCGCCGCGCTACGAGATCGCCTGCATGAACTCCTGGCGGGTGCGCGCGTCGTCGCGGAAGATGCCGCGCATCGCGCTCGTGACGGTGACCGAGCCCTGCTTCTCCACCCCGCGCATCATCATGCAGAGGTGGCTAGCCCTGGTGACCACGGCGACGCCCTGCGGCTCGAGGACCTCGGCGAGCGCGTCGGCGATCTGGGCGGTCATGCGCTCCTGGACCTGCATCCGCCGAGCGAAGACGTCGATGACGCGGGCGAACTTCGACAGGCCCAAGATCTTGGAGCCGGGCACGTAGCCGATCGCGGCCGTGCCGAAGAAGGGCAGCATGTGGTGCTCGCACAGCGAGTAGAACTCGATGCCCGTCAGCACGACCATCTCCGAGCTCTCGGCCTCGAACAGGGCGCCGTTGATCACCGCGCGCGGGTCTTGGGAGTAGCCGCTGGTGAGGAAGCGCAGCGACCGCTCGACCCGCTGCGGCGTCTTCAGCATGCCCTCGCGTTCAACGTCCTCCCCGAGGCCGGTGAGGAGCTGCGCGACGAGCGGCTCGAGGCTCGTCTCCCCTACCTCGTCGAAGTCGTCCACACGCCTGAGGTCCACGGCCGTTTCTCTCATGTGGGTGCCATGCTAGCCCGACGCCGGCTTCGGCGACACCGGCCGTGTACGCAGGCCGCCGAGCGCCGGACGGCGGTGCGCGGGCTAGGCTGTGCCGCGTGCGATTGGACCGTCACGACAGCTACCTGACGCGGTTCGAGGCCGTCGTCACCGCCGTCGAGCCGGCCGAGGCGGGCGCCTGGGTGCGCCTCGACCGCTCGGCCTTCTACCCCACGGC
>JBIQIQ010000155.1:0-5247 GCA_044507975.1 Deinococcaceae bacterium
AGGCGCCAGCCCAGGATCGCCGCGGCGATCGTCCCTGCCGCCCCAGGTCTGCCGTCGGTGGAGCCCGCCAGGAACACCGAGGCAGTGATGACCTCCAGGAGGCCGGCCCCGCCCGGCGTGGGCATGAAGGTCGCCACCACCGTGGGGAGCTGCGCGATCGCCATCGTCGTCAGGTAGGGGGCGCCCGGCCGAAGCGCCACCACCATGACCCAGAAGGTCGTGAAGGTCGTCAGGTAGACGGCGGCGGTGAGGGCGTGGAGGGAGGCCTTCTGGGCGATGGTGCCGCGCATGATCTCACCGGCGGCCGACTCGACCCGGTCGAAGAACAGGGTGGAGCTGGCCCGCCACCGCGCCAGCCAGCGCAGCCGGAAGAGCGAGCGGCCCAGCCTGGTGACCCAGTGGAGCCGGAACGTCAGGACCCAGATCATGAACCCGGCCAGGGCGGCGACCACCGCGGCGAACGCCCAGAGCTGGGCAGAGGAGAGGTCCATGGCGGAGCGGCCGACCAGCAGGAGGCTCAGCGGCACCGAGTAGGCCAGGAACGCGAGGTCGAGCACCCACACGTAGACGTTCACCGACCAGGCCGCAGCCCCCGTGAGGCCGTCTCGCACCATCGCCAGGGCCACGGCAGGCGCCTGCCCCGCGCTGCCGGGCGTGACGGCGGCACTGAAGAGACCGAGCGCGTACGCCCTCAGGCAGGCGCCGAGCGGGAGGGGGTTCCCGCCCAAGGTCGTGAGCAGGCGCAGGCGCACGGCTCCGGCGACGTAGTTCGCCACGACCAGGACAGTGCCCGCCGTGAACGCCCAGGCCGGCACGCGGCCGAGCGAGGTCAGGCTCTCGCCGAGCAACCACAGCGTCGCGGCCAGGCCGGCAGCGCCGAATACCAGCGCCAGCCAGATCCCGCGCCTCATCGGTAGAGGTGGGCGTACTCGGGGCTGGCCGTCACCGGGAGCTCGGCCCGGATCGCCTGCCTCTCGGGCTCGAGCCAGGTCGGGAGCTTGAACGCCAGGCCGAGCTCCTCGAACGGCTCGTCGGCCGTGAAGCCGGGCCCGCGGGTGGCGAGCTCGACTACGGCGCCACGCGGGCCGTTGAAGTAGACGCTGTGGAAGTAGGTGCGGTTCATGACCTTCGTGGTCGGGATCCCCGCGCTCATCACGGCCCGCTTGCCGGCCTCGAGGGCGTCATCGTCCTCGACCTCTAAGGCGACGTGGTGGTAGCTGCCGCGCCCGATCCTGCCGCCGCCGGTGCCATCGCTGCGGACCAGCTCGAGCGCCCGCGAGCCGCTCGCTCCGCCGTCGGCGGGCTCGAGGCGCGCACGGTCGCCGTCGCGCGCGGTCGTCTCGAGCCCGAGCACGCCGGTGAAGAGCTCCTCGGCGGCAGCGAGGTCGGGCGCCAGGTAGGAGACCGAGTCGATGCAGATGACGGCGTTCTCCGGCATGATCCCGGCGGCAGGGAAGTAACGCGTCGGGACGAGCAAGCGGCTGGGCTCGGCCGCGTTCGGCGCGGGTGGGAGCGGCGGCGCCTCGCCCTCGACGAGCGCCAGGCGCGCACCGTCGGGGTCGGCGAAGGTCAGCACCTCACGCCCGAAGCGCTCTACCGGTCGGTGCTCGAGCTCGTTGTAGATGAGCCTCTCGCGCCAGTAGGGGAGGGAGCCGACCGGCACGAGGAGCGTGACCTCCCGGGTGCCGGCGTCCCCTGGGTGCCCGGGGCCGGAACCGGCCCAAGGGAAGAAGGTGAGCAGGCTGCCGGGGTGTCCGGAGGCGTCGCCGAAGTAGAGGTGGTAGGTCCTCGGGTCGTCGTAGTTGACGGTGCGTTTGACGAGGCGCAGCCCCATGACGCGGTAGTAGAACTCGATCGTCTCCTGCGGACGCCCGCTGATTCCGGAGACGTGATGGACGCCGCGGGTCTGGACTGACAAGCTCGTTCCTCCGCTCGGCGGCGCCCGCCGCCGCTCGCGTGCGCGTGGCGGTTGAAAGGCTCCGACCTGTTCGGCTAAGATAGCAAGGCTTTGTCGGCGGCCGGGCTAGCGCCACGAGCGCCCACACCGCCACGGGAACATCAACGGATGCCCACCGGGAAGCGAGAACCTGAGATGAAGTACAACAAAGGCGCCATCCTGCGCTCGATCGAGCAACCCTTCCTGCGCGACGACATCCCCGACTTCGACACCGGCGATACCGTCCGCGTCGACTACAAGGTCGTCGAGGGCAACCGCACCCGCGTCCAGGCCTTCGAGGGCGTCGTCATCGCCCGCAAGAACGGCAAGGGCGCCCGCAGCACGATCACGGTCCGCAAGGTGTCGTTCGGCGAGGGAGTGGAGCGGATCTTCCCGCTCAACTCGCCCCTGATTAGCAAGATCGAGGTCATGCGCCGCGGCCGCACGCGCCGCGCGAAGCTCTACTACCTGCGCGAGCTGCGCGGCAAGGCCGCCCGCCTGAAGACCGACATCGGCCGTCAGGAAGAGGACCGCGCCGCCGCCCGCGCCGCCCGCGAGCAGCAAGGCTGACCGAGCGACCCCAGGGTCGCGCCAGCAACACTAGAAGGCCCGGGCCGCGTCGGCGGTCCGGGCCTCTCACTTGCCGTTCGCGGTCGCCTAGGCGATGACGACCATCTCGTCGGGATCGAACCTGTCCGGGTGCAGGATCTCCGCCGCGCCGGGCGAGGCGAGGAAGCTCTCGAGAGCCTCTAGAGCCACGTGGTCCACGCCGGTGCCGGCCTCCGCTGCCAGGATCGCCAGCGCCTCGTCGGGAGAGAAGGGGTCGCGGTGGGGGCGCGGCGACGTTAGGGCCTCGAACTGATCGGCGGCGGCGAGGAGCCGGACGTCGAACGGCAGCAGGTCGGCCGGCACGGCGCTGTGGTAGCCGCGTCCGTCGAGCCGTTCGTGGTGGCCGGCCGCCAGAGGCACGGCCTCCGCGTAGGCGTCGACCCACGACAGGATGTGCTCGCCGTAGGCGGTGTGCCGACGCACGATCTCGACCTCGGTGTCGTCGAGCGAGCCGCCCTTCTCCAGGACGGCGTTCGATACGCCGAGCGTGCCGACGTCGTGCAGGTGGGCGCCGCGCGTGAGCGCGCGCCGGCGGGCGACCATGTTGCCGTCCGGCTTCATCTGGTCGAGCAGGCCGAGGGCGATCTGCCTCACCCGCTCCGAGTGCCTGGCGGTCCACGCCGACTTCGCGTCGATGACGCGGCCGAAGACCTCGGCCACCCGGTCGAGCCGCTCGTCGTCCAGGCGCACTGGTTCCTCGAGCGGCGCGACGCTCGCGAGCTCGTGGCGGAGGCGGTCGTGCCGCAACGCCTCCCCGAGGTCGCTCGACACCTTCGGCCTCTCGAGGGCCGCGACGAGGTCGGGGTCGAACCAGGTGCCGGCGCGCTTGCGCATGGCCTGCAAGGCGCCGTGCTGACCCGACTCCGCGAACTCCTGCGCCGCGGCGTGGGCCAGCGCCAGGATGCGGCCGGCCAGCGGGATCGCCTCGCCCGCCGAACCCCTGGGGGCTCCACTACCGTCGTAGCGCTCGGTGGCCGCCGCGATGGCCGAGGCCACCCCGGCGCCCAGCTTCATGTCGTCCGCCAGCCTCGCGCCTCGCTCGGCGTGGGTGCGGGCCAAGTGAGCGACGAGGTCGAAGCGGCCGAGGCCGAGGTCGAGAAGGTACTTCAGCCGCCATGGTCCCTTGACGGCGCCCACCAGCTGGTTGAAGACCAGCGAGCCGCCGCCGAGCAGGCGCTCGGTGTCGATGCGCCTCAGGGCCCGCCGCAGCCTGGCGTCGTCGCGCCCGAAGAGGTGGTAGAGCTGCGCGGAGTTCGCCGACGCACCCAGGTCCTTGAGGAGCAGGGCGTGATAGAGGTCGGTGAGGTGCCGCTCGGGCAGCCCCAGCTGGCGCCCTATGCGGAGGCCGATGACGGCCGCTCTCAGAGCGTGCTCGCGCACATGGCCCTCGCTGACGTCGAGGGCGTGACTCAGCGAGGCGAGGGTGTCGCCTAGGGTAAGCAGGCTCGAGACCTCGGGCCTCGTAACCGCTTCGCCGACGCTGAGGCGAGCGCCTTGGCGCTCGACGCGGATCGCGGGCTTGGGTATCGGGGGATCGAGGGTCACGCGTCCACGATGCAGCGTTCGCCCTTACGGAACCCTGACACCCGCTCCAACCCTCCTTAACCCGAGGTTCACCCAGCCCCGCGCCGGTCGCGACATGAGTGCGCGGGCGCCACCCTCCTGTCTCCGATGTCGGCGTGCAGGACGCGAAGGGCTGCGGCTTCATGAGGAGCCGCGCGGGCTGAGGGCTCATGTGTGCGCTCTAATCTGCGCCTGCGGTTCGGCAGGCGCGGGGTCGGGTCCGACCCTCTCGGAGCGCGAGGACCGCACGAGAGGCGGTGGCGGATGGAACCGAGAAGCCATCTTGGAGGCTCGGGCACACGGGCGGTCCGCGCGGTCATGGCGGCCGCGCTCTGCGGTCTCGTCGGCATGGTCGGCCTCGCTCAAGAGGTGCCGGAGGGCACGACCGAGTACGCGTTGCCTGGCGACGCCGTCTTCCCGGAAGGCATCGCGGTGCACGAGCCCAGCGGCGCCTTCTTCGTGTCGGGCGCCGGCTCGGGCGGCATCTACCGGGTGGACATCGCCTCCGGCGAGGTGACCGAGGTGTTGGCGGCGGGTACCCGCGCGCAGTTCACGACGATCGGCATGGACGTGGACGACCAGGGGAGGCTGTGGGTCGCCGGCGGCGGCAGCGGAGAGGTCCTGGTGTTCGACGCCGCCAGCGGAGAGCAGGTCGCGACCTTCACCACTCCGGACGCTCCGGCGCTGTTCCTCAACGACGTCATCGTCACCGACGCTGGAGCGTTCGTCACCGACTCGAACCGACCCATCCTGTGGCGCGTTCCGCTCGAGGCGGTCGACGCCGGTGGCGGCGAAGCGGAGGCTTGGCTCGACTTCACCGGCACGCCGTTCGAGTACGGCGAGGGCTTCAACGCCAATGGCATCGTCGCCAACGAGGACGCTAGCGTGCTCCTCGTCGTGCAGGCATCCACCGGCTCCCTCTTCAGGGTCGACGTGGCCACCCAGGAGGTCACCGAGGTCGAGACCGGAGCCTCGCTCCAAGGTGGCGACGGCTTGGTACTCGACGGCACGACCCTCTACGTGGTCCAGAACGGCGCCGACAGGGTCGCGGTCGTGCAGATGGCCGACGACCTCGCCAGCGGCGATCTGACCGGCTACCTCGAGGACGAGCGCCTGAGCAGCTCCGCCACGGCGGCGCT
>JBIQIQ010000156.1:0-5244 GCA_044507975.1 Deinococcaceae bacterium
CCGGACGGCTGCTCAGCGGAGGCCGCGCGGCGGCTCGAGCGTGCGCATGTGCTCCAACGCCTCGCGCCAGGTCGCGAACTCGAGCACCTGGCGCCTGCGGAGGTCGTGGAGCACGATGCGCTTGCCGGCGCGGCCCTCGATGACGCGGACGATCAGGCTCGTGGTCACCCGTGGCCGTGTCACGGCGCGAGTGTCCCAGGGGCTGCGTTACGCGGGCGTCACTCGGCCGCGGCTCGCGGCTCGCCGGGGCCCGGACCGCGACGCTCGCGGCGGGCCTCGTTCAGCTCGTTCCTCAGGTAGTCCGGCAGTTCGGCGGGATCGAGGTCCGGCAACAGTTGGCGCCACCGGCTCAGCTGGGCCTCGCTCCCGTAGCGCTCGAGCGCCACGGCCGCGGCGCCGTGCGCGACGCGGTAGTCCGTCTCGAGCAGGCAGTCGAGCAGCGCGTCCAGCGTCTCGGTCGCCCTGGCGGCGTCGCCCAGCCTCGCCGCCATGGTAGCGGCGCGGGCGAGGGAGACGGCGCGGAGGTGGGGCGGAGCGTCGTCCTCCACGAGACGCGTGTAATGCGCGAGGGCGTCCTCAAGACGACCCGCGCTCGCGTAGTGCGAGGCCAGGTTGATGCGCACCAGCGGCTCGTTGTCCGAGGTGGCCTCCGCCAGGGCGGCCTCGCCCACCGCGATCCCCTCCTCGTGACGCCCCAGGTCCGCGAGGCAGAAGAGCAGGTTGACGCTGGCCTCCGCGACCAGGTAGCTCGAGCCGAGGGTGCGCGCCAGGGCCAGGGCCTCCTGATGGAGGGCGAGCGCCTCCTCGTGACGGTGGAGCTGGTCGAGGAGGGCGGCCAGGCTGGTAACGAAGAGCACGCGGCGGGCATCGGGGCGCCGACGGCGCAGGCGCTCCACCGCCGGCGCGATGAGGGCGACCGCCTCGTCGAGCTCTCCCCGCTCGTTGGCGAGCCTCGCGTCGAACATCGTCAGCTCCAGGCCCAGGTCGGCGTCGCTGACCAGCGCGAACCAGTGCCGCTGCGAGGCCATGTGGGCCTCGGCCTGCGCCGCCTTGCCGCTGTTGAGCAGCCAGATGGACCTCGCCAGCGCCAGCTTCGCGTGCAGCTCCGGCTCGTCCCCGGCTTCGGGCGCCACCTCGTCGAGCAGGGCCGGCACACGCTGCAGCCACCCGCCTTCGAGCGTCGTCTCCGCCGCCGCCAACCGCAGCCAGCGCGCGTCGCGGCCGTCGGGCAGGCGAGCCAGGGCGCCTCCGAGGACCTCGAGGGCCGCTAGGTGGAGGCCCCTGAGCCGCATCCGCCGCACCTGCTCTAGCCACTGGCGCCGCGCCTCGCCGAGCTCGCCCGCCTCCCACCAGTGCTCGGCCAACACGCCTGGCTCGGCCTTCTTGGCCAGCTCGCGCGCCAGGAGCGAGTGCGTGAGACGCCTGCGCCCCGGGCTCAGAGCGCCCGCCACCGCCTCCCTGAGCAGGTCGTGGCGGAAGCCTCCGCCGGTGACGAAGCCGGCCCGCTCGACGCGTTCCAGGGCGAGCGCGACGGCGGCGGCGGAGAGCCCGGTGACCTTCGCGAGCGACGCGGCGTCGAGGGCGGTCCGACCCACGGCCATCACCTCGAGCACCCTGACGTCGGCCTCCGCGAGCCGCTCCAGGCGGCGGCGGATGACGGACGAGACGGCCTCCGGCACGTCGAGCTCGGAGTAGTCGACGGTGATCTCGTCGACGTCGGTGTGCCAGCCGCTAGCGTCGGACCGCAGCGCGCCGGTGTCGAACAGAGCCTTCACCGTCTCCAGCGTGAACAGGGGGTTGCCTCCGGCTCGCTGCCACAGCCGTTGGGAGAAGAGGGCAGGCCCCTCGTCGCGATGCATGAGGTCCGCGACGAGCGCCCTCACGCCGTCCTCGGACAGCGGCTCCACCTTGACCACCGTCAGCTCGCCGCGGCCGCTCAACGCCTCCAGCGCCCTCGCGAGGGCGGGCCCGGCCTCGGTGTCGCGGTAGGCGCCCAGCACCTTCAGGCCGCTGCTCGCCAGGTAGACGAAGCATTCGACGGTGGCGGGGTCGGCCCACTGGAGGTCGTCGAGCACCAGCGGCACTTCGGCGGCGGCGAGGGACCTGGCCAAGGCCTCGACCACGCGCGACCTGGCCGTGTCGGGGTCGAGCGGCGGCAGGCTGTCCGCCGGCGCTAGCTCGGGCATGAGGCGGGCCAGGTCCGCGCGGTACGGGCCCGCCGCGTCGGCCAGCTCAGGCCGCGTGCGGAGGAGCTCGACCAACGGGTGGTACGGCAGCCCCTCCAGCCCCTCGCGGGCGCCGGCACGTAGGGCCTCGGGGTAGAGCTCCCGCAGCAGGGCGGACTTCCCGACGCCCGGCTCGCCGGCCAGGACGACGGCCGGGGTTGGCGCGGTCAACACTAGCGAGCGCTCGCGGTCGCGGCCGACGAGCGCCGACGGGTGGAGGAGCCGCTGCGGCTCCGACGTGGCGGCGGGCGCCTGCCGCTCGACGCCCAAGGGCCGAGCGTCCCGGATGTGCTCTAGCAGCCGGCGGGTTGAGGCCAGCGGCTCGAACCCGAGCTCCGCTCTCAGCGTGGCGGCGAACGACTCGTAGAGGCTCAGAGCGGAATCGCGCCGGCCGCTGAGGTAGAGGGCGCGCATGCCGGCCTCGACCACGTCCTCGGCCAGCGGATCGACCTCGTGCAGGCGCGAGAGCAGCGCGGCGGCGTACTCGAACCGCCCGACGGCCGTAGCCGCCTCCGCCTCCCGCAGGCAGGCGTTGTGGAACGCGGCCTGCAGTGCCGACCGCTCGGACTCGAGCCAAGCCTCGAGCCCCAGGCTGTCTCCTGGCGTCGCTCCCTGGAGGAGCGGGCCGCGGTAGACGTCCACGGCCGTGGCGGTGTCGGCGGCGGCCACGGCCCTGCGGAACGCCTGCACGTCGGTCTCGACCGGCCAGCGCAGCAGCCTGGGGGTGACCTCGACCATCGGCTCGAGCCCCAGGGCCTTGGTCCGGAGCAGCAGCTGCCTGAGGTTGCGCTTGGCGCTCCGCTCGTCGGCGTCCGGCCAGAAGAGCCCCGTCAGCCGGTCGCGGTCGACCCAGCCTCCGTCGTAGGCGAGGTAGGCGAGCAGGTAGCCGCGCCGGTCGAAGGGCAAAGGCGTCCCGCCGGCGCGGTCCTCGAGCACCGCGCCACCGAGCAGCGAGAGCTGAGGCGGCATCCTCGGCGCAGTCTACGGGAGCTTTCGCCAGGTCGCGGGCGAGACATACGCGGTCGACGCCGAACAGATGTACATTGGAGATGTACAGGAGGTGCGCATGCGACGCTTCAACGTCAGCGAAGCGCGCGAGAACCTGGCGGAGCTGCTCGATGCAGCCGAGGCGGGTGAGGAAGTGGTCATCATGCGGCGCGACCGGCCCGTGGCGAAGCTCGTTCCGCTCGACGGATCCATGACGCCTTTCCTCGACCGGAGCGACCTGCGTGGCGCCGTTCCACCGATGGTGTCGACCGCCGCTCAGGTCGTGCGCGGCCTGCGCGACGACGAACGCTTCTGAGGTGCTCTACCTCGACACCAGCGCCCTCCTACCCTACTACCGCCACGAGGCCCGCAGCCACGAGGTCCAGGAGCTGCTGCTCACCCGCAGCGCTCCGGTTCTCGTCAGTGACCTGACCCGCCTGGAGGTGGCCAGCGCGGTCGCGCGCTGGGTGCGCAGGGGCGAGATCGAGGAGGCAGATGCAGAGCGGATCGGTCGTGCGTTCGACGACGACGTCGACGCTGGGCGCTACGAGCTCAGGCGCAACACTCGTGCGCACGTCGAGCTCGCCCGGCGGTGGCTCTTGGCTCGTATGACGCCGTTGCGGACCTTGGACGCCCTCCATCTCGCGTGCGCGGCGACCGAGGACGCCTCCCTCGTCACGTTCGACGAGACGCTGGGGGACGCCGCAGTTCGTCTCGGGGTCCGAGTCCTCGAGATCTAGGCGGCGCCGTCTGCCAAGGGCGGGTGCCAGCGACGGCTCGCCGCCGCCTTCGGGCAGGCCGTCTTAGAACTCACACTTCGAGCGGCCGACCACCGAGGTGCCAGCCGCCGCAGAAGCCGCACTCGTAGACACCCTTCTCGTTGTCGTAGGCCAGCCTGACGTACTGTTGCGCGTCCAGCGCCTCGCGCGCGCTGCGGTAGCGCGTCTTGCTCTTGCATGCCCGCTCCTCGAGCTCGCGCCTGCGCTCCGGCGACGGCTTCGGCGGCGGTCTGCGCCTGGCCTTCTTGCCCACGCCTGCCATCGTCGCACGGTCCGGCTCGTGCGGAACGCTACTTGGGATCGCCCGCCGCCGTGGACCACGTGCCCACCTGCCCGCCCGCCCACACAGCGTCGGGTGCCGCGGGCCGGGCCGCCACCGCCTCCGCCACGTCTTCCAGCGGCACGCGGTAGGCGAAGCGCGTCTTGAGGTACCAGACCTCGAGGCCCTGGCGCGTGCGCACGGCATCGCCTGGCGGTAGTCCGAGGCGCGCCGCGTACTCGGCGGCCCTGTTCACGGCCAGGTCGAAGAGGACGTCTCGCGGCGAGGTCACGCTGACAAGGCTAAGCCCTGTCGTCTGGCCATGATCTGCCGAGCTATCCCTCCGCGGCCTGAGCGGTGGGCGGCCCGTACGGGATCGGGCCTTGATCAGCCCCCGTTGCGGGTGCGAACCCGGTAGCCGACGGCCTCGAGAGCGCGCTTGCCCGCCTCCTGCGAGGCCGGGTCCTCGAAGGCGAGCCGCACGGCGCCGCCAGACTCCCGCACGCCCAGCACCTCGAGGTCCTTGATGTTGACGCCGGCCTCGGCGAGGGCGGCGGTGATGCGCGCGAACTCCCCGGGCCGGTCCTGCACGGCGGCGACCAGCTCCCAGCGCGAGGCGAGCAGGCCGCGCTTGACCACCGGCACGGCGTCGCGCGAGCGCTTGGCCGCCGCGGCCCGCGCCAGCAGCTCGACGGGGTCGTCGAGGGCCTCCTCGAGCTCGGCCAGCGCGCTCCGGAACGCGCGCAGCGCCTCCCTGACCGGGCCGGCGTTGTCCGCGACCATGTCGCGGCTCATGCGGGGATCACCGCTGGCTACGCGGGTCAGGTCGCGGAACCCGCCGGCCGCTAGCAGCGCCTTGAGCGCGCGGTCCTCGCCCTCGTCGAGCAGCGTCGTCAAGGCGACGGCCGCGAGATAGGGGAGGTGGCTGACGGCGGCCACGAGGTCGTCGTGCTTCTCCGGCGTCGTCTCGATCGGCCGCGCCCCCAGCCCTTCG
>JBIQIQ010000157.1:0-5080 GCA_044507975.1 Deinococcaceae bacterium
CGAAGCAACGCGTCCTCAAGTTCATGCAGGCGCAGGCCGCGCAGGGCGTCGGTGCTCTCCGCATCGCCGGCACGCGCGCGGAGCAGCGCCTGTGGCTCGTCAAGCCCACCGACAAGCAGGCCAACGACCGCGTCCAGGACGAGGGCGCGTTCGAGGTCTACCTCGACCCGATGTCGGCCAAGGCCCTGGATGGGGGCACTGTCGACTTCGTCGAGGGCGTCATGCAGTCGGGCTTCAAGGTGTACTTCGCGAGCCCCAAGTGGGACGACCCCGTCGCGCAGAAGGTTCAGGACGTGCTCGACGTGCACGTCAACCCCGGCGTCGCCGGACACGGCGGCACCGTCGCTCTCGATGGCGTGCGGGACGGCGTCGCCTACATCCGCTTCGGCGGAGGGTGCCAGGGCTGCGGGGCGGCCGACGTCACGCTCAAGCAGGGCATCGTCCGCATCCTCAGCGAGCACGTGCCCGAAATCACGGCCGTCAAGGACGCCACCGACCACGACGCCGGCGAGAACCCCTACTACACGCGTGACACCGCCAAGAGCGCTTCCCCGCTGGCCGATCGGTGAGCCGCGGCGTGCCTAGGGCCGCCGACACACCGACACTACCCACCCCAGCCGAGGTGGCCGCGGCCGTGGCCGCCGCGGCCGGCCGCGAGCCCGGCGACCTGCTCCTCACCGGGGGCAGGGTCGTCGACGTGTTCACCAACGCGGTCTACGAGGCCGACGTGCTGGTGGCCGGTCGGCTGATCGCGGCGGTAGGGTCTGGCCTGACGGGCGCGCGAGAGGTCGTCGACCTGCGCGGCGCCTGCGTCGCACCCGGACTCATCGACGGGCATGTGCACCTCGAGTCGTCGCTGGTGACGCCCGCTGCCTACGCCCATGCGCTCGTGCCGCGCGGCGTCACCGGGGTCGTCTGCGACCCGCACGAGATCGCCAACGTGGCCGGCGAGGCCGGCGTGCGGTGGCTGCTCGACACGGCCGCTCACCTGCCGCTCGACGTCTGGGTAACCGTGCCGTCGTGCGTGCCGAGCACGTCGCTGGAGACGACAGGGGCCGACTTCGGCCTCCCCGAGATGCAGAGGCTCATGGACCACCCCAGGGTCGTCGGCGTGGCCGAGATCATGAGCTTCCCCGACGTCGTCGCCGGCGACGCTTTCGCGCTGGCCAAGGCGGCCCTGGCGGCGGCGCGCGGCGTCCCGGCGGAGGGTCACGCTCCCGGCGTCACGGGCCGCGACCTCCAGGCCTACCTGGCCGCCGGCATCGCGTCCGACCACGAGAGCACGAGCCTCGAGGAGGGCCGCGAGAAGCTGAAGGCCGGGGCCTACCTGATGGCGCGCGAGGGCTCGGTGACGCGCGACCTGGAGGCGCTGCTGCCCTTGGTGGACCCGCGCCATGGCGACCGCGTCGGCTTCGTCACCGACGACCGGCTGCCCTCCGACCTGCTCGCCGAGGGCGGCGTCGATCACGCGGTGCGCGCGGCGATCGCCGGCGGCGCCGACCCGGCCTACGCCGTGCGCTGCGCCAGCTACAACCACGCGCTGCACTTCCGCCTGCCGCGCCGCGGCGCCGTGGCGCCCGGCTACTTCGCCGACCTGGTCGTCGTGAGGTCGCTCGAGGGGTTCGAGGCCACCCGCGTCTACAAGGACGGGACCCTGGTGGCAGCGGAGGGCGCCACCTTGCCGCAGCCACTGGCCTTCCAGCCCGACGACGGGGCGGTGCGGGGCACCCTGCGCCTGCCGCCGCTCGACCGCGCGTCGTTCGGCCTGCCGGTGCCTGAGGGTCGGACCCGTGCGCGCTGCCTGGTTGCGCTGCCCAACCGGATCGTGACGGGGTCCGAGCTGGTGGTCCCGAAGGTGGTCGACGGCCGCGCGGTCGCCGACCCGGAGCACGACCTCGCCAAGCTCGCCTGCGTCGAACGGCACGGCCGCGGCGGCGGCGTCGCGGTCTGCCTCGCGCGCGGCTTCGAGCTGCGCCGCGGCGCGTTGGCGTCCAGCGTGGGGCACGACCACCACAACGTCATGGTCGTCGGCGTCGACGACGGTGACATGCTCGCCGCTTGCCGCCGGCTCGGCGAGCTGGGCGGCGGGTTCGTCGCCGTGGAGGACGGTCGAGTGCTCGCCGAGCTGGCGTTGCCGATCGCGGGTCTGGTGACCGACAGGCCGCTTCCGGAGGTGGCGGCGGCCCTCGATGACCTCGACCGCGCAGCCGCGTCCCTGGGCGTGACGCTGCCAGCGCCCTTCATGGCGCTCAGCTTCCTCGGGTTGGCGGTGATCCCCGAGCTCAAGCTCACCGACCTCGGCCTGGTCGACGCCGCGCGCGGGGCGTTGGTTGCGCTCTGGGACGACTGAACCGTACCGAGCTCACGGTGAGGCTCGAGCGGTGCCCGGTGCGGGCGTGGCCTCTGCGAGATCCCCTCTTCGAGTATCCCCTCAGCGAGATAGTCGTCTTTCCTGCTCGTGCGTCGCGAAGACGTTAGCCGCCGCTCTCGCGACGTCGAACACCCTTGGACGAGTATCCCGATGGCGGGATACTCGAAGAGGGCTCCCGCGACCCCCCTTGGAAGGCGGAGAGCGGCGAACCAGGGCGACCCTGGCCCTAGTCCGGTAGGTTCCGGCTACCGTGGTGCCTCAGACCCCGAAGCGCTCGACGGCCTGGTCGACCAGGTGCTCCGCGATCGCGAGGCTCGCCGTGGCTGCCGGCGAGGGGGCGTTGATCACGTGGAGCGCCCGGGGGCTCTCGCGGATGACGAAGTCGTCGAGCAGCTTCCCGTCCCTGCCGAGCGCCTGCGCGCGGACGCCGGCGCCGCCGCGGTAGACGTCGGCCATGCCGATGTCTGGCACGAGGCGCCGAAGGGCCTCTACGAAGGCGGCCTTGGAGAACGACCGGTAGAGCTCGTAGGCGCCGACCTTCCAGAAACGGCCCGCCATCGCCCACAGGCCGGGGAAGGCGACCGCGTCGGCGACGTCGGCCAGGCGCACGTCGAAGGGGTCGTAGCCGTCGCGCGAGAACGCGAACACGGCGTTCGGCCCCGCCTCGACCTCGCCGGAGACGGTGCGCGTGAGGTGGACGCCGAGGAACGGCAGGCCTGGGTCGGGAACGGGGTAGATCAGACCCTTGACGAGGTACCCCTTGTCCTCCCGCAGGTGGTAGTACTCCCCACGGAAGGGCACGATCCGCACGTCCGAGACGTCGGCGCCGGCCATGCGCGCGATGCGGTCGGCCTGGACGCCCGCGCAGGTGATCACGTAGCGGGCCTCGACGGGCCCGTGGTCGGTCGACACCGTCACGCCTCCGCCGGTGGCTTTGATGCCCTCGACAGCCACCCCGGTGCGGAGCTCGCCGCCTCGCTCCACGAACAGCTCGCCCAGGCGGCGCGCGACCCCGGGGAAGTCGACGATCGCCGTGCGCGGCGAGTAGATCGCCTCGAGCCCTGCGGCGTGCGGCTCGATCTCGCGGATGCGCTCGGGCCCGATCAGCTCGAGCCCCGGCACGCCGTTGGCCAGCCCGCGGTCGAAGAGGGCCTTCAGGCGCGGCCGCTCTGCCTCGCTCGTGGCGACGACGACCTTGCCGACCTCCTGATAGGCGATGGCGTGCTCGGCGCAGAAGTCGCGCATGTTCGCGACGCCGGCGACGCACAACCGGGCTCGCAGGGTGCCCGGCCGGTAGTAGATGCCCGAGTGGACGACGCCGGAGTTGTGGCTGGTCTGGTGCCTGGCCACCTCCGGCTCCTTCTCGAGCACGGTGACGGAGAGGTCCGGGCGGCGCTTCAGGAGCGCGTGCGCCGTCGCGAGGCCCACGATGCCGGCCCCTACGACGATCACGTCGGAGCGGTTCATCCTCAGAGGATACGCCTGGAAGCGGGAGGACCTCCGAACGATTAGGGCGCGTCGCCGACTCTATCTAGTAGACTTCGCAGACCTCCAGGCACGAACGGAGTCCACCGGCATCGATGCCGCCGGGCCGCGGCCGAGGTGGAGCCTGGGGAAGAGGCAACGAAGCATGGGAGGAGCACAGATGCAGTTAAGGCGTTACGTTCTGCTGGCACTGGCCGGTCTGCTGCTGGCGAGCACCGCGGTCGCCCAGGGGACCTTCGACTACCCGATGAGCGCCGACCCCGAGCACCTCGACCCGTGGCGCTCCACCACGGTCGCCACGCGCCGCATCCTGGTCAACGTCTACGAGGGGCTCACCACACTCGACGGCGAGACCGCGGAGGTCATCCCCGCCCTCGCCACGTCCTGGGACATCAGCGAGGACGGCCTCACCTACACCTTCCACCTGCGCGAGGGCGTCCTGTTCCACGACGTCGCCGGCGTGACCTACGAGGACCGCGAGATGAAGGCCAGCGACGTCGAGTGGTCCTTCCTCCGGTACCTCACGGAGGACACGAGCATCTCGCAGCACCCCGAGTACCTGAGCGCCCTCGCAGGCGCCCCGGAGTACCTGGCCGGCGAGGCGGACAGCGTCAGCGGCATGCGGGTCATCGACGACTACACGATCGAGCTGACCCTCGCCCAGCCGAACCACCGCTTCCTCATCGACCTGATCAACGCCTACGTCGTGCCGCAGGAGGCTCTGGACGCCCTCGGCGCCGACCTCAGCAACAGGCCGGTCGGCACTGGGCCGTTCGTCTTCGACCACTGGAACCGTGACGACGAGCTCGTGCTCACGGCGAACCCCGACTACTGGGAGGCCGGCTACCCGCTCCTCGAGGGCGTGCGCTTCGTCAACGTGCCGGAGGCCACCACCGAGCTGCTCATGTACCGCGAGGGCGACCTCGACGTGCTCTTCAACTTCCCCAGCGGCCAGCTCAACACGGTCAAGGCGGAGTTCGCCGACGAGTACCACGAGCAGCCCGGCCTCAACGTGCGCTACTGGGGCTTCAAGATGGACGAGCCGCCGTTCGCCGACAACCCGGCCCTGCGGCAGGCCTTCAACCACGCCATCGACCGCGAGCTGATCTGGGACGTGCTCATGGAGGGCGCCCGCGTGCCGGCCACGCTCGGCGTGCTGCCCCCGGACATCCCCGGCGCCGACGTCGAAGGCTACGCCTACGACCCCGAGCGCGCCAGGGAGCT
>JBIQIQ010000158.1:0-5033 GCA_044507975.1 Deinococcaceae bacterium
CGGTCTCGAGGTTGAGCATGTGCCTGATCGCGGCGTACTCGGTGGTGATGCCGTTACCGCCGAGCATGTCGCGGGCCCGCCGAGCGACGTCGAGGGCCGAGCGGCAGTTGTCGCGCTTGGCCAGCGAGACGCGCGAGGGGTGGTCCTGGCCCTCCTCCTTGAGCCTCCCGAGGCGGTAGGCGAGCAGGCTGCCCTTGGTGATCTCGGAGAGCATGTCGGCGAGGTCCGACTGCACGATCTGCTTGCTGGCCAGCGGGACGCCGAAGACGATGCGGTCGGCCGCGTAGGCGGCGGCCTCCTCGAAGCAGGCCTGCGCAGCCCCCAGGACGCCGAACGCGATGCCGAAGCGCGCCTGGTTGAGGCACGCCAGCGGGCCGCGCAGGCCGGCGACGTCCAAGCGGTTGGCCGCCGGCACCACGACCTCGTCGAGGTAGAGCTCCGAGGTGACCGAGGCGCGCATGGAGGCCTTCGTCTTGATGTCGAGCGCGCTGAAGCCCTCGCGGTCGGTCTCGACGACGAAGCCGAGGACCTCGCCGGAGCCCTCGTCCTTGGCCCAGACGATGGCAACGTCTGCGCGTGTGCCCGAGGTGATCCAACGCTTGACGCCCGTGATGACGTACTCGTCGCCCACCCGGCGGCAGCGCGTGCGCATGGAACCCGGGTCGGAGCCGGCGTCGGGCTCGGTCAGGCCGAAGCAGCCGATCGCCTCTCCCGAGGCGAGCCGCGGGAGCCACTCGTCCTTCAGGGCGTCGCTGCCCCAGCGGTGGATCGGGTACATGACCAGCGAGGACTGCACGCTGACGAACGAGCGCATGCCAGAGTCGACGTACTCGATCTCGCGGCACACGAGCCCGTAGGCGCTGTAGCTCGCCTCGGCGCCCCCGTAGCGCTCGGGCAAGGTCACGCCGAGGGCGCCGATCGCGCCGAACTTCCGCGGCAGGTCCTCCGGGAAGATCCCCTCCAGCCACCACTCTCCGACGTGCGGCAGCATCTCGGCGCGCACGTACTCGCGCACCGAGTCGCGGATCATCCGCTCCTCGGCCGTATAGAGGGCGTCGACGTCGTAGAAGTCCCTTGTCGACGGCGCGGCCGCGCCGGTCTTGACGGATGCGGTGGTCATCTCGGCTCCCTGGGGGTAGTGCTTACGCGTCCCCGAACAGCTTCTTGAGCGCGTCCTCCTTCGAGGTGCGCTTCGCCGGATGATACCTATCGCCGTCCTTGGTGATGCGGCCAGCCTCGAGGAGCGAGGCCAGCGACGCCTCGAGCGTGTCCATCGCGAGCTCCTCGAAGTGCTTCTCGTCGATGTGCCGCTGCACCTGGCGCACCGTGAGGCCCTTGGCACCGCCTGACTCGATGGCCTCGAGGACCCAGGAGTCGACCGTCATGCGCCATGTTACGCCGCTCCCGGAGCGGGCCGGCGTGACGGTGAGCCGCCTTGACCCCAGCGTGAAGGCGCGCTCAAGGGGCCCTAGGGTTTCAGCGGTGGAAAGCGCCGATCGGCCCCTCGTCCCGCTGCGAGGAGTAGGCGACCTGCTCGCCGGACCGGACCTCGCTCCACGCGATGACGTCGTCCATGCTGATCACGTTCACCGGGCAGGCCGGGACGCAAGCGTCGCAGCCCACGCAGCGCTCGGGGTCGAGGAGCAGCTCGCCGCCTTCGGGCCCGAGCTCGCGCCGCAGCGCGTCGGTGGGGCAGGCCTTGGTGCAGAGCGGGCAGAGGATGCAGCCGTCCGCGACGCGCGGCAGGCGGAACGGGACCGCCGTCTCGGGCGGGGGATCCGCCGCGCGCAGCGCGGTCACGACCCTGGCGTGCTCGCGCGGCACGTCCTTGAGGCCCGGCTCGGCGTCGGGCCCGGGCAGCAGCCGCTCGAGGGGGGCGAGCGCCTCGGCCGCCGCGCTCCCCGCCTCCCTCAGCCCACCAGCCAGCAGGGCTCTGCGGCTGAGGCGGGTGCCGGCTCCGACCTGGTCGAGCCGCTCGGTGCGCCGCACCTCCACCGTGAGCGAGCCGCCGAGCGCGGCCGCCAGCGCCCGCGCTCGGGCGGCGGCCTCGTCCACCGCGGCCGGCACCGACGGGCCCCCGATGCGGCAGCTCTCGCAGGCGCCGCGTCCGAGCGTGACGTTCCCGCCGGCGTCGGCGAGGTGGAGCAGGTCGGTGGGGGAGAGCTTGGCCAGGCATGCCACGCTCTGGGAGGTGCCGGCGACCTTCGAGCACCGCGCCGGCGCCGCGGCGGCGAGGCCGACCCGCTGCTCGAGAGCTCCCGACGGGCAGGCGCGCACGCACAACCCGCAACCGGTGCAGTCGACAGGGTCGATCTCGACGCGCATGGCCACCACCCGCACCGCGTCGTGAGGGCAGGCGTCGACGCACTCCCGGCAGGCGGCGTTCGAGGCCCGCGTGACGACCAGGCAGCGCTGCGGCTCGTAGGCAGGCGAGGCGTCCACCGCCCGGAACACGAGGCCCAGCAGGTCGTCGAGGCCGGCCACCTGGGGGCTACCTCTGTGCCGCGAAGCCGACGAGCTCGAGGCGCTCGCGCGAGAGCGACTCGGCGTACGCGACGCCCTCGAGGTAGTCGTCGAAGGCGTCGAAGTCGACCTGCTGCTTCTGGTCGGAGAGCGCCACCGCCGGGTTCGGGTGCACCTCGATCATGATGCCGTCGGCGCCGACCGCCAGGCCGGCTTTCGTGAGCGCGACCAGCAGGTCGCGGCGGCCGCCGGAGTGGGTGACGTCGACGACGACCGGCAGGTGCGACTCGAGCTTGGCCAGCGCGACGGCCGAGACGTCGAGCGTGTTGCGCGTGTAGCGCTCGAACGTCCGTATGCCCCTCTCGCAGAGGATCACGTTCGGGTTGCCCTCGGAGAGGAGGTACTCGGCCGCCATGAGCCACTCCTCCACGGTGGCGGCGAGGCCGCGCTTGAGCAGGACCGGCTTGCGGCTCCGCCCCACCGCCTTGAGCAGCGGGAAGTTCTGCATGTTCCTGGCTCCCACCTGCAGCACGTCGACGTACTCCTCGAAGAGCGGCAGGTCACGGGCGCTGACGATCTCGGAGACGAACCTCAGGCCGTGGGCGTCGCAGGCCTCGCGCCCGAGGACGAGGCCGTCCTCGCCCAGGCCCTGGAAGCTGTACGGGTCGGTGCGCGGCTTGTACGCACCGCCGCGGAAGAGGCGCACGCCCCGCTCGGCCGCGCGCGCGGCGACGGCGAAGACCTGCTCACGCGACTCGATCGCGCAGGGCCCGGCGATCAGCACGGGTGGGCGCCCGCTGCCGAGCTGGACGTCGCCGACCGCGACGACGGTGTCCTGGCTCTGCCGGGCGCGCGACATGAGGTAGTGCCTGTTCTCCTCACGCTCGGAGAGCTGCATCGAGGCCTGGAACACCTGCTTGAATAGGGCCTTGATCGTGGCGGCGTCGAAGGGGCCCGCGTTGGCCGCGACCAGGGCGTCGAGCATCTGCTGCTCCCGGACCGGGTCGTACTGCGACATGCCGGCCGACGCCTGCAGCGCCCCGATCTCCGAGGCGACGCGCGCCCTCTCGGACAGGAGTTCCAGGACCTGGAGGTTCAGGTCGTCAATACGTGCGCGAAGGCTCTGTATGGTCGCGGGCATCCCTGATACTACGCTCGCTGAACCGGACGACGACGACCGTGACCTCGAAGAGCACGACGAGCGGGATGGCCACCAGGGCGAGGTTGAAGGGGTCACCGGTCGGGGTGATGACGGCGGCCAGCGCCACGCCGCCCACGATCGACCACCGGCGGGCCGTGACGAGCCCGCGGTGGGTGAGCATGCCGATGCGCGCGAAGAGGAAGCCCAGCACGGGCATCTCGAACATCAGGCCGAACACCCCCATGAGCATGAGGATGGTCGAGATGTAGCGGCCGATGGAGAGCAGGCCGACGGCCTCGCTGCCGAGGAAGCCGAGGAGCATGGGGATGGTGAAGGGCAGCACGACGTAGTAGGAGAACGCCGCGCCGGCGGCGAAGGCCAGGGCGGAGAAGAGGATGAAGGGGACGGCGTAGCGCCGCTCCTCCGGCAGGAGCCCGGGCGCGACGAAGCCCCATACCTGTCCGATCACGACGGGAGACGCGAGCACGAGGCCGAAGAACGACGCGATCTGCATCGAGACCGTGAAGGGCTCGAGCACGCTGAAGTAGTTCAGCGTCATCGACGCCGGCAGCGGCTCCTTGAGCCAGTCGAGGATGACGAAGCGGAACGCGAACGCCACGCCCGAGCCGACGACCCAGGCCCCCAGCGCGATGAAGAGCCGCTTGCGCAGCTCCTCGAAGTGCTCGATGAGCGTCATCTATCCAGCCCCGCCTACCGGCCTCGTCTCGGTCAGGCGCTCTCGCCGTCGGCAGCCGGCTCGGCGGGCGGCTGCGTGGTGGCGGCGCTCACGGGCGCCGACTTGACGGTCTGATCCTCATCCTCGATGTCCTTGCGCATGTCGCGCAGGCCCTTGCGGAACTCGCGGACCGACTGACCGAGGCCCTTGGCCATGTCGGGCAGGCGGCGCGGTCCGAAGATGAGGAGGACCAGCACCAGGATGATCAGCAGCTCCATGATCCCGATGGTCCCGATCTTTGGCATGGTCACCTCCGCTCCGATGCTAGCAGGCCGGGTGCCCCTCGCCGCGCGGCGGTGAGCGTCCGGGAG
Organism: Deinococcaceae bacterium; assembly: GCA_044507975.1. GTDB lineage: Bacteria > Deinococcota > Deinococci > Deinococcales > Trueperaceae > DASRWD01. The sequence goes on from JBIQIQ010000158.1 coordinate 4,652, forward strand.
AAGGCCCCTGGGGCGGGGAGGCGGCCCGTTGGCACAGGCGGTCTGAGAGCGCTCGTTCGGCCGCGCCCCCGGGCGGCTCCCGGGTGCGCCCGATCCGCGGTTATCGCCGTCCAGGACGGCCTTGACTCTGGGCCGGAACACATGCTACGTTTACTCTTCGGGTCTGCGGCTCGGCTGCCACCCTAGCTCAATCGGTAGAGCATCCGACTTGTAATCGGAAGGTTGTCGGTTCGATTCCGATGGGTGGCTCCACGCAAGGCGCCAAGCCGTCTCCGAGAGGAGGCGGCGAGCGGCAAGAACTTCCTGCCGCGGCCGAGCGCGGGGCACGGGTAGGTGCCCGAGTGGTTAAAGGGGACGGACTGTAAATCCGTTGGCTTATGCC
>JBIQIQ010000159.1:0-4999 GCA_044507975.1 Deinococcaceae bacterium
GCTCGACGATGCGGATGTGGTTGCCGAACGGGTCGCGGATCGCGAAGTCGATGCCGTAGGGCCGGTCCTCCGGCTCCTCCCGGATGGTCACGCCCTTGGCCCTGAGGTCCTCGCAGGCAGCCCTGGCGTCGTCGGTCACGAAGCCGATCGAGAAGCCGGAGGCGCCCTTGGAGACGACCTCCTTGATCGTCGCGGCGGCCTCGGGGTCGACGCTCGGCGGCGCGACCAGCTCGAGGAGCACCTCGCGGTCTGGCTGTCCCTTGGGCCGTACCGTCAGCCAGCGCATCGCGCCCAGGTCGACGTCGGCGCTCACCTCGAGCCCGAGCTTGCCGACGTAGAAGTCCATCGCCTCGTCCTGGTCGAAGACCCATACGTGGGAGATGTTGATGCCCTTGATCACGTTCTCGCCTCCGCGGCCTCGGGGCTCTCGGTGTCGTCCCGTGCGGCCATGACGTCACTGTAGGGAGGCCGAGCCGGCGGCGCTTCTCCGAAACTGCTCGGCCGCGTCCACGAGGAGATGAAGCAGGACGGCACCGCCGCCGGCCCGGTCCCCTGGCGGTACGCGGCGGGGGAGACGCCGACGATCTCCTTGAACGTGCGGCTGAAGGTGCCGAGGCTGTTGAAGCCGACGTCGAAGCAGACGTCGGTGACGCTGGTGCCCTGCTCCCTCAAGAGGTACATGGCCCGCTCGACGCGGCGGCGCTGGAGGTAGCGGTGCGGCGTCTCGGCGTAGACCTCCTTGAAGGTGCGGATGAAGTGGGCCTCCGACATGCTCACCAGACCGGCCAGGCTCCTCACGTCGAGCTCCTCGCGGTAGCGCCGGTCCATCTCGTCGCGCGCCGTGAGCATCAGGCGGTTGCGGGCGAGCACGGCGTCGCTCACGTGGCGGCCACCGCGACCTCGCGGGCCAGCGCCGACGCTAGCGTCCCCTCTGGCGAGACCACCACCGCGCTCAGCCCCAGCCACACGGCCATGAGCCGCAGCTCGCGGGCGAGGGCGGTGGCGACCTCGGCCTCGGAGCGCTTGCGGGCGCCGGGAGCGGCGCCTTCCTCCGCCCACGAGGAGAGGACGCGCAGCTCGGACGCCTTGCGCTCCGCCTTCAGGTCGACGCGGGCGACCATCTGGTCGCCCAGCAGGAATGGGAGGGTGTAGTAACCGTAGACGCGCTTGTGCGCCGGCGTGTAGATCTCGATGCGGTACTCCATGCCGAACTGCCGCAGGAGCCGGTCGCGGTACCAGCAGGCCGGGTCGAACGGAGAGAGCAGCGCCGCCCCGGTGGCGCGCCCCGGGTCCTCGGCGCTCCGGTGGAGGAGGGCTCGCTCCTTCCACCCCTCTACCTCCACCCAGCTCGCGATGCCACGCGCTACGGCGGACTCCGCCAAGGGCCTCGCCTCCTGCGGCTTGATCCGGAAGTGGTCGCCGATGTCGGCGACCGTGCCGATCCAGCTGGCCTCCAGGGCCCTGTCGAAGAGGGCCTGCTGGGCCTCGCGCTTGGCGGGCGCCGGCAGGCAGGCGGCCTCGCCCCAGACCTTGGCGGGCGAGCCGTAGAGGCGCTGGAAGGCGGGGCGGCCGGCTACCGCCGCTCGCCCCGTCATGAACAGGTACTCGAGGGCGAGCTTGGTGTCGCTCCAGTCCCACCAGCTCCCCCTGCGCCCCTCGCGCTCCTCGAGATGGGCGAGGTCCTTGGGCAGCAAGGGGCCGTGCTCGTGGAGGTGGCTCTCGACCGCGTCGAACAGCTCGGGCTTGTGGCGGTGGGGCTGCTTCGCGAAGTACTTCGCCCACTGGCCCGCGAGGAACTCCATGCGGAAGCGCATGGTGGGGAGCAGGTCACGGGGCATGACGGAGGCCTCGTGGCCCCAGTGCTCGAAGGTCTCGCCCGACGACCAGAGGTAGCGGTCGAGGTCGGCCTGGTCGTAGGGCCCGTAGCGCGAGAAGAGCGGCATGTAGTGGGCCCGGGCGAGCACGTTGACGCTGTCGATCTGGAGCACGCCCTGTCGCTGCAGGTAGTCGCGGAACCGGCGCTCTCCCACGCTCCCCGCGGGCCGTCGCCGCGCCAACCCCTGCGCGTGCAGGAAGACGCGCCTCGCCTCGGCGGCGGTCAGCATCTCGTTCACCCGCACAGGCTAGCGCAGGCGCAGGGGCGTCGCGGCTGCTACTGTGGCGTCGTCCTGACATGGACCGCGAGGGGCCGCCTTGACATCACCAACAGATGACGTGAGGCGTCGCCTCCGTGACGTCACGATCTTCTCGGGCCTTAGCGCCACCGACCTCGACGCGCTCGCCGGGTGCCTCGAGCGCATCGTCCTCGAACCTGGCGCGCTGCTGATGCGTCAGGGGGAACCTGGCGACTTCATGTGCCTGCTGGACAGCGGCGATCTCAGGGTCGAGGTCGACGGGGCGAGGATCGACACCCTGACGCCCGGCGCCGTCGTCGGCGAGATGGCGCTGATCACCGCCCCGGAGCGCAGCGCCACGGTCGTGGCCGGGGAGGCGGGAGCCGGCCTCTGGCGCCTCGACCGGGCCGAGTTCGAGCACCTGGCCGCCGACCACCCCTCGCTCCTCGAGGCCGCGCACGCCGTCGCGCGGCCTAGGCTCGAGCGAGCTCAGCTCGCGCCGTTGCTCGCCGACAGGTTCGGGGCTGCGACCGACGCGGAACTGTTGGCCTGGCAGGGCCGCGGCAGGTGGCTGCGCCTCTCCCGCGGCGAGGTGCTCTACTCCCCCGGGGACGCTGCCCAGGACGTCTACCTCGTCGTCTCGGGACGCCTCGAGGTGAGGGGAGGAGTCGGCGAGCGCCCGCGCACCGCAGGCCGCGGCGCCGTCGTCGGCGAGGCGGCGGTCGTGGGCGGCAGGGAGAGGCGCCACGAGGTGGTCGCGTCGCGGGAAACGGACGTCGTGGCGTTCGAGGCGGCGGAGGCTGCCGCCAGCCCGAGGTTCATGGCGCGGCTGGCCGCCGACCTGATCGACGGGCAGGGCCACGCGGGCTTCGGCGGGGTAGCGGGAGCGCGCGTCGTGCTGCTGCCGGCCTCGGAAGGCGCGCCCGTCGACGGCGTGGCGCGGGCGCTGGGAGAGCGCCTCGGAGAGTGGGGGAAGGCGCTCGTGCTGTCGAGCGGCTGGGTGGACGAGCGCTTCGGCAGGAGCGGGGTCGCGCAGGTCGGCAAGGGTGAGGAGCTCGCGCCCGCCCTGGCGATGTGGCTGGAGCAGCTGCTGAGGTCCCACGACCACGTTCTCCTCGTCGCCGACCCGGAGCGCACCCCCTGGACCGACCGTTGCCTCGACCTGGCCGACACCGCCCTACTCGTGGTCGGGGCCGCCGACCAGGCGCTGCCGGCCCCATCGCCTGCCCTGCCGACCGAGCTCGTTGTCGTCCACCCGGACGACACCGCCATGCCTTCGGGCACGGCGCGCTGGCTAAAGGCGCTCGAACCGCGGGCCCATCACCACGTGCGGCTCGGCGTGGCCGCCGACCTCGACCGGTTGGCCCGACGCGTCGGCGGACGAGCGGTGGGGCTCGCCCTCTCGGGCGGCGGCGCGCGCGGCTACGTGCACATCGGCTTGTTCCGGGCGCTCGAGGAGAGCGGCGTGCCCATCGACGTCGTGTTCGGGACCTCGATGGGCGCGGTCATCGGCGCGGCGTACGCCGTCTCCCTCGACGCCGCCGAGTGCGCGAAGCTGGCCGGCCGCTTCGGTGACAGGAAGCAGCTGATGGACCGCACCCTGCCGCTCGTGGCGCTGACCCGCTCGCAGCGCGTGAACGAGACCTTGCGGTCGATCCTCGGAGCCCAGACGCAGATCGAGGACCTGTGGATCCCGTTCGCCTGCGTCTCGGCCAGCCTGACCGCCGCCGAGCTGCGGGTGCACGACCGCGGGCCGCTGTGGCGAGCCGTCAGGGCGTCCGCCGCGATCCCCGGGGTGTTCACGCCCTTGCTGGCGGAGGACGGGGCGGAGGTGCTCGTCGACGGCGGCGTGATGAACAACCTTCCCGCCGACCTGTTGCGGGGCTACCTGGGCGCCGGCCGCGTCATCGCCTCGAACGCCTACGGAGGCAAGGAGGCCGGCAAGCCGATGTCGTTCGGAGACGACGTCTCCGGCTGGTCGGTGCTGCGCTCGAAGCTCCTGCCCCTCGGCCGGAAGGTGAGGGCGCCCAGCCTGCTGGGGACGCTGATGCGGGCCACCTCGCTGGCGAGCAAGAGGCTCCTCGACGAGGCTGGCCGCCACGCCGACCTCGTCGTCACCTACCCCTCGAGCACGGTCACGTCGCTCGAGTTCGACCACCACGAGGAGACGATCGCCGTCGGCTACACCCATGCCCGGGAGGCCGTGTCCGCATGGCTCGGGGGCGAAGGCCCTACGAGCTCCTAGGCCTTGACCCACCCTCCTCATGGCGCCCACGCCTACCTTCGCGGCCACGGAGGTGACCATGGCGCACGACCTGACTGGCAAGAAGGTGGCTTTCCTGATCGCCGAGAAGGGTACCGAGGACATCGAGCTCGTCGAGCCGATGCGGGCCGTCCTCGAGGCCGGAGCCGACACGGTGCTGGTGGGCCCGAAGGAGGGCAAGGCAACGACCCGCAACAACGACCTGGAGCCGGGAGCGGAGTACGACGTGGACGTCGCCTACGGCGACGCTCGGGAGGGCGACTACGACGCCGTGGTGGTGCCAGGCGGCACCGTGGGCGCGGACCGACTGCGGATGGAGGAGGACGTCGTGCGGTTCGTGCGCTCGTTCTTCGAGGCCGGCAAGCCCGTGGCCGCGATCTGCCACGGGCCATGGGTGCTGGTCGAGGCCGGCGTCCTCGAGGGCCGGCAGCTCACGTCGTACCCGAGCCTGCGGACCGACATCGAGAACGCCGGCGGGAGCTGGGTCGACCAGGAGGTGGTCGTGGACCAGGGCCTGGTGACGAGCCGCAAGCCGGCCGACCTGGCCGCGTTCACGCGCAAGCTCGTGGAGGAGGTCGCCGAGGGGGTGCACGCCGGGCAGACGGCCTGACGCCCGCCGCGC
>JBIQIQ010000160.1:0-4975 GCA_044507975.1 Deinococcaceae bacterium
GGCGTGCCTCCCCTGGCCGACGACGTCAGGCGAGCGATCGCGGAGGCGCCGGTCGACGAGGCGGGAGAGCTCGCCGGGCTCGGCCTCGAGGCCTGGTGGGGCGACCCCGACTACACGCCGGAGGAGCGCCGCTCGGTGCGCCCTACCCTCGAGATCAACGGCATCGGGGGCGGCTACCAGGGGGCGGGCGTGAAGACCGTGCTCCCCAACCGCGCGTTCGCGAAGATCACCTGCCGCCTGGTGGTGGGGCAGGAGCCGGAGGCCGTGTTCGAGGCGATCGAGCGCCACGTCGAGCGCCACGTCCCTCCCGGCGTGAGGGCCAGCGTGCGGCTGCTCCCGGGCAGCGGCCGGCCGTACCAGATGCCTCTCGACCACCCGGCGCTCGAGGTCGCGTCGGAGGCGATGGAGGCCTCCTTCGGGCGCGCCCCGTTCCCGGTGTGGACGGGCGGGACCGTGCCCATCGCCGAGCAGTTCCAGTCGGAGATGGGGATCTGGTGCCTCTACTACGCCTTCAGCGAGCCCGACAACGGCCCGCACGCGCCCAACGAGTTCTACCGGGTGAGCATGCTCACCCAGGGCACCGAGGCCACCGTGCGGCTGCTCGCGGGGCTGGGGGACCGGCCGGACGCGTTCCGCAAGCCCTGAAGTAACCGTGAGCATCGAGCACAGTAGGTTCCGACAACTCCGACCTCCATACTTGTAGGCGGAGACGATTGAGCCCCTCCCGGGCAGGCCGTAAGGTCTAGGCATCGACATTGCCGTCAGCGTCGCCCGCGCCAGCCGCGGGCCGCAGGCCCGTCCGGGAGGAACATGCGAGTACCCAGAGGCTCGATCGTCCCGTTGCCCACGCCCTTCACGGGTGAGGACGCGCGCGTCGACTACGGCGCGCTCGAGCGGCTCATCGAGTTCCAGATCGAGAACGGCAGCCACGGCCTGTCGTGCACGGGCACGACGGGGGAGCCCAGCTCGCTCTCGCGCGACGAGCGCAAGGCCGTCGTCGAGTTCGTCAAGGACCGCCTGGGCGGACGGGTGCCGTTCGTGCCAGGCACGGGCTCGAACAACATCGACGAGACCCTCGACCTCACGCGCCACGCCGTGGAGCTCGGCGTCGACGGCGTGCTCGTCATCGCCCCGTACTACGTGCGCCCCAACCAGCACAGCCTGTACGACTACTTCGCTCGCGTCGCGTCCGAGGTCGCCGCCATCGACCCGGAGGTGCCGGTGATCCTCTACAACATCCCGAGCAGGGCCGCCGTGGACATCGCGCCCGCGACGATGGGGCGGCTGCGGCGCGATCACCCCAACGTCGTCGGCGTCAAGCACGCCACGAAGAACCTCGACGACGTCTCGTACACGTTCGTGGAGGCCGGCCGCGACTTCGCCGTCTACTGCGGCGCCGAGACGATGACCTACCCGATGCTCACGCTGGGCGGCAGCGGCCACATCAGCGCGACCGGCGTCGTGGCGCCGCGCGAGGTGGCGCGCATCTACGAGCTCGCGGCCGCTGGCAGGTGGAACGAGGCCCGCGACCTCCACTACGCGATGCTCGAGCTCAACGACGTCCTGTTCGTCGAGGTCAACCCGGTGCCCCTCAAGACGGCGCTCTCGCTCATGGGCCTGTGCGAGGCGCGCTGGCGGCTCCCGCTCGGACCGATGCTGCCGGAGAACGAGGCCAAGCTCGTCGACGTGCTGGAGCGCTACGGCCTCGTCGACGCGCGGGCGGCCGCGGGAGCGAGCGCGTGACCGAGACCCTGACGGGCCGCGCGCTCGTCCGGGGCCGCGAGGTCGTCACGCGGCTGCACCCCGGCGGCGAGCTGACCACCGAGGCCGGCGAGCCCCTCGACCCCGCCGAGATGACGTGGCTGCCGCCCGTCGACGCGCGCACGATCATCGCGATCGCCCTCAACTACCGCGACCACGCCGCCGAGCTCGACCTCGCCGAGCCCGCTCAGCCGGCGCTGTTCCCCAAGTTCGCCAACGCGCTGGTCGGGCACGGCCAGGCGATCGTGAGGCCTCGCGGCATCCGGTTCATGCACTACGAGACCGAGCTGGCCGTCGTGATCGGCCGCCCGGCCCGCCGCGTGCGCGCCGAGGACGCCCTCGACCACGTCCGCGGCTACACGATCGCCAACGACCTCGTCGTCCGCGACTTCGTCATCGACCACTTCCGCCCGCCCATCAAGCCGAAGAACTTCGACACCTTCCTGCCGCTGGGCCCGTTCCTCGTGCCGGCCAGCGCGGTGCAAGATCCCCAGGACCTCGGCATCCGCACGTTCGTCGACGACGAGCTGCGGCAGGAGGGCACCACGCGCGACATGATCCACGGCGTCGCCGACCTGATCGCCTACGTGAGCGAGTTCATGACCCTGAGGCCCGGCGACGTCCTGCTCACGGGCACGCCCAAGGGGATCAGCCACGTCCACGCCGGAGACACGATCAGGTGCGAGATCGGCGAGTTCCCGCCCCTCGTCAACCCCGTCGTCGCCGAGGAGGACCTGGACGCCGGCGCGGGAGCGGCGGGATGAGCTCGCAGGCGCCCACCGCAGGCGCGGGGTCGGCCCGGCGCGAGGCGCGCGAGGCCGTCGCTCGCCTGGCCGGCTCGACCGCCGGCGGGCTGGTCGGCAACCTGGTAGGCGGCGAGTGGCGCCCGGCCCTCTCCGGAGCCACCTTCGCGACCGTCAGCCCTTCCGACGGCGACGAGCTGGCGCAGGTGGCGGCCGGGAGCGCGGACGACGTCGCCGACGCCGCCGCCGCGGCAGCGGCAGCCTTCCCGGCCTGGGCCGGCCTCGAGCCGGGAGAGCGCAAGCGCCTGCTGATGCGCCTGGCCGACCTCATCGAGGCGCACGCGGAGGAGATCGCGCTGCTCGAGGTCGCCGACTCCGGGCAGCCGCTGCGCTACATGCGGCAGGCGGCGGCGCGGGGAGCCGAGAACTTCCGGTTCTTCGCCGAGCGCGCGCCCGGGGCGCGCGACGGCCGCAGCCTGCCGACGCCTGAGCTGCTCAACTACACGACGCGCAAGCCGATCGGCCCCGTGGGCGTGATCACGCCTTGGAACACGCCGTTCATGCTCTCCACCTGGAAGGTCGCTCCGGCCCTGGCCGCGGGCTGCACCGTCGTGCACAAGCCGGCCGAGTGGGCGCCCCTCTCGGGCGCGCGCCTGGCCCAGCTCGCTCTCGAGGCCGGGCTGCCTGCCGGCGTGCTCAACGTCGTCAACGGGCTGGGCGAGTCGGCCGGCAAGGCGCTGACGGAGCACCCAGCCATCAAGGCGATCGCCTTCGTGGGCGAGAGCGCGACGGGCGCCAAGATAATGGCGCAGGGCGCGCCGACCCTCAAGCGGGTGCACTTCGAGCTGGGAGGCAAGAACCCGGCCATCGTGTTCGACGACGCCGACCTAAAGAGGGCCCTCGACGCGGTGAGCTTCATGATCTACAGCCTCAACGGCGAGCGGTGCACGTCGGGCAGCCGCGTCCTGATCCAGCGGGGGGTCTACGAGGAGCTCACGGACGCCCTCGCCGAGCGGGCCCGGAGCATCAGGGTCGGCGACCCGTTCGATCCCGCCACGGAGGTCGGCCCCCTCGTCCACCCCGACCACCTCGCCAAGGTCAGCGGCTACTTCGACGTCGCGCGCAGCGAGGGGGTGGAGGTCGCCGCCGGCGGCCGCGCGCACGCAGAGCTCGGCGGGCTGTACGTCCTGCCGACGCTCTTCAAGGGCGCGGCCCAGGGCATGCGCGTCGCCCGCGAGGAGATCTTCGGGCCGGTGCTCACAGCCATCCCGTTCGACGACGAGGCCGAGGCCCTCGCCGTCGCCAACGACGTCGACTACGGGCTCGCGGCCTACGTCTGGACGCGCGACGTGGCTCGCGCGCACCGCTTCGCGCAGGCGCTCGACGTCGGCATGGTGTGGGTCAACTCCCACAACGTGCGCCACCTGCCCACGCCGTTCGGCGGCATGAAGGCCAGCGGCATCGGCCGGGACGGCGGCGACTACAGCTTCGACTTCTACATGGAGACCCAGAACATCGCCGTAGCGCTGGGGGAGCACCGCGTGCCCAGGCTCGGGAACTGAGGGGAGGACAAGGCTCATGGCGGCACGCACCGGCAAGGAGTTCCTGGAGGGCCTCCGGCGTAGGCCTCCGACCATCTACCTGGGCGGCGAGCGGGTCAAGGACCCGACCACCCACCGGGCGACGGCCGGCATCGCCCGGTCGATCGCCGAGCTCTACGACCTCCAGCACAGGCCCGACCTCGTAGATGTCATGACGTACGAGGTGGAGAGCGGCGACCGGGCCGGCATGAGCTTCCTGGAGACGACCACCCAGGACGACCTCAGGCGCCGCTCCCGGATGCACAAGGCCTGGGCCGACCACAGCCTCGGCTTCATCGGCCGGGCGCCCGACTACATCAACGTCAACCTGATGGCCGCCGCGAGGGCGGCGGACTACTTCGCCCAGAACGACCGGCGCTTCGGCGAGAACGTCAGGGGCTACTACCGCTACGTGCGCGACAACGACCTGTGCCTCACGCACGCCCTCACCAACCCGCAGGTCAACCGCTCGCTGCGCGCCGACCAGCTCCCCGACCCCTACATCGCCCTCGGCCTCGTCCAGGAGACCGAGGAGGGCATCGTGGTGCGCGGCGCGCGCATGCTCGCCACGCTGCCCATCGCCGACGAGATCCTGATATTCCCGTCCACGGTCCTCAAGGAACAGGAGGAGATGGTCAGGTACGCGCTGGCCTTCGCCGTGCCGTGCGACACGCCCGGGCTCTCGTTCGTGGGGCGCGAGCCGCTCGACCTCGGGCGCAGCCACCGCGACCACCCGCTCGGGTCGAGGTTCGACGAGATGGACGCCCTCGTCGTGTTCGACGACGTGCTGGTCCCCTGGGACCGCGTCTTCCTCATGAACGACATGCGGCTGGCGAACCGGGCGTACGTCGAGACGGGCGCGGTCCTCCATATGGCCCACCAGGTGATCAA
>JBIQIQ010000161.1:0-4893 GCA_044507975.1 Deinococcaceae bacterium
CGGGGCCCTCGCGCGTCAGCGTGCTCGCGGCCAGGGTGCCGGTAGCCGTGGCGGACGAGTTCGCCGTCAGGTCCGATGGGACCCACCAGGTCGAGGCGCCCGGCGTGCTGGACAACGACGAGGTGGGCAGCGTGGCGCAGGCGCAGCTCGAGTCGTTCGCGGGACCGGGTCACGTCGAGCTCGGCGCTGATGGCTCCTTCAAGTACTCTCCAGCTGACGGCTCCGACGGGACCGTGTCGTTCTCGTACCGCGTGCGCGGTACCCACGGCGTCCTCAGCGCTCCGGCGACGGTGACGCTGCACGTCCTCGACCGGCCGGTGGCCGTCGACGACGCCTACGCCACCCTGGAGGACGAGGAGCTGCGGGTGCCTGCCGCTCAGGGTATCCTGGCCAACGACACTTACCTCACCGGCTCCGCCCGGGCCGAGCTCCTCTCGGTCGACGGCCATGGCAGCGTCGACCTCGACCCAGATGGCGCATTCACCTACCGCCCCGAACGCGACGCCACGGCGGCGGTGAGCTTCGCCTACCGGGTCGTCGACGCTCTCGGCCAGACGAGCGACCCCGCGACCGCCAGCATCGCCATCACGCCGGTCAACGACCCACCCCGGTTCGAGCTCGCCATTGAGGAGGTTCGGGTCGGCCGCAACGCGTCGGTCGTGCTGCCCGACTTCGCGCACGGCATCTCGCCGGGCGGAGGCCCCGACGAGGCCGGTCAGACGCTCAGGTTCCAGGTGACGAGGAGGCCCGGCCCCAACCCGAACCTGCTCGAGAACCCCTCGATCTCGTCCGACGGGACGCTCAGGCTCAGGACGAGGTGGATCAACTACACGCCGGGCCGCGCGACGTACGAGGTGGTGCTGATCGACGACGGGGGCACCGCCAACGGCGGCAGCAACACCTCGCCGGTCAGGACCTTCACGCTCGTGCTCACCGGCGGTGATGACGACTGACGACTAGCGCGCCGGCACGCTAGCAGGGCGGCCGGCGCGCTGGGCACGCGCTGGGCACCCCCGGCCGGCTCTCAGCCGGGGGTGCCGGGAGGCCCCTGGGGCCCCTGCGGGCCCTGCGGACCCGGAGGCCCTTCCGGGCCAGCTGGCCCCGCGGGGCCAGGGGGGCCCTCTGGTCCCGCGGGTCCGCGCGGACCTGCTGGGCCGGCCGGGCCCTCTGGTCCCTGCGGGCCCTGTGGACCGGGCGGCCCCTGCTCCCCGCGGCAGTCCCGGAGGTCGACGACGCCGTCGCGGTTCAGGTCCTCGGCGTCGCTGGCCACCCCGTCGCCGTCGAGATCCCAGCAGGCCGCTCCAGCGGGCCCAGGTTGGCCAGGCTCGCCTGGCTCTCCCGGCGGACCCTGCTCCCCGCGCGGCCCCGGCTCGCCGGGCACGCCCTGGGGACCGGGAGACCCCGGCAGGCCGATCGGGCCTCTCTCACCCATGGGTCCGGGCGGGCCCTCGGGCCCCGGAGGGCCCTCAGGTCCAGCGGGCCCGGCCGGGCCGGCCGGGCCGACGAACTCGCCAGCGTCCATCGCGTCCAGGACCGTCTGGAGCCGGCCCGCGAGCGCGTCGACGCGCTCGTAGAGACGCGCCTCCCCGCACTCGACCTTCACCATGGCCAGGTCGAGGGCTCGCTCGAGGAGCAAAGCGGTCTGGTACCCGGTGAGGAACGCGTCCCCGGCGAACTCCCCGCTGGGGAAGGCCTCACCGACACCGAGCGACGACACCCTCTCCACCGAGCGCCGAGCCCAATGGTCGCTCGGCACGTCCGCGAACGCGAACGAGGTCTCGGGCCCGGCGACGAGCTGGTCCGGGCATCCCGTGGCGACGTCGACCCTGGCGAGCATGCGGTCCACGAGGACGGCTGCCTGGTAGCCGGTCAGCGTGCCGTCGCCGAGGAACGAGCCGTCTGGGAACGTGACGTCCACGCCGCCCTCGCTGAGGCCGCGCACGGCGCTGCGGCCCCACTGGTCATCTCCTTGGGTGAGGCCGAAGGCGGCCAGTACAACGACGATCGCGGTCGGGATGAGCTTGCGGGAGACCCTGGCTGGTCGCTTTCGCATACGTCAGCCTAGTTGAGGCGGCGCGCGGCTTGCTACGTGGCCGCGCGCCGCCGGGGGGTCGCCTGGCTCGTCGAGGTCAGCCTCCAGGGACCCCCGCCATCAGCAGCTCGGTCGGCAGCGGCTCGATCACGAAGTCGATGCCGGGGGGTAGGGCGCCGCTGGTGCAGGTCGGTGAAGACAACGCGATCACGAGGGACGCGCTCGCCAGCGGGCTCGCCGGCGCGGACACGCCGTCGCCGTTGGGGCAGTCGCAGGTGCCCGGCTCGCCCTGGTCACCCTTGGGTCCCTGTGGGCCCTGTAGGCCCTGTGGGCCCTGGGGACCCTGGTCGCCGGTGTCGCCCTTCGGGCCCTGAAGGCCCTGTTCCCCTCGGTCACCCGGCTCACCCTGCAGACCCTGGAGGCCCCTTTCACCCTGCGGTCCCTGAGGTCCGGGCTCACCTTGCGGCCCCTGCTCACCCGGAGGCCCACTCGGCCCCGCCTCGCCGCGCTCGCCCTGCGGTCCGGTAGGTCCGGTAGGTCCGGGAGGCCCTGCCGGTCCCGTCTCACCCCGCTGACCGGCGGGTCCCTGCGGTCCCTGCGGTCCGATCGCTCCTGCCGGCCCCACGGGCCCGATCGGTCCCGCCGGCCCAGCCGGCCCTGCGGCTCCGGCCGGCCCTGGGGGGCCGACGCAGTCGAGCGCGTCGACCACGCCGTCCTGGTTGACGTCCTGCTCCGCGGTCGCGACGCCGCTGCCGTCGGTGTCCCAGCACATCAGGCCGTCCTGACCGTCCTGCCCAGGAGGCCCGGGCGGGCCGGCAGGTCCCTGCGCTCCGTCGAGCCCGGCTGGGCCCATGGGGCCTGGGGGCCCCTCGGGACCGGCGGGTCCCATGGCACCCGGCTCTCCGGGAGGGCCCTCGGCGCCCAACGGGCCTTCTGGGCCGGCCGGGCCGGCCGGTCCCGGCTCGCCTGGGGGCCCCTGCGGTCCGGGCGGGCCCGCCTCACCCGGCTCGCCGGGCGCGCCGGCCTCCCCGGCTGGCCCGGGAGGGCCTGCGGGGCCAGGTGGTCCCTGCAGGGCGCCGGCGGCGATGTCTGCACGCAGCGTCTGGACCTCTTGACTCATCGCTCCGAGGCGCTCCGCGACCGTCGTCTCGCCGCACTCGATCTTGGCGTCCACCGCCGCGACGGCGCCGGCGAGCAGGGCCGCCGTCTGGAAGCCCGTCAGGAACTCCTCTCCCCGGAGCTGCCCGTCGGGGAAGGCGTCGCGCACGCCGAGCCCGGCCACGCGGTCGACGGCTCCGGCCGCCCAATGGTCTGCCGGCACGTCGGCGAAGGCGAACCCGGTATCCGGCAGGCCCGCCATGGCGTCGGTGCAGCCGGTGCCGGCATCGACCCGTGCGAGCAGCCGGTCCACGAGCACGGCAGCCTGGTAGCCGGTGACGGCGCCCTCACCGAGGAAGGAGCCGTCGGGGAACCCAAGGTCGAAGTCGGATTCACCGAGCTGACCCAGAGCCTGGCGACCCCAGTTGGGGTCTCCGGCGTCCTGGCTGGTACCGATCGCGAGCAGCGCCAGTGCTGCCAGCGCCGTCAGCAACGTCAGAAGCCTGCGCATCCACACCTGCCTATCCCGCCGCCCGAGGGGGCGGCGCACTGCTCTCATGATTAGTCACGCGAATGTGAACCAGCACGCTGACGCCACAGCGTTAACCTCTAAGGGTGTCGCAACGCCGTCCGAGCTTCAGCGCTAGGCTCGTCATCGCCGTCGCCCTCGCGTCGGCCTCTGCCTTCGCTCTGGCACAGGGCACCTTACCGGAGGCAGCCGCCGCCGCACTGAGGACTGGGCAGATGGCCGCTGCCGAGGCCATCGCGACGTACGAGGCTCACTTCCCCGACCAACCGCTGTGGCGCGAGGCCATCACGCAAGGCGAGCGCGCTCGCTCGCTCGCGCCCGGCCGGGTCGAGCCCCTGCGGTTCCTCGCGCAGGTCTACGGTGTCACGGGTTGGACGTCCCGCACGTGGGACACGTGGCAGGAGTACATGGAAGCCGGCGGCGCGCTCGACGCCCGGTCGCGGGCCGACGCCGCGCGAGCGGCCCTCGTCCTCGGGTACCAGGCCTTCACGGCCGGCGCCATGGGCCGCGCCACCGAGCTGCTGGAGGCGAGCTACGCGCTCGAGCCAGACGATCTGACGACCGTCACCTACCTGGGTCAGGCGCGCCTCGAGGCCGGGGACGCCTCCGGCGCGATCCCGCTGTTGGCAGTCGCCGCCGAGACCTACCCGCAGCTGAGGCCCCAGCTGCAGCGGGCGGAGCTGGGCGCCGTGCACGGGCTCCGGGCAACTGACGCGTTCCTCTCCGCCGAGCGTGAGTTCGCCCAGGGCAACATGGCGGGCGCCCTGTCGCTCTACGTGGCGGTCATGCAAGATGCCCCTGAGTTCGTCGAGGCCGTCAAGGGCGCCGCGGCGGTCAACGCGTCTCTCGGCCGGGCGACCGAGGCGCGATCCCTGTGGGAGCGGGCGCTCGCCCTCGACCCCACCGACGCTGAGGTCATCGCTGTCATCGCTCGGCTCGACGCAGCCGCGGAAGCGGCTGCGCAGGTCGCCGCCGAGGCGGCGCAGGAGGCTCAAGCGGCCGCCGAGGCCGAGGCGCAGGCCCAGGCCGCAGCCGAGGCCGAGGCCCCGCCGGTGGTGCTGGCTCCACCCGGAGGACAGCCGCCGGTCGCCGCGGCCCCACCGGCCGAGCAGTCGCCGGCCGGGCAGCCGCCGCAGGACGATCCCCCCGGTGTCGCCGAGCCGCCCCCGGCGGAGCCGGAGGACGAGCCGGCGGTCGCAGGACCGCCCCCAGAAGAGCCTGACGAGCCAGCGGT
>JBIQIQ010000012.1:0-30495 GCA_044507975.1 Deinococcaceae bacterium
TCGTCCTCTACTCGAGCGGGGCGTTCCTGCGCGCCCGCAACAAGGAGTTCGGGCTGCTCTCGCTGATGGGCACCACGCGCGGGCAGCTTCGGCGCCTGATCTGGCTCGAGAACACTTTCCTCTCCTTGGCGGCGATCGTGGCCGGGCTGGCCGTGGGGCTGCTGTTCTCGCGCCTGTTCCTCATGGCGATCGCTCGCGTGCTGCTCATCGACGAGCCGATCGGCTTCGCGCTGGTGCCTCGCGCGCTGGCCCTCACCGGCGCCGGGTTCTTCCTGCTCTTCCAGCTCGTCACGCTGGCGGGCGCGGGGGCCGTTGGCAGGCGCACGGTGCTCGAGATGCTGAGAGAGGCGAGCAAGCCCCGCGTGCCGCCGCGCGCCAGCCCGTGGCTCGCGGTCCTCGGCGTCGTCCTGGTCGGTGGCGGGTACGCGGTGGCCACCGTCGTGCAGGGCGCCTTCGTCGCCCTGGCGTTCGTGCCGGTCGTGACGGTCGTCGTGGTCGGCACCCACCTGCTGTTCACGCAGGGCAGCGTCTACGTGTTGCGCCGCCTGTCCCGTGGGCTCGCCTACCTGCGGGGCACGCGCCTCCTGGTCGTCTCGCAGCTCGTGTTCAGGCTGTCCGACAACGCGCGCCTGCTGGCGAGCATCGCGAGCCTGACCGCGGTGGTGCTAGCCGCCGCCGGGACGTTCTACATCGGCTCGCGCCAGTTCTTCGACGCCGTCGACGGCCAGTACCCTCACGCCCTCGCGCTGCTCGAGACGCGAGACGCCCGGCCGCAGCTGACGCGCGAAGGCGTCGACGAGCTGCTCGCGCGCCACCGGGTCGCCGCCACCGTGGCGGCCGACCTCGAGGTCGTCGAGACCCGCTACCGGGTCCCCGGTGAGTCGGACCCGCGCTGGCTCGTGCTCGCGCGCGAGGCCGCCTACCTCGACTGGGTGAACGCGATGGCCGCCCCGGGCGGCTTCGGCCAGGTCGTGGCGCTCTCGCCGCTGGACGGGGCTGCCGACCCCGCCGGGCCGCAGGCGTCCTACGAGCTCACGCCGCATGGCGACGGCGGGCGCGAGGCGATCGCGGCGCGGCGCGTCGAGCCTCCGACGGCCCTGCCGCCGTTCCTCTCCAGCGACTGGTACGTGGTTGACGACGCCGCATGGTCGGCGGCGGCCCAGCTGCACGAGCCCATGACGCTCGCCGTCTACGACTGGCCGGGCGCCGATCGGACGACGCCGCTAGCCACCGCCGTCTCCGCCGCGGTGCCGGCGGAGGGCGTCCCCCTCGTGGCCGACAAGTACGCCATGTACGTCCTGATGCGGCAGACCCTGGGCCTCTCGATGTTCGCCGGGCTGTTCGTCTCCGTCCTGTTCTTCGTCGGCGCCGGCAGCCTCGTCTACTTCAAGCTCTTCACCGAGCTGCCCGACGACCGGCGGCTCTTCACGCGCCTCAAGCGCATCGGCATCACGCGGCGGGAGGCGGGCGGGGTCGTCGGGCAGCAGGTCGCGCTCGTCTTCCTCCTGCCCTTCGCCGTCGGGGGCGTGCACGCTCTGTTCGCGCTCAACGCGCTCGGCAGCCTCCTCGGCGCGCCGGGCTCCGACAGGACGCCAGTACTCGGCTACGCCCTTCTCGTCGTCGGCCTCTTCGGCGCCGTGCAGCTCGGCTTCTTCCTGCTCACGCGCTGGACCTACCTGAGGGCCCTGCTGCCGAGGGCCTGAACCTCCTGGCGCCCCGTCGGGGCCCTCGCCTACGCGTCCGCGCCCGCGGAGCGACCGGCCAGAGCGGCCTGCGCGCCGGATAGCGCGCGCAGGTCGGCGCCGCTCGGCCCCTGGTAGACCGACAGCCCGAACTCGGGAAGGATCGCCAGCAGGTGGTCGAAGACGTCGGCCTGCACGCCCTCGTACACCGCCCACCGCACGTCGGCGACGAAGACGTAGACCTCCAGCGGCAGGCCCTCCGGCGTCGGCGCCAGGTGCCGCACCAGGAACGTCATGTCCTGGGCGATGTCCGGCCGGCTGCGGAGGTAGCGCTCGACGTAGGCGCGGAACGTTCCCAGGTTCGTGAGCCGCCGCGCGTTGACGGGGTCCTCCTTCGCCTCCGGGTGCTGCTCGACCCAGCGGGCGATGTCGTCGCGCTTCTCCTCGAGGTAGGGCCGCAGCACCGCGAAGCGGGAGAGGCGTTCGATCTCCTCGGGGGCGAGGAAGCGCACGCTGGCCATGTCGATGAGGAGGCTGCGCTTGATGCGCCTGCCTCCCGAGGCCTGCATGCCGCGCCAGTTCTTGAAGGAGTGGCCGAGGAACTGGTGCGTGGGTATGACGGTGAACGTCTTGTCCCAGTTCTGCACCGTGACCGTGTTGAGGGCGATGTCGACGACGTCGCCGTCGGCGTTGAACTGGGGCATCTCGATCCAGTCCCCGACCCTGACGAGGTCGTTGTTCGTGATCGTCATGCCGGCCACGAGCGACAGCAGGGTGTCGCGGAACACCAGCAGCAGGACGGCCGAGGCCGCGCCGATGCCGGAGAGGATGACGAGCGGGTCGCGGTCCACGAGGACGGCCAGCACGATCACGACGGCGAGCCCGTAAGTGATGAGGACGATCACCTGGAGGTAGCCCTTGATGGGGCGCTGCGCGGCGTGGGGACCCTTGGCGTAGACGTCCCCGAAAGCGTTGACCAGAGCGGAGATCGCCCGGGCCACGACGAGGACCATGACCACGGAGAGCAGCCTCTGCAGCCAGGCGGCGCCGGCTGGCGGGAGCGCGGGCAGGTAGGGCAGCCCGGCGCGCACGACGAGGACAGGCACGAGGTAGGAGAGGCGCCAGAAGAAGCGCCGCGCCTTGAGAGCGTCGTCCCAGCCGTGTCGGGTCCGGTCGGAGAGAGGGTTCACCAGGCGGACGAGGACCTCGCGCGCGAGGCGGAAGCTCGCGTACGCGACGATCACCAGGCCGAAGCCCACGACGAGCGTGGCGAGAAGGGGTTGGTCCTGCGCCCAGGCGGCGAACCCCTGGCCGAGGAAGGCTGGGGCCCTGCCGACGAGCGGGGTCTCAGGCGTCATGCGTCGAACCTACCAGCCGCCGGCCTCCTGGGCGGCGCGGCTCACGGAGCCGTCCAGCACCGCGGCCTTGAGCTCGGCCACGTCGCCCGCCAGGTACCGGTCGGCACCCAACGGAGCGACGCGGGCCCGGACCGCGGCGTGCGCCGCCCGAGCCCCGAGCCCCGGCCGGAGGGGAGAGCGCAGGTCGAGCGCCTGGGCCGCGACCATGAGCTCGATCGCCACGACGGCGGCGGCGTTGTCGACCACCTCGACCAGCTTGCGCGCTGCGTGGGCGCCCATCGAGACGTGGTCCTCCTGGTTGGCGCTGGTGGGGATCGAGTCGACGGAGGCCGGATGGGCCAGCACCTTGTTCTCGCTCACCAGGGCCGCGGCCGTGTACTGCGCGACCATGAACCCGGAGTTCAGGCCCCCCTCGCGCGTCAGGAACGCCGGCAGCCCAGAGAGCGCCGGGTTCACGAGCTGCTCGACGCGGCGCTCGCTGACGCTGGCGAGCTCGGCCACCGCGATCGCGGCGTAGTCGGCCACCAGGGCGAGCGGCTGGCCGTGGAAGTTGCCGGCCGATATGACCTCGCGCTCGTCCGGGAGCACCAGCGGGTTGTCGGTGACGGCGTTGAGCTCGACGTCGACCACCGCGGCGGCGTGCGCCAGCGCGTCGCGGCTGGCGCCGTGGACCTGGGGCACGGCGCGCAGCGAGTACGCGTCCTGCACCCTGCCGCAGTCGGCGTGCGACGGCGCGACCTCGGAGCCCGCCAGCAGGGCGCGCATCCGTTCGGCCACCAGGCGCGCCCCGGCGTGGGGCCGCAGCCTCACCACGGCCTCGGAGAAGGGCCTGTGGCTGCCCATCAGCCCCTCCACCGTCATGGCGGCCGCTACGTCGGCGGCGTCCGCCACCGCCTCGGCAGCGGCGAGGCCGAGCAGGAGATGGGCGACCATGTACTGGGTGCCGTTGATGAGCGCCAGGCCCTCCTTGGCGCCGAGGTCGACCGGCGCCAGCCCGGCGGCGGTCAGCGCCTCGGCGCCCGGCAGGCGCTCGCCGCCCACGTACGCGTACCCCTCGCCGATCAGCGGCAACGCCATGTGGGCCAGCGGCGCCAGGTCTCCCGACGCCCCCACCGAGCCCTTCGCGGGGACCTCGGGCACGACCCCGCGCTCGAGCAGGGCGAGGAGCGCGTCGACGAGCTCGGGTCTCACGCCGGAGGCGCCGAAGGCGAGCGAGTGGGCCCGCAGGAGCACCATCGCCCTGACCAGCTCGGGGGCCAACGGGGCGCCGACGCCCACCGCGTGCGACCGGAGGAGGTTGCGCTGCAGCTCCCGCACGTCTCCCGCGTCGATGCGCTCCTGAGCGAACTTCCCGAAGCCCGTGTTGACGCCGTAGACGACCTCGCCGTCGTCCAGGAGCTCCTCTACGTAGCGCCGCCCCCGCGCCACGCGCTCGCGCGCCGCGGGGGTCAGGAGCGCGCCGCGCCGGCCGGTGGCGACCGCGAGCACGTCGCCCCTGGAGAGGCGCTGCCCGATCTCGACAGGCGGCTCGCTCACGCGCTCAGGCTATCAGCGCCGCCGCCCACCCGGGGCAGCGCCCCTGGCGAGCGGGGCAGAGCCAGGGCGCGGCCCCGCTCGCCCTCTCAACCCACCGACGCGAGCACGGCCTCCAGGCGCCCGACCAGCGCCTCGGCCTCCTCGAGCCGCCGGCGCTCCTCGGCGACGACCTCGGCGGGCGCGCCCTGCACGAAGCGCTCGTTCGCGAGCTTCTTGCGCGCCCGCTCGGCCTCGGAGCGCGCCTTGTCGAGCCTGGCCCGCTGCCGGGCGGCGTAGGCCGTCACGTCGACCTGGCCGACGAGCGGCAGCCTCAGCTCGGCGTCGGGCAGGGCGCCGACCAGCGCAGAGCCTTCCGGCGCGCCGTCGAGCAGCGTCGCGCGAGCCAGGGGCTCGACGAGAGCCCGCTGCGCCATCAGGGCGGCAGCGCCGGGCCCGCCCGCGTGCACCGTCACCACCTGGGACGGCGGCAGCTCGGCCTCGGCGCGCAGCGCCCGGATCGCGGTGACAGCGGCTCGCGCCCTCTCGAAGGCGGCCTCGCTGGCGGGGTCGACGAGCTCCTCGTCCACCGTCGGCCACTCGGCCAAGGCGAGCTGCGGGGCGCCCGCCTCCTGCGAGCCCCGCCCCACCGCGCCGTAGAGCTCAGAGGTCACGAACGGCATGAACGGGTGGAGCAGCTTCAGAACGGCTTCGAGGGCGTGCCGAATCGTGCGAAGCGTGTGAGGGTCGCTCTCCCTTAGCGGCGCCTTGGCGGCCTCGAGGTACCAGTCGCAGAACTCCGACCACACGAACTCGTAGGCGAGGCGGTTGGCGGCGCCGAGGTCCATCTCGTCGAGCGCCGCGGTCACGTCGGCGACGGCGCGCTGCAGGCGCGAGAGGAGCCAGCGGTCGGCGAGGTTGGGGCTCTCCCCCAGCGGCCCCGTCGCCGCCTCGCCTCCCTGCAGCGACACGAAGCGGGCGGCGTTCCAGAGCTTCGTCGCGAAGTTGCGGCCCATCTCGACCTGCCGGTCGTCCCAACGGACGTCCTGGCCGCCGGTCGAGGCGCGGCTGAGGGCGAAGCGCAGGGCGTCGGCGCCGTGCGCGTCGATGACCTCGAGTGGGTCGACGCCGTTGTCCTTGGACTTCGACATCTTCTGACCCTTGGCGTCGAGCACGAGGCCGTGCAGCAGCACAGTGTCGAAGGGCCTGCCGCCCGTGAACTCCTCGCCCGCGATCTGCATGCGGGCGACCCAGAACGAGAGGATGTCGTACCCGGTGACCAGCACGCTCGTCGGGTAGAACCGCGCGAGGTACGGGTCGGCCTCGTCCGGCCAGCCCAGGGTCGAGAACGGCCAGAGGTTCGACGAGAACCAGGTGTCGAAGACGTCCGGGTCCTGCGTGAGCTCGGTGCCGGCGAAGCGAGGGTCGTCCGTCGGGTCGAGCAGCGGGTCGTCGGCGGGCGGCACGTAGACGTTGCCTTCCTCGTCGTACCAGGCCGGGATGCGGTGGCCCCACCAGAGCTGACGCGAGATGCACCAGTGCCTGAGGTTCGCGAGCCAGCTCTGGTCGACCTTCGTGTAGCGCTCCGGCACGAACCGCACCTCGCCGGACTCCACGCGCCTGAGGGCCTTCGCAGCGGCCTCGTCGGTGTCGTAGAACCACTGCAGCGACAGCAGCGGCTCGACCGGCGCGCCCGTGCGCTGCGACAGGCCGAGCGGAACGGTGTGGTCGCGCCGGCCCAGGAGGGCACCTTCTCTCTCCAGCGCCTCGACCACGCGCTCGCGCGCCTCGAACCGGTCGAGCCCCCGGTAAGCCTCCGGCACCAGGTCGCCCGCGAGTCTCACGTCCTTGCCGATGATGCTGGGGCGCGGCAGGCCGTGGCGCTCGCCCACCTCGAAGTCCGTCGGGTCGTGGGCCGGGGTGATCTTCAGGGCGCCGGTGCCGAACTCGCGCTCGACCGCCTCGTCGGCGATCACGGGCACCCAGCGGTCGGTGAGCGGGATGCGGGCGCGCCCGCCGACGAGGTGAGCGAAGCGCTCGTCGTCGGGGTGCACCGCGATGGCTACGTCCGCGAAGATCGTCTCGGGCCGCACCGTGGCGATGCGCACGGTACCGCCGCCCTCGAGCTCGTAGGCCAGCTCGTACATCTCGGCCTGCCGCTCCTCGCGCTCGACCTCCATGTCGGATAGAACGGTCTGGCTTACCGGGTCCCAGTTGACGATGCGCTCGCGGCGGTAGACCTTGCCCTGGTGGTAGAGGGCCACGAACTGGCGCCTGACGGCCTCCGACAGCCCCTCGTCCATCGTGAAGCGGTTGCGGTCCCAGGCGGCGCTGGCCCCGAGGCGCTGCAGCTGGCCGATGATCACGTCGCCGTAGCGCTCGACCCAGTCCCACACCCTGCCGACGAACTCGTCGCGGCCGAGGTCGTGGCGCGTCTTGCCCTCGCGCCGCAGGGCGCGCTCCACCTGCACCTGCGTGGCGATGCCGGCGTGGTCGGTGCCGGGCTGGAACAGGGTCTCGAAGCCGCGCATGCGCTTGTAGCGGACCAGCGTGTCGATGATCGTGTTGTCGAAGGCGTGGCCCAGGTGAAGCGCCCCGGTGACGTTGGGCGGAGGGATCACGACGCAGAAGGGCGGCTTGTCGCTGGCGGGGTCGGCCGTGAACGGCTCCTCCGCCCACCGCTTGGCCCAGCGGGCCTCCACCTCGGCGGGGTCGTAGCGCGTCGCTAGCACAGGCTTGTCGTCGTGTCTCGTCGCCGTCTCCATGGCACCTCCGTGGACGGGTGCTCTCGACAGCGATGAGCCCCGGCCGCTTCGCTGAGCGGACGAGGCTTGACCCCGCGGTACCACCGCTCTTCCCCGCCCGGTGCCGGGTGAGGCTCTCTGCGTGCCGCTGCGCCGGGCGGCCTGCCGGGGGCTCTACTTACCCGCACCGCGCGGGCGTTCTTCCCTGGCCGCGCTGCGGGCGCGGCGGCGGGCGACGTTCACGGTCGGCGCGTCTGCCGGGGCTCTCAGCCCGTGACCCCGGCTCTCTGGCGGGCGCCTCTACCGCTACTCCTCCCGCTGCCTTCGATGATAACAGCCAGCCGTGGAGGCGGCTCAAGCCATGGGCAACGTGCTCATCGACTCCTGCGAGAGGCTGGCCAGCAGGCGCCTGGCGGCGCGCCTGAGCTCGAGCGCGGCCTCGCTGGTCGGGTCCGTGACGACGAGCGGGGCCCCGGCGTCGCCGCTCTCGCGCAGGGGCCGAGCGATCGGCACGTGCCCGAAGACCGGGAGGCCCACCTCGGCGCCCCAGCGGTCGGCGCCGCCCTCGCCGAAGAGGTGATCGCGCTCGCCGCCCGGC
This sequence comes from Deinococcaceae bacterium, assembly GCA_044507975.1. Taxonomy (GTDB): domain Bacteria; phylum Deinococcota; class Deinococci; order Deinococcales; family Trueperaceae; genus DASRWD01. The sequence continues at coordinate 7,895 of JBIQIQ010000012.1, forward strand.
AGCGGGTAGTAGCTCATGTTCTCGATCACGCCCAGCAGGGGCACGTGGGTCTTGCGCGCCATCGTGTACGCGCGCCGGACGTCGGCCAGGGCGACCTCCTGGGGCGTCGTGACGAGCACCATGCCGGTCACGCTGACGAGCTGCGCCAGCGAGAGCTGGACGTCGCCGGTGCCGGGAGGCAGGTCGACGAGCAGCACGTCGAGCTCGCCCCACACCGTCTGCTTGAGCAGCTGGGTAAGGGTGCCGTGGAGGATCGGGCCGCGCCAGGTCAGGGCCTGGCCGTCCTCGACGAGGTTGGCGATCGAGATCACCTTCACCCCGTGGTTCTTCAGCGGGACGATGTTCTTCTGCTCGTCGGCCATCAGGCGCCGGCCCTCGACCCCGTACATCTTCCCCTGGGAGGGGCCGTAGATGTCGGCGTCGAGCAGGCCGACGCTCAGGCCGTTCCGAGCGAGGGCGGCGGCGAGGTTGGCGGCGACCGTCGACTTGCCCACGCCGCCCTTGCCGGAGCCGACCGCCACGATCGAGCGCACCCCCGGCAGGGGCTCCTGGGCCGGGAGCCTCACGGACTCGACGAACGCGACCTCGACCTCGCTCGCGCCCGCGCCTCGCACGGCGCGCTCCACGGCGGCGGCCAGGGCCTCGTCGCGCCCGCCGCCGGGCACGGCCAGCGTGACCTGCGCCGCGGAGCCGCTCACGCTCGCGCCTTCGACGACACCGAGCGAGGCGAGGTCGGCGCCCAGCTCGGGGTCGCTGACGCCGCCAGCGGCGGCGAGGACGACTTCACGGGTGAGTTCCATACGCGCCGAGCGTAACAGCGGGGACGGCCCGACCGTGGTCGGCGGTGGACGCTGCCTCGCCGCCTGCCGCCTCGGCCGGGCACACCCCACGCGGACAGGCCGGAGGCGGCCGGGGATATACTCGGCCCGTGACCGACGCCGGACGTTTCGAGCGCGGCGAACATTACTCCGCCGCACACGGCGTGGTCACCCATCGCGGCGTCGACCCCGTCACGGGCCTCGAGGTGCTGATCTACGACTTCCCGGGCGCCCCTACCGTCGCGCCCGGACCGGCGGTCTCCGAGCACGTGCTCAAGGTCCTGGCCGCCGACGCCCGCACCACTGCAGAAGGCGAGCGCGGCTACCTGGTGGCCGCCTACCCGTCCGGCGCTTCGCTGCTCGCGCCGGGCGAGAGCGCGGTCGACGACAGGTTCGTGCTGCGCGCCCTCAAGGGCCTCAAGGAGGCCCACGCCCGCGGCATCGCTCACGGCGCCATCGACGAATCCCGCCTGCTATACAGCCTGGGCGACGTCTACATCGAGGGCTTCGGCGTGCCCTGGCGCGCGGGCCCGAGCGGCCAGGGCGCCGACGAGCGGACGCGGCTGCGGGCCGACGTGCTCGCCCTGGCGGACGCCCTGCTGGCCCTGGCCGGCGACAACCTCAGCGGCGAGGTCTCCGCCGCGCTGCGCTCGGCGCGCTCCTCCAACCCGCCGATGACGGCCGAGCGCCTGCACGCGATCGTCTCGCGCCTGGCTGGCGGCGCAGTGAAGGTCCCGGCGTCCGGTTTCGTCGACATGACCCTGCCCACGGTGCCCGTGGCGCCCCCCTCCGAGCCCCAGCGGGCCGACCGCCCTCCCGAGCCATCGCATGATGCCTCGCCTCGGCCGGCGCCGGCCGCCCAGCCCCAGCCGCCCAGCTCGCCCCGTCCCACCCCCAGCGCCGCGGCCCCGCCGGCCCGCCCGGTCGCGGCCGCGCGGGTCGAAGACCCAGACCCGATCACCATCAACAGCGACGCCGGCCTGAGGCCGCCGAGCCAGCCGTCCCCCAAGGACAGCTCGCCGGGCTTCGTGAAGGCGCTGCCGCCAGGCGCGAAGTACCGGCACGGCAACGTCGAGGAGGGCCCGCGCCCCGCTCCGATCCGGCTCGACCGTCAGGAGTTGGTGCTCGGCAAGCCCCGCAGGGCGTGGCGCGGGCCGGCGCTGCTGCTGCTGATCCTCCTCGTAGCCGGCTTCGGCGCCTACCTGGCGTGGCGGGAGCGCCCGGCCGAGCCCACCGCCGGCCCGAACCCGTTCCCCAGCTACCTCGTCGACGTCACCGTCGAGCCCGCCAGCATGCCGCCCGTGGACCTGATCGTCCTGCGGAGCCCGTCCGGCTCGCGCTACACGGAGGGCGCGAGGCTCAGCACGGTGCCCAAGAACGTCGCCTTCGACGCGGCGGGAACGTGGGTCGTCTACGCTCGCTTCCTCGCGCGCGAGACCCCGCCGGTGACCGTGCAGGTGCCCGATGACACCGCCGTCACGGTCGTCTTCCCACCCCAAGAGGAGTGAGCTCCGCCTTGCAGAGCATCGTCGTCGTCGACTACGGCTCCCAGTACACGCGCCTCATCGCGCGGCGCCTGCGGGAGCTGGGCGTGTACTCGGTCATCGTCTCGCCGCTGCAGAGCCTCGAGGAGATCGAGGCGCGAGGCGCCGTGGGAGTGATCCTGTCCGGCGGGCCCCGCAGCGTCAACGAGCCGGGCGCCCCCGACCTCGCTGCCGGCCTGCTCGAGTCCGGGCTGCCGGTCCTCGCCGTCTGCTACGGCATGCAGCTCGTCGCCCGCGAGCTCGGCGGCCGCGTGGCGCCGGCCGGACGCGGTGAGTACGGCAAGGCCGAGCTCGAGGTGCGGGGCGGGCGCCTCTTCGAGGGCGCCACCGGCGACTTCGTCGCTTGGATGAGCCACGGCGACAGCGTCGTGGCGACCCCGCCCGGGTTCGAGGTGACCGCCGTGAGCCGCGACGGCGTCATCGCAGCTATCGAGGACGACGCCCGTGGCATCTACGGCCTCCAGTTCCACCCGGAGGTGCGCCACACCCCCAAGGGCGCCCTGGTCCTGGAGCGCTTCGTCGAGCGCACGGGAGCGCCTCGCGACTGGACGCCGGAGAACATCGTGCAGCAGGCGGTCGACGACGTCCGGGCCCGCGTCGGCGACGAGAGGGTGCTGCTCGCGGTCTCCGGCGGCGTCGACTCGTCGACCCTGGCGCTTCTGCTCACGCGGGCGATCGGAGACAAGCTCGTGCCCGTGTTCGTCGACCACGGGCTGCTGCGCCTCGGCGAGGCCGAGGAGGTCGAGCTCGCGCTCCGCGGCCTGGGCGTGCCGCTGCGGGTCGTCGACGCGAAGGCGCGCTTCCTGGCGGCCCTCGCCGGCGTCACCGACCCCGAGGCGAAGCGCAAGGCGATCGGCCGCGAGTTCATCGCCGTGTTCGAGGAGGAGGCCCGCGCCGTCGCGGCCGGCGGCGACGTGAGGTTCCTCGCCCAGGGCACCCTGTACCCCGACGTCATCGAGTCGTCGGCCGGCTCGCACGGCGCGGCCGTGATCAAGTCGCACCACAACGTCGGCGGCCTGCCCGAGGACCTCGGCTTCGAGCTGCTCGAGCCGTTCCGGACGCTGTTCAAGGACGAGGTGCGCGAGGTCGCCGAGGCCCTGGGCCTGCCGCCGCACCTGCGCGACCGGCACCCCTTCCCGGGCCCCGGCCTGGCCGTGCGCGTGCTCGGCGAGGTCACCGAGGAGCGCCTCGCGTTGCTCGCGCGGGTGGACGACATCTTCGTCTCCGCGCTGCGGGAGTTCGGCCTCTACTCTGAGACCTGGCAGGCCCTCGCAGTCCTCACCCCGGTCCGCTCCGTCGGCGTGATGGGGGACGGCCGCACGTACGGCAACATGGTGGCCCTGCGGGCGGTGACCAGCGAGGACGGCATGACCGCCGACTGGGCCCGGCTGCCCCACGAGTTCATCGCCACCGTGTCCAGCCGGATCGTGAACGCCGTCCCGGAGGTGAACCGTGTCGTCTACGACGTCACGAGCAAGCCCCCTGGCACCATCGAGTGGGAGTGACCACTGGTATCATCGGTCATGCGCAAGACGTGGCTCATCAAGAACGAGCCGGACTGCTACTCGTTCGACGACCTCATGCGTGACGGCGAGGCGCCCTGGGACGGGGTGCGCAACTACCAGGCCCGCAACTTCATGCGTGACGAGATGCGCCCGGGCGACCGGGTGCTCTACTACCACTCCTCCACCGCCGTGCCCGCGGTGGTCGGCGTGGCGGAGGTGGCGTCGGAGCCCTACCCGGATCCCACCCAGTTCGACCCCGCCAGCGAGTACTACGACCCCAAGGCCACCCCGGAGCAGCCGCGGTGGCACCTAGTCGACTTCCGCGCGGTCGAGCCGCTGCCGCGTCCGGTGACGCTCTCCGAGATGAAGGAGGACCCCGCGCTCGAGGGCATGCGGCTCCTCCAGAGGGGCAACCGCCTCAGCGTCATGCCGGTGGAGAGCGAGCACTTCGCCCGCGTGCTCGAGCTGGCCGGCAGCTGAGGCCGTGGCCGCGCCGCGCAGCCCCGCCGGGTCCGAGGCAGCCAAGCCCGCCTCGCGCCGCGTGATGGAGCGTCACGCGCGCGTGCTGAACGCGGTGGCGGAGAGCTACATCCGCACCGCGCACCCCGTGCCGTCCCAGCACGTGGCGGACAGGCTCGAGGTGTCGAGCGCCACCGTGCGCAACGACTTCGGGCTGCTCGAGGAGGGCGGCCTGCTCCAGCAGCCGCACACGTCGGCCGGCCGCATCCCGACCGCCGAGGGCTTCCGCTACTACGCCTCGAACTACCTCCCGCCCCGCCGCCTGCCCAGAGGCGACCGCGAAGCGATCAAGCGCGAGCTCGGCGCGGTGGGTGGCGACGAGCTCTTCGTGGAGGCCTCCCGGCTCGCGTCGCGTCTGTCCGGCTATGCCGTGGTCGTGCGGTTGCCCCCCGACGACTCCGCGCGCGTCCTCGAGATCCACCTCTCGCTCGTCACCAGCCGTCGCCTCCTCGCCGTCGTCGTGCTGGAGAACGGTCTGGTGCGCCAGCTGGGCGTGGAGGTGGACCCGACGCCGTCCGACAGCGTGATCGACGACGCCGAGCGCAACCTCCGGCAGCTCGGGCTGAGCGTCGGGGAGGCGCCCTCGGCCCTGAGGGCGGCCGCCGCCACGGCCGAGGAGGAGCTGGGGCGCACGCTGGCGGCCGTAGCGGACGCTTGGCTCGGGCTGCGCTCGCCCCGGCGGTTCTCCGACGGGCTGAGCCGGCTCCTCGGTGAGCCGGAGGGCGACGATCCCAGCTTCGTGCGGCTCGCCGTCGAGCTCGTCGAGGGCGAGCCCAGGCGGGTGACGGCGCCCGAGAGGGAGCTCGAGCTCGAGCTCGACGAGCGGCTCGCGCTGGTCAGCGCCTCGTTCGACATCGCCGGGGGCCGTGGCGCGCTCACGCTGGTAGGACCGGCCCGCATGCGCTACCCGCAGGCCCTCGCGATCGCCCGCGAGTTCGGGGTGGCCCTCTCGAGCCAGGAAGGCGCCCCGGTCGGCTGAGCCCCGCTCCCTCATGTGGGTGCGACGGGCCAGAAGACCGCATCCCTACGGAGTTTCTCACAGCTTGCATCGTCCAACCGGACCTATGCTCGTGAGCGTGTCAATAGGTGGTTCGCGGCGTGCCTAACGAGGTCTACCGCGCCGCCGTCGATGGCCTGTCCGGCCTCGTGCCCCCGCGCGCGGCCCGGCGCCTCGTCGACGAGGCGCTGCGTGACACCCACCGCACCGCGGAGGACGTCAGCCTCTCCGCCATGCGCCGGCTGCTGCTGGGCCCCATCCGCAAGGAGCTCGAGGCCGTGCTGCCTCCCGGCGCCGCCGGTCCAGGCCTCAAGCTCGTGGCCGCGGGCCTCGAGCCGGGAACCCGCGCGCGCCGGCGCTGGTGGGCGCTCGGTCGCCAGGCCCGCAGCGAGCCGATGACGGGCCCGCCGGGCGCGACAGCCGGCAGCGCCACCCCTCCCGCGCCCGCCCTGGCGGCGGCGTCGCGGGCGGCCGCGGTCGCCGGGCCGTCGCCCGCCGTCCGGGTGCCCGCAGCCCGGCACGAGCCGCGACGGGCCGACGCTGACGTCGTCCTCACGGGCGCCGAGCTGGAGGCGACCCCGGCGGTGGCGCCGCAGAGGGCGCTGCGCGGCGGCGGCACTGCGGGGCGAGCCCCCCTGCCCGTCCTCGACGAGAGGCTCGTCGAGCGGGCGCTGCGCGCCTTCGGCGAGCTCGAGACCGTGCGTCAGGTCGTGGCGGTCCGCGGCGACGAGGTGGTGCTCGGCTCCGGCGACGGCGTCGAGCCTAGCGCTCTACCGGCGCTCGCGCTAGCCACTTCGCGGCTCCTGGGCCGCGCTGGCACGCTCAAGCTCTTCGCCCTGGAGCGAGCCTCCGGGGCCTTGTTCCTGTTCCCGCTGCAGGGCGGCGGCCTCGTCGTCCTGACCGAGCCCAAGGTGAACATCGGCGCGGTGCTGGCCGCTCGCGCCGCACTCGAGGAGGCCGCATGATCGCTCGTCTGAGTCCCATAGCCGTCGTGGCAGCGCTGTTCGTGCTGGGCGGCGCCCCGGCACTGGCGCAGGAAGACAGCGTCCTGCAACGCTACGACCTGGCGGTGGAGAACCTCGAGTTCGCGATCGCCTCCGTGCCCGGCGACCCCGTGCAGGCGCGCGACGAGATCGAGCGGGCCGTCAACGCGCTCCTCACCCTCTCGCGCGACTCGACGAGCGTGACCCTCCTCGAGGCGATGCAGCGCACGTTCGACCGCGCCCGCACCGCGATCGAGAACCAGAGCCGCGCCGACATGGCCGTGCAGGCCGCCGTCCTGAGGGGCGGCTTCCGCCGCCTGGTGGCCGACTCCGCCTTCACGGCCGGCGCGGCCGGCGAGCTCCAGGTCACCCAGGACCGGCTCACCCACGTCGCCGCCGACATGGGCTTCTCGACCGGCGATCTCGAGGCGCTGGCGGCGGCGCCCGAGTCCGCCGACGCGCTGCGCCTGGCCTTCGAGGCTGGCGCCGCGCAGACGATCGCGACCGAGCTGGCCGTCGCCGACCGGCTCCTCGCCACGGACAGGGAGGCCGCCTACGAGTCGCTGGCGACGGCCTACGGCGACTCCCTCCTCGTGCAGGACTCACCGCGCGCCGACCCCGAGCTCAACGCCGCCATGCTGCGCGCGGCACAGGCGCTCGTCCAGAACGACCCGGAGGCGTTCAGCGCCGCCACCACCGACGCGACCGCCCAGCTCTCCCGCCTCGCATCGGCCGCGCGGTCGGGCGCCGCGTCCGCGCAGAGCCAGCCGGCTCCCCAGGCGGCGGTCGAGCCCGAGGCCGCGCCGACCGGAGCGCCGGCCGGAACGCCGCCCGAGGACGGCGCCGAGGCGGGCGCCGACGTGGCGCAGACGCCCGCTCCACAGCTCCCGGCCGCCACGGTGGAGGAGCCGGCCGCCGCGCCCGCCGCCGACGCGCGACCGGCCCCGCCAGCCGAGGCTCCGGCAGCCGAGGCGCCCGCGGACCCGCCGGCCGTCACGCCGGCGCCTGCAGCGGCCTCGCCGTTCGCCGACCTCCCGGCCCTCGCGCAGGAGGAAGGGGCACAGGTAGCCCCCGACCAGGGCGCGATCGCCCTGGCCCTCGCGCAGGTCGAGCAGGAGCGCCGCGAGTCGGAGCTCGAGGGCCTGCAGGCGGAGCTCCAGCGGGCCGGGCTGCCTGCCGGGCTCGCCAGGACCCAGGCCGGCGCGCTCCGCGACGCCGGGTTCACCGGCGTGAGGGGCGCCTTCGACGCCGTCGGCGCCCGCGTCAACCAGGCGGTCGGCGCGCTCCGCACCGGCGACACCGCCGCGGCCGAGGCCGCCGTCCGCGACGCCCGGTCCGCCTTCGCGGCGGTACAGGGCCTGGTCGGCGCCAGGGACGCCGCGGTCGCCACCGGTACCGCGGCCCTCTTCGACTCCCTGCTCGAGCGCCCTGCTCTGCGCCAGCACGACCTGACGCTCCTCGCGGCCCAGGTCGAGGCCGGTCGGGCGACGCTCGGCGAGGTCGCCGGCGGTGCGGGCCTGGAGGTGGAGCGCGCGGTCGACGCCGTCTGGGGCGGTTGGCCGCGCCTCGTCGTCGCCTTCGTGCTCGCCCTGGTCGCGTACTTCCCGCTGCGTTACCTGAACATGGCCTTCGGCGGCGGCAACGCCAACTGGCGCCTCGTCGCCTGGGCGCTGTTCCTGCTCGTCCTGCCCGTCATCTACGAGGGCCTGGCCTCGCTGGGCAGCGTGCTGGCCGACGCCACCGGCATGCCGGAGCTCGACGTGCTCGCACGCTGGTCGATGTTCACCAGCACGACGGGCCAGGTGGCATGGGCCCTGGTCGTCCTGCTCGCCGTCCTCTTCGCGACGATCGGCCTGCGCGGCATCTGCGCCCAGTTCGGCCTGCTGGGAGGGCGCGGCGCCGCGCCGGTCGGCAACACGCCGACCCTCGTGGAGTCGAGCGGGGTCAGCCACAAGTCGGCGGTAGATTGGGACGACGAGTTCTGACCCACCTCCGCCCCACTGAGCGACCTCGCGATCCCAGCCGGGCAGGCTGACGCGCCGGAGTGCTATGACCAACCCCGTCTACCAGACCGCCGTCGAGGAGCTGGAAGCGGTCCTCTCGCCCCGCGTCGTGTCCCGCTCGCTCAAGGAGGGCCTGCGCCAGCACGGCCGCTCGCCCGAGAGCGTCGACGTCGAGACCCTCGAGCAGATCCTCAAGAGCCAGGTCTACCGCCAGCTCCAGGTGACGATGCCGGTCACCGACGCGAAGTCGACGGTGGCCGGGATCGTCGAGCGGCTCCGGGAGGCGAGCGACGTCGTCCCCAGCGCGCGCAGCGGCCTCGACGACCAGGCCGGGCGGCTGGAGAGGCTCATGCAGGCCCTCAAGCCCTACAACCTGTACTTCGAGTGGCCGGAGGTCCAGAAGCTCAGGGCTCAGCTCCAGCTGCTGGAGACCGAGCACGCGGCGGCGCGGGAGGCGGGAGCGCTTCTCGCCGACGCCGAGGCCCAGCTCGTCGTCGTCGAGCAGAAGCTCGAGGACCAGCTCGTGCTGCAGGCGCGCGAGGTGGGCGAGCTGATGGAGTCGCTCGAGGTCGTCAGGTCGCTGGGAGGCCCCAAGGTCAGGCGGCTGGAGTCTCTCGTCAACCACATGGTGTCGGCGCAGGAGTCCCGGCAGCTCGCGACCGCGGAGCTCGAGCGGGCGAGGCGCCTGGCCCGCGACCTGCGCAAGCTGATGGAGTCGAGCGTCTACGCCCAGGCGGTGTCGCACGGCGCCGAGGCCGGGCACGACGCTCCGGCGACCGAGGCGCCGACCGAGGCGGAGCGGGCGCTCGCCCCGGAGGCGCCCAGCGACGGCGTCTACGACGTCGAGAGCGAGGACGAGGAGATCCTGGCGATCGACGTCGGCAGCCTCACGCCAGAGGCGAGCGAGCGGCTGCGCCTCATCGACCTCGCCTCGGAGGGCCACGACCTCACGGCGCTGCGGGAGGAGCACGCCTCGCTGCTCGACTACCGGCCGGACCTCGCCGAGCGGGTCGCGGCGCTGGAGGCGGAGGTCGCGGAGGGCCGCTCGGTCTCCGAGGAGCTCGCCGCTCTGAGGTCGGATCTCCCGACTGCCGCCGAGGAGGTGAAGGCCGACCTGCGCGCGGAGCTCGAGGAGCTCGGTACGTCCCTCGAGAGCCTGCCCGACGGCGTCGACGCCTCCGAGCTGCGCCAGGCCGTCAAGGTCTCCCTCGGCATCCTCTCGACCACGCTGCCGGCCGCGGCCGACGTCGAGCACGTGAGGCAGCTCCGGGCCCTCGTCGACGAGCAGGCGGAGGCGCAGCAGCGCGCCGAGGAGGCGCTGTCCGCGCAGCTCGGTGCTCAGGACGCGCTCGTGCGCCGGCTCGAGGAGACGCTCGTCCGCTACGAGGGCCAGAGCCCGTCGGAAGACGTCGAGCGCCTGCGCTCCGAGCTCGAGTCGCTGCGCGTCGCGCACGCCAACCGTACGCTCGTGCCCGAGGTCGTCGCCTCGGTGAGGCAGGCCGAGGAGCGGCTGGCGCGCGACCTCGCCGAGCGGGCGACGGAGCTCTCGGAGCGGCGGCGGGCGCGGCTCGAGACCCTCCGCGCTCAGCTCCTCGCGCTTCCCCTGACCGCGACGCTCGGCGAGCGCCTGCACGCCGCGCTGCGCGAGGTGGACCGGCTCCTCGAGGACCAGGCGGGCAGCGAGGCCGCGAGCGCGCTGCTCTTCGACGACGGCGCCGCGCCCGACCCGTCGGGTCTCGGACAGGGCGACGAGAGCGCCGACGTCGAGGCCCTCGAGCCACTCATCGCCGCGCTGCGCGGCGAAGCCGTGCTCAGCGTGAGGCGGCGCCTCGACGAGCTGGCCGCGCGGGCGGCCGAGGTAGGCAGCATCCGCTTCGCCGAGCGAGTCCAGCAGGCGACCACCGACCTCGAGTCCGGGGTCTTCCCCGACCTCGCCGGCCTCGAGGTCGAGCTGGGGCGCGCGCGCGAGGCTGCCCGCGCGCAGCAGGTCGGGGAGCTCCACAGGCTCGGCCGCGAGGCCCAGGCCTTCGCCGGCTTCGACGACCCGGCCGTGCGGGAGCTCGAGGAGCTGCTCGCCGGGGAGAAGCGCGAGCTGTCCGAGGGGGGTTACGCCCGCCGTCTCGGCGAGGCGGCCCTCCTCCTGGACCGCATCGAGGCCCACCTCGAGGAGCGCGTCAGCAGCGTGCCCGGCCGCCTCGACGCCGCGCTCGGCCGCTTCGACGCCGTCGCGATGCTCAACAGCGACGACGTGGCCACCGTGCGTCGCGTCCTCCAGCACCTCGACTCGCAGCGCGAGTCGCTCGGCCGGGTGTCCGTCGGGCTCAAGCTCCAGCTGGAGTCCTCGCTCACGTCGGCCGAGCAGCTGCTCGCCAACCTCGAGGAGGAGTTCGAGGCCACCCGCCTGATCGCGGACGAGCTCGTCGCCGGGGGACTGCTGGACGGTGTGCTCGGCGTGCTCGGCGGTCCACCGGAGGAGGAGGCCGTCACGACGCTCGGCCCGACGCCCGGCGAGGTCGTCGAGCGCTACGCCGAGACGCCCGGCGTGAGGGCCGTCGGGGTGCTGTCGCCGGAGGGCGACCTCCTCGCCGGCGAGGCCCCGGAAGCCCCGGCCGGCGCACACGCCGGTAGCGAGCTGGCGCGCCTGCGCGACGCCGCTAGGGCCCTCCTGCCCGAGGGGCGGGGCTCGGACGAAGAGGCCCTCGTCGTCACGGTCGGGCTCTCGGGGAGCCACCTGGTGGCGGCCTTCACCCCGGAGCTCACCGTAGCCCTGACGGTCGACTCCGCCGCCCTGGCGCCCGTCGTGTCCGGTCGGCTGCGTCGCGACCTCGCCGGCGACTAGAGACGCGTGGCGGTCATCACGCGCGAGGTCGCGAGCCTCGAGGAACTCCGCGCGCTGGCGGACGAGGTGGCGGCCGCCACCGTGCCGGGCGACCTACTCGTGCTGACCGGGCCGCTGGGGGCAGGCAAGACGACGTTCGTGCAGCAGCTCGCGGCCGCCTTGGGCTCCGGCGCCGCCGTGGGCAGCCCCACCTACACCCTGGTCCACGAGTACCCGACGCCGCGGGGCCTGCTCGTGCACGTCGACCTCTACCGGCTGTCGGAGCCGGAGCGGGTCGCCGCGCTGGGCCTCGACGACTACCTCGACCGCTCCCGGCTGGTAGCCGTCGAGTGGGGCGAGGGCCTGCTCGCCGACCACCCGGAGGCCCATCGCCTGGACATCGCCTTGGCGCCCGGCGGCGAAGGGCCGCGGACGGTGACCTGGCGACGGCCGGAGCCGGGGCGGTGAGCGCCGAGCCGATGGGGGCTCTGCGCGCTGGACGGCTCGCCGTCGCGCTCGACTGCGCCACCAGCTTCCTCGCGCTCGCGCTGGTCGAGGAGGAGGGTGTGGTCGTGGCCCGCCGCGCCGTCGAGGTCGGCCGCGACCACGCCGCCAGGCTCGTCCCCGAGCTGAGCGCCCTGACCGCCGGCGTACCAGGCTGGCGCGAGCGGGTCGCCCTGGTGGTCGGCGGCACCGGGCCGGGCTCGTACACGGGGGTGAGGGTCGCGCTCGCCACGGCGGGAGGCCTGGCGCGCTCGCTCGGCGCCGAGCTGAAGGGGGCGCCGACGTTCGCCGCCCTCGCCGCCGCAGTGCTCGCCCCCGGCGAGGACGCCGTCGTGACCCTGGACGCGAGGCGCGGCAACGTCTACGCAGCGCACTGCCGTCTCGCAGCGGGGACGGCGGGCGCGGCGCCCTCTGTCGCCATCCTGGCGGGGCCCGTCAAGGCCGGCGCGGCGGAGGCGGGCGCGCTGGCACCGGGCGCCCGCGTCGTCCCCGCGGGGCCGCCGGACGCCGCCGCCCTCGTCGGGGCCGCGGAGGACGGCCCTCCGGCCGCGGTCTACCTCTGAAGGGGCCGAGTTATACTGCCGCGGAATCCCGCCGGGGTGGGAGTTGAGCATGTTCTTCAGACTTGGACAGGAGATCGGGGTCGACCTGGGTACGGCCACGGTCTTGATCTACGTGAAAGGCCAGGGGATCCTCCTCAGGGAGCCCTCGGTCATCGCCATGGTGCGCGATACCGGCGAGGTGAAAGCCGTCGGTGAGGAGGCTTACCGGATGCTCGGGCGCACGCCCGGGAACATCGTCGCCGTCCGTCCGATGCGCGACGGCGTCATCGCCGATTACGACCTCACCGAGAAGATGCTGCAGGCGTTCGTGCGCAAGGTGCTGCGCGGGGCGAGCCGCCTGTTCAAGCCGCAGGTGATGGTCTGCGTGCCCTCCGGCGTAACCGAGGTCGAGCGCCGCGCTGTGCTGCAGGCGACCCGTGAGGTCGGGGCCCGCAAGGCCTTCCTCATCGAGGAGCCTCTGGCCGCCGCGATCGGGGCGGGCGTCAAGATCGCCGAGCCCACCGGCAGCATGATCGTCGACATCGGCGGCGGCACCACCGACATCGCGATCATCAGCCTGGGGGGCATCGTGGTCTCGGAGAGCCTCCGCATCGCGGGCAACGAGCTCGACGAGTCGATCATCCGCTACATCCGGCAGAAGGAGAACCTGCTGATCGGCGATCGCACCGCCGAGGAGGTCAAGCGCAAGGTCGGCGCCGCCATGGTGCGCAGCCAGAGCGACGAGCTCGAGCTCGAGGTGCGCGGTCGCGACCTGATCAACGGGCTCCCCAAGAGCGTGAACGTGAGGACCTCCGACATCGTCGAGGCCCTCAAGGAGCCGATCCAGAAGATAGCGGACGGCGTGAGGCGCGTGCTGGAGCAGGCACCGCCCGAGCTCGTCTCCGACGTCATCGACAGGGGCATCATCATGACGGGGGGCGGCTCGCTGCTGCGCAACTTCGACGAGCTGCTCAGGCAGACCACCGGCATACCCGTGATGGTCGCGGACAACGCGATGGACTCCGTCGCGCTGGGCACCGGGCAGGCCCTGGACATGATCCACGTCCTGCGCGACGCGCTGATCTCGGACAACTTCCTGAGACGCTGAGCGTGGTCCCGCTCCTCGCGGCGGTCCGCCGGGCGGCCCTGGCCGCCGCGCTCCTCTGCGCCGGCGCTGCCCACGCCCAAGGCGCAGGGTCCATGCCGGACTTCCCTCTCGAGGAGGTCACGCCCGGGCTCGCGGGCCACGGGCTCACGGCCGGGCCGGGTGGCGGCGTCGAGCGGTTCGACGTCGAGGTCCTCGCCGTGCAGGAGGACGCCGGGCCAGGATTCTCCCTGGTCCTCGTGCGCGCCTCCGGTCCCCTCATCGAGGCAGCCGGAGGGGTGGCCGCCGGCATGAGCGGCAGCCCCGTCTACCTGCCGCGCGGCGGGCGCGACGCGCTTCTCGGCGCCATCGGGTACGTCTTCCCGCAGGCCGACCACGACCTCGCCCTCGTCACGCCCATCGCCGCGATGCGTGACCGCCGCGTCGCCGACGCGCCGGGCCACGTCGCGGTGCCCGGGCTCGGCACGGCGGTGCCCGCGGCCGCGCCCGTGCTGATGGCTGGCGCCTCCCCGCGGGCGGCCGCGCTGGTCGAGGAGCTCTTCGCCGGGGCGCCGACGAGCCCTTTCTCGCCGCTCGGCGCCCAAGGCTCCGCGGCAGGCGATGGCGGTGACCCTGTCACCGCCCTAGCACCCGGCGACGCGGTCGCCGTGCAGCTCATGACCGGTGACCTGCAGCTCGCCGCCCTCGGGACCGTCACCGCCGTGGACGGCCGTGTGCTGCTGGCGCTCGGGCACCCGCTGTTCGCGACGGGTCTCGCCTCCTACGGGTTGGCGCCCGCCGACGTGACCGCGATCGTGCCGAGCTCGGTGGTGCCGTTCAAGCTGGCGAACGTGCGGCGCGGGACCGTCGCGGCCGTCACCCACGACACGCCGGCGGCGCTCATCGCAACCAGCGGCCTGAGCCCGAAGACCGTCGCCCTGGAGCTCACCGTCACCGCGGGGGCGCGTCAGCAGCGCTTCGACGTCGCCTTGGCGGCAGACGAGCGGCTCTACCCCCTGCTGGCCGCCGTCGCGACCCTGGAGGCCGCGGAGAGGGTGCTACGCTCGGTGGGCCCCGGCAAGGCCGACCTCGCGTGGGAGGTGACCTTGAGAGACGGTACGCGCGCGTTCGTCATCGAGCAGGTCTCGAGCGCCGTCGACGTCGGTCTCGACGCGGCCAGGCTGGCCGCCGCACCCCTCCAGGTCCTCGCCCGGAACGAGTTCGCGGACCCTGAGGTCGAGCGCGTGGCGCTGAGCGTCGACTTCGACCGCGACCCGGGCAGCGCCGACGTAGCCGACCTCGTCCTCGAGAACGAGGAGCTCGTCGAGGGGGGCAACGCCATCGTTCACGTCCGACTCCAGCCCTTCCGCCGCGAGGCGGTCGTCCGCACCTTCAGCGTCCCCCTGCCGCCGGGCCTGACCGGCGAGGTGACGCTGCTGGTGCGAGGCGGCGACGTGCCCCGCGAGATCGAGGGGGCGCCGGAGGAGGGCGGTGAGGTCGACGAGCCGCGGACCTTCCCGGAGCTCCTCGACGCCCTGCGCGGCCAGCTGCAGGCGAGCGAGCTCGTGGTGGAGTCGGTCGACGAGCGCGGCGACGTGCGGCGCCTCCTGCGCGTCCCCCTCGAGTGGGTCGTCCTGGGCAGCCAGGACCTGGTCGTGACGGTGGCGCCAGCCGAGGGCGCGGAGTGAGCCGCCTGGCGCCAGCGACCGCCTCGGAGCTGGCCACGCTCCTGGGCGGACGCCTCGAGGGAGAGGCCGGCGCAGCCGAGCTCACCCACCTGGCCTCGCCCGAGAGGGTCGCCGCGGGCGACGCCGGCGCGGGCGCCGTCGTGGTGGGGTCGGCTCACGACGTCGAGCGGCTCGCGGCCGCGCCGGCGCCGCCCGGCCTCGTGGTGCTTCCCGAGGCCGTCGAGCACGCTCTGGGCGGCGTCGCGGTCGTGCGCGTGGCGGACGCGAGGCTCGCGCTCGCCCTCCTCAGCGCCCGCTTCGACGTCCGGCCCTCACCCGCGACAGCCGAGCGCAGCGCCGGCGCCTCCGTGCATCCCAGCGCCACCCTCGGCGCCGGGGTCACCCTCGGGCCAGGGGCCGTCGTCGCGGCCGAAGCCAGGGTGGGCGACGGCAGCGTGGTGGGGCCAGGCAGCGTCGTGGGCCACGGCAGCGTGTTGGGCGCAGGGTGCGTCCTGCACGCGAACGTCACCCTCTACGACGGCGTCACGCTCGGGGACAGGGTGGTGCTGCACGCGGGCTGCGTGGTCGGCGCCGACGGCTTCGGCTACGCGCCCTCGCCGAGCGGCGCCGCCAAGATCAGGCACCTCGGAGGCGTGCGGATCGGCGACGACGTCGAGGTCGGCGCCAACACGGCGATCGATCGGGGCACCCTCGACGACACGGTCATCGACGACGGCACGAAGGTCGACAACCTCTGCCAGGTGGGTCACAACGTGCGCATCGGTCGCGGCTGCCTGATCGCCGGCATGACCGGCATCGCCGGCAGCGTCGTGATCGGCGACGGGGCGATCCTCGGGGGCGCGGTCGCCGTCTCGGACCACGTCACCATCGGGGCGGGCGCGCGGATCGCGGGCCGCAGCGGCGTGACGAAGGACGTGCCTCCCGGCGAGACCTGGGCGGGGTTCCCGGCCAGGCCCCACCGGCAGTACGCGCGCTCCCTCTACCTGGAGGGCCGGCTCGAGGACGTCTGGCGCCTCTTCAAGCGCCTCGAGGGGCGCTGAGGTGAGCCGTTCGGAGGCTGCCGTCGAGGGCGTGGGCATCCACAGCGGGAGGACCTGCCGCGTGGTCCTCCACCGGGCCGACGGGCCGCTGCGCTTCCGGCGGGGTGAGGCGCTCATCGAGGCCACCGTCGCCAACGTCGCGTCGACGGAGCGGGCGGTGACGCTGGCCGCCGCCGGCGAGCGCGTCTCGCTGGTCGAGCACCTGCTGGCGGCCCTGCGCCTCGCGGGCTTCTTCACCGGCGTGGTCGTCGAGGCGAGCGCTCAGGAGCTGCCCATCCTCGACGGCTCGGCCGAGCCCTGGCTGGGCGCGGTGGCGGCCCTGGGCGAGCCCCCGCCCGCGCCCGCTCCGCTGGCGCTCCGGGCGCCCGTCGAGGTCAGGAGGGGCCAGGCGAGCGCCCGCGCCGAGCCAGGCGAGGAGGAGCTCGAGGTCGCCATCGACTTCGACCATCCCGCGATCGGGGTCCAACGTTGGAGCGGCGGGCCGGGGAGCTACGGCGAGCTCGCCTCCGCCCGCACGTTCGGACTGCTGAGCGACGCGGAGGCGCTGAGAGCCAGAGGTCTCGTCCAGGGCGCGAGTCTCGAGCATGCTATCGTCTTCGCAGATGACGGGCCGCTGCGCCCACTTCGGTCGCCAGACGAGCCGGTGCGCCACAAGGCGCTTGACGCTCTCGGTGACCTGGCTCTCCTCGGGCGCCCCCTCCAAGCTCGCGTCACCGTGCATCGTGGCTCGCATTCCCTCCACCACGCCCTCATGTCCTCCCTCTTGAGCGCCGGCGCCACGGGCTCCGGCCATCCACAGGCGGCGGTCGACGGGGCGGCCTCGTGACCGTGCGCGTAGCCGTGATCGGCTACGGGGTCATGGGCCGCTACCACGCGATGAACTACGCCACGCTGCCGGGCGTCGAGGTGGCCGCGGTCGTGGACCCCGACCCAGACAAGCGCCTCTCGGCCCAGCTGGAGCTCGGGGTCGAGGCCTACCCGACCGTCCCAGCGCTGCTCGCGGCCCGTTCCGTGGAAGCAGCCAGCGTCGCCGCGCCGACGAGCCACCACTACGGGATCGCCAAGCTGCTGCTGAAGGCGGGCGTGCACGTCCTGGTCGAGAAGCCGGTCGCGACCGAGGTGGCGCAGGCACGGGAGCTGGCCGAGCTGTCGAAGGACCTCGGGCTCGTCCTCCAGGTCGGGCACATCACCCGCTTCTACCGGACGGTCGAGAAGCTGCGCGAGGAGGTCGACGCCCCCTATCTCATCGAGGCTCGCCGCCTGGTGCCGTCGACACGCGTCAAGGACGTCGGCGTGATCCTCGACCTGATGATCCACGACATCGACATCGTCCTCGGTCTCGTCAGCGGCGAGGCGGTGGAGGTCGCGGCCGTCGGCCGCTGCCTCAACGGCAGTCCCCACGAGGACGTGGCGGCGGCGCAGGTCCTGTTCTCCGACGGCTGCATCGCGCGCCTCCTGGCCAGCCGCGTCGCGCCCGACGCAGAGCGCAGCCTCCTCGTCGCCGAGCGCGACCGCACGGTGCGCGTCGACTTCGCGAAGGAGCCCTACGCCGAGCTCGCCGTCTACCGCGACCCGGGCGGCTCGCCGAGCGCGGGCCACGTCCAGCTCGACCGGCACGTGATCCACGAGGAGAACCCGCTCAAGAAGGAGCTCGAGCACTTCCTCGCCCGTCAGGCGGGCGAGGCCGCGCCCATCGGTACCTTGACGGACGACCTGCGCTCGCTGACGCTGGCGTCGCGGTTGCTCGCCGAGCTCAAGGGCGCCCGGGGCGCGGTACCCGTCTAGGACGCCGCGCTAGACTCAGCGCCATGGACCAGGACGTCCGGGCGGTACTGCCGCACCGCTACCCCTTCCTGTTCGTCGACCGTCTCGTCTCCCAGTCGGGAGACGAGTTCGAGTGCGTCAAGAACGTCAGCCACAACGAGCCGTTCTTCCCCGGCCACTTCCCCGGCGAGCCCGTGATGCCGGGCGTGCTGATCGTGGAGGCCCTCGCCCAGGCGGCCGGGGTGGCCCTGGCCTCCCGCGAGGGCGAGGCGCCGAGCGGCGTCGGCTACCTGGCCGGCATCGACGGGGCGCGCTTCCGCCGGAAGGTGGTCCCCGGCGACGTGCTACGGCTCACCGGACGCATCCTCATGTTCCGCCGCGGCCTGTGCAGGGTCGATGCGAAAGCGCTGGTGGGCGACGAGGTCGCCGCCGAAGCGACCCTCTCGTTCGTCTACGCCCGCTGACATGGCCGCGGCCGCCCGCCCGACCCCAGCGGCACCGCCCGTCGTCGCCCGCACGGCCGCCGTCGAGGACCCTGCGGCGCTGGGCCCCGGCGTGTCGATCGGTCACAACGCCGTCGTCGAGGCCGGCGCCGTGGTCGGCGCCGGGGTCTCGGTGGGGCCGGGCGTGGTCGTGGAGGCCGGGGCGGCCGTGGGGGCAGGCACGAGGCTGCTCGCCGGCACCGTACTGCACCCCGGCGTGACGGTCGGCGAGCGCTGCGTCGTCGGACCCTACGCGGTGCTCGGCGGCGAGCCGATGGACACGCGCTTCGCGGGCGAGGCGAGCCGGGTCGTCGTCGAGGACGACGTCGAGATCCGCGACTTCGTCACCGTCAACCGCGCCACCGGCGAGGGGGCCGTCACGCGGGTGGGAGCCGGGTCGCTGCTCATGAGCTACGTTCACGTCTCGCACAACTCCGACGTCGGCAGAGGCTGCGTCCTGACGACGAGCGTGCAGCTCGGCGGCCACTCGCAGGTGGGCGACAGGGCGAACCTCGGCTCCAGCAGCCTCCTGCATCAGTTCTGCCGCGTCGGTACCCACGCGATGTTCGGCGCGGCCAGCGCGGCCAACCAGGACGTCCTCCCCTACGCCATGGCTCGCGGCAACCCGGCCCGCCACTACCGCCTCAACTCCGTCGGGCTCCAGCGCGCGGGCTTCGCAGGCGATCGCTACCGCCACCTCGAGCAGGCGCTCCGCGCCCTGCGCCGGCGCGACCACGCAGCGCTGGAGGAGCTCGCGGCGGTCAGCGAGGAGGCGCGCGACATCCTCGAGTTCGTGCGGACCTCGCGGCGTGGGGTAGCGCGCTTCGTGACGGGGGGTTGATGGCCCAGGTCGTGCTCGTCAGCAACGGCCCTGGTGAGCTCTACACATGGGTCGGTCCCGTCGTGCGGGAGCTGAGGCGGGCGCTGCCCGGCGCCCGCGTGGCCGTCTCCCTGGTTCCCTGCCAGTTCTCGGCAGGGAACGAGCCGCAGGTGGCGGCCTCGTTCGGTCCCGACCACGTCTCTACGCCCGCCGAGTACCTGCGGTCGCTGGCGGGCGGCTCGGTGCCGGCGGGGCTGGTCGAGGACGGGAGGGGACCGGGCGCGGTGGTCGGCCTCGGCGGCAACGCCGGGGCGCCCGTCACGCTGGGGCGCCGTCTGGGCCTGCCGGCCTTCCGCTACAGCTTCGAGCCCTTCTGGCACGAGGGGCTGGAGCTCCTGCTCCTGCCGGACGAGAAGGTGAGGGAGCGGGCGCTGAAGCGAGGCTCGCCAGCCGGCTCGCTGCGCGTCGTAGGCAACCTCGTCGCCGACGCCGTGGAGGCGGCCGAGCCGCCCGCGGAGCGAGGCGACCCGCACGTGCTCGTGTTCGCGGGCAGCCGCGACCAGTTCGCGCTCCACCTGATCCCGTTCATGATCGCGCTCGTCGACGTGCTGGCCGGGAGCCTGCCGCGGGCGCGCTTCGTCTGGCCGGTCAGCCGGATGCTCGGCCGCGAGACGGTGGACGCCGGCATCGCTGGCGCCGCGGCCGCGACCCTGTCCGGCGTCGCCGGTCGCCGCGAGGGCGACACGGTGTTCACCCCGAACGGCGGCCGCCTCGACATCGTGCCGGAGGAGGAGCGCTACTCGCACATGCGGGCCGCCGACCTCGCCGTCACCATCCCCGGGACGAACACGCTCGAGCTCGGCGTCGCCGGGGTGCCGGCGCTCGTGCTCCTGCCGATGAACCGGCCCGAGCTGATCCCGCTGGAGGGAGCCGGACACTGGCTCGGGCTGGTGCCGCTGGTCGGCCGCTACCTCAAGCGCTACGCGGTCAAGCTGTTCGTCGAGGGCCTGTCCGTGCCGGTCTCGCTGCCCAACCGCATCGTGGGCGAGGACCTGATGCTCGAGGTGTCCGGGCGCGTCCACCCTGACGCGGTCGCCGAGCGGACGCTGGCGTTGCTGGCCGACGAGGCCGACCTGGAGCGGCGCAGGCGGCGCCTGCGCGAGACGATGCCGCGCCCCGGCGCGGCCGCGGAGCTCGTGCAGGTGGTAGCCAGGCACGCGGGGATTGATGCGCGAGCCGCCGGCTGAGAGCGTGACGGCTGGCCGTCTCCTGTGGCCACGCAGCCCCAGCGCGCTGCTCGGCGCCCTCGCGGCCGTCGTCAACGCCGTCTCCAGGGTCGCCGTCGTGCCGCTGTTCGTAACGCCCCTCATCGACCGCGCCCTCGCCGACCCTGCCGAGCTGCCGGGCCTGCTGGCCGTGGCCGGCGTGATCGTGCTGGCTGGCAGCCTCGCCCTGTGGGCGCAGGACTCGCTGCTCGGTCGGGCGGCGGCCACCGGAGCGGCCTCCGCGCGGTCGGCCGTCTACGCGCGCCTGCTGGCACGGCGACCCGGCACGCTGCCGGGCTCGAGCGGGGCGCTGTCGAGCCGCGTGATCACGGACGTCAAGGAGGTGGAGACGTTCGTGCGCTACGGCCTGGGCTCGCTCGTGGCCGAGGGCGCGACCCTGCTCCTCATCGCCTTCGCGCTGGCCCGCGCCGACGCCAGGGCGACGGGCCTGCTCGTGCTGCTGGGCCTGCCGGCGGCGTTCGTCCTCCGGTGGGTCGGCGGAGCCCTGCAGCGGGCCGCAGCCACGTCGATGGAGGGCACCGAGGCCCTAGGGCGGCACCTGCAGGAGGGCGTGAGGCATCACGAGACGGTGGCGGCCTTCGGCGCTCGTCGCTTCATGCGCGAGCGCTTCGAGGTCGTCAACCGCCACACCGCGGCGGTGACGACGCGGCGCGGGCTCCTGGCCGCCATGCAGGTGCCCTTGGCGCAGGTCATGCTATTCGCCGCCCTCGGGGCGCTGGTCGTGGTGCTCACGGGCAGCGTCCAGCGCGGCGAGCTGAGCGTGGGCGAGCTCGTCTCCTTCCTGACGCTCGTGGCCCTGGCCGCGACGCCCGCGCAGCTCCTGCCGGCCGCGTACGCGATGTACCGGCAGGCGCGGGCGGCGGCGGCGCGCCTCGAGGCGCTCGTCGCCGACGGGGCGCTCCCCGGCACCTCCGAAGCCGGCGCCGACGCCGCCAGGCCCGCGCAGGTCCTCACGCGCGGCCTGCCCCGCTCCGCGCCGGCGGGGCTGCGGCTGAGGTCCCTCGACGCCGGGTTCGACGCCGGCAGCACCGTGCTGGCGGGCCTCGACCTCGAGCTGCCCGAGCGCGGGCTGGTCGTGGTCAGCGGTCCCAGCGGCGTCGGCAAGACCACGCTGCTGCGCACGCTCCTCGGCCTCCTCCCCCCTGTGCGCGGGACCGTCGAGTGGGGGGACCGCGACCTGGCCGACGTCCCCGACGACGAGCTCAGGCGCGTAGTCGCCTACGTGCCGCAGGGCTACGAGCTGGTGTCCGGCAGCGTGCGTGAGGCGCTGAGCATGGGCCGCGCCGCGGGCGACGACGTCCTGTGGCGGTCGCTGGAAGCGGCTGGCGTCGCCGACGTCGTCGCCGCGCTGCCCGGCGGCCTCGACGCCAGGTTGGGCGAGGACGGGGCCGGGCTGTCCGGCGGCCAGCGCCAGCGCCTCGCGATCGCCCGCGCGCTGCTCGGAGACCCCGCCGCGCTGCTCCTCGACGAGCCGACATCGCACCTCGACGAGGCGGCGGAGGCCGGGGTCGTGGCGCTGCTCGCGGGCCTCGCCGCGGCCCGCCTGGTGGTCGCGGTCACCCACCGTCCGGCGCTGCTCGCAGAGGCCGACGCCGTCATCGAGCTCTCCCCTCCGGTTCCCGTCGCCTCCGGCGGCGCGCCGACGCCCGGCTAGGCGCTCGCGCCGATGGGCTAGCATCGGCGACGCCGTGATCTACGACGACTCGCCTGACCTCTACGACGCGCACTACCTCGCTTACCGCGACGACCTCCCGTTCTACGTCAGGCTGGCGGACGACCTGGGAGGCCCGGTCCTCGAGCTCGGCGCCGGCACCGGTCGCGTGACCGAGGCGTTGGCCCGCGCCGGTCACGAGGTCGTGGCTGTCGACGCGTCGGGCGCGATGCTGGAGAGGGCGGCAGCCCGCCTCGAGCGAGCGGGCCTGAGCGCTTCCGTGCGCCTCGTCGAGGGCGACATGCGCGCAGTCGACCTGGGCAGCGCCTTCCCCCTCGTGCTCGCGCCCTTCAACACACTGATGCACGCCTACACCGTGCCGGACCAGGACCGCGCGCTCGCCACGGTCGTGCGGCACCTCGCCGAGGGCGGCACGTTCGCGTTCGACCTCTACGTGCCGCGCTTCGGCCCGTCGGGCGTGGTGAGGGTGGAGCCCGAGGTCGGGGCCTCCCTTGCGGCCGATGACGCGCGCGCGCGGCACGACGTCTTCCTC
>JBIQIQ010000162.1:0-4697 GCA_044507975.1 Deinococcaceae bacterium
GTCATGATCCTCACGGGCGTGGCGGTACTGCTCCTGTGGATCCCGCTGCGCGAGACGCCGGGCCTGGGGACGCTCGCCAACGCGGTGCTCATCGGCCTGTTCACCGACGCCTGGCTGCTGGTCCTGCCGGACCCCGGCGGCTGGGCCGGCGCCGCGCTGTGGCGCGTCGGCTTCGTCGCGGCCGGCATCGTCCTGAACGGCTACGCCACCGCCCTCTACATCGGCAGCCAGCTCGGTCGCGGTCCGCGCGATGGGCTGATGACCGGGCTGGCGCGCGTCACCGGCCGCTCGCTGCGCCTGGTGCGAACGGGTATCGAGGTGTGCGTCGTGGCGGTCGGGTTCGTCCTCGGCGGTGTCCTCGGGTGGGCCACGCTCGCCTTCGCGCTCCTCATCGGCCCGCTGGTGCAGGCGTTCCTGCCGCGGGCCATCATCGAGCTGCCGGCGGACGCTCCCGCAGCGGCGCTCCCGGGGCCCTCCGCCGTCAGTGACCCGCGGCGTCCGAGTCCACCCCGCCGCCGGTACCGAGCCCGCTGAGGCGTCCGACGTCCTCCGGCGTCAGCTCGAACGAGTAGACGTCGAGGTTCTCCCTCAGCCGACTCTCGTTCGACGACTTGGGGATCGGCACGAGCCCGAGCTGCAGGTGCCAGCGGAGCACCACCTGGCCGGGCGTGCGGCCGTGCGCCGCGGCGACGTCCATTACCGTCGGGTCGGCCAGCAGGTCTCCGCCCTTCCCGAGGGGGCTGTAGGACACGGTGACGATCCCGTGCTCGTCGTGGTAGCGCCGGTGATCCTCGCGCGGAACGTAAGGGTGGAGCTGGATCTGGTTCACCGCCGGCACGACCGTCGTCTCGCGGGCCAGCCGCTCCAGGTGCGCGGGCTTGAAGTTCGAGACGCCGATGGAGCGGGCGAGGCCCTGCTCCTGCAGGCGCTCGAAGGTGCGCCACGTGTCGACGTAGAGGTCGCGCCCGGGCAGCGGCCAGTGGATCAGCACCAGGTCCACCTGCTCGAGCCCCAGCCTCTCGAGGGAGCCCTGCATGCCGTCCAGAGCCTTGCCTTCTCCCTGGTGAACGCCGTCGAGCTTGGTCGTCACGAAGACCTCGTCGCGCGCTACGCCTGCGGCGGCCAGCGCTCGGCCGACCCCACGCTCGTTGCCGTAGCGCACTGCGGTGTCGACGTGCCGGTAACCGAGCTCGAGCGCGAGCCCGACCACCCGCTCGGCCTCGGCGTCGTCCATCGGCCACGTGCCGAGACCGAGCGTGGGCATCACGTTGCCGTCGTTGAGCTGGATCTGCTTCGCCATGGCCAAGGGTAATCGGTGCGCGCGGCCGCCAGGCGGGCACGCCTACCGCGGGCGCGGTGCGCCGACGCGGAGAACACGGTTCGCACGGCACCCCTCGGATTAGGGTGTGGCATGAGCAGAGCGGTCTTCGTCCACCAGCATGGCGGTCCCGAGGTCCTGCGCCTCGAGGAGCGCGAGGTCCCGCCGCCCGGCCCGGGTGAGGCGCGCGTCGCGCACCGGGCGATAGGCCTCAACTTCATCGACACGTACCAGCGCTCTGGCCTCTACTCGGTGCCGCTGCCGTTCGTGGCGGGCAACGAGGCCGCCGGCGACGTCGTCGCGGTGGGGGAGGGCGTTGAGGACGTGAAGGTAGGCGACCGCGTCGCCTACCAGAGCCCCGTCGGCGCCTACGCCGAGGAGCGCAACATCCCCGCGGCGAAGCTCGCGCGGCTCCCCGACGCGATCAGCTACGAGACGGCGGCCGCCGTGACGCTCAAGGGCGTCACGGCCTACTACCTGCTGCACGAGACCTGGAAGGTCGAGCCCGGTGAGACTGTCCTCGTCCACGCCGCCGCCGGCGGCGTCGGCTCGCTGCTCGTGCCGTGGGCCAAGCAGCTCGGGGCCACGGTCATCGGGACGGCCGGCTCGCAGGCCAAGGTGGAGAAGGCGCTCGCCCTCGGCGCCGATCACGCCATCGACTACACGGCGGAGGAGTTCCCGGCGCGGGTGCGCGAGATCACGGGCGGCAAGGGCGTAGACGTCGTCTACGACGGCGTGGGCCGCGCCACCTTCGCAGGGTCGCTCGACAGCCTGCGGCCCCGTGGCCTCCTGGTCTCCTACGGCAACGCCTCCGGGCCCGTCTCGATCCCGAGCCTCGTCGTGCTGGCGGAGAAGGGCTCGCTCTACGTAACGCGGCCGACGACCGCCACCTACATGGGCACGCCCGAGCAGCTGCGCACGGCCGCGGCCGCGGTCTACGACGCGGTCCTGGGCGACGTGCTCGAGGTCCAGGTGAACCAGCGCTACGCGCTGGCCGACGCCGAGGAGGCGCACCGCGCGCTGGAGGGGCGCAGGACGACCGGCTCGACGGTCCTGCTGCCCTGATAGCGACGGAAGGAGCCCTCCCGACCACGTGCGCGAGATCCTCGAGGCGACCTTCCGCCAGGCCTTGGCCGGGGCCAGCCCCCGTGGGCTGACGTCGCGGGCCCTGCCGGAGCAGCGCCCTGCCCTCGTGCTGGCGCTCGGCAAGGCCGCCCTGCCGATGCTGGGCGCCGCGCTCGCGCGCTACGAAGGCGTGCCGTGGCTGGCCACGCCGCCGCGGGACCCCGACCAGACCCCGGAGGCCGCCGCCGAGCTCGCGGGCTTGCCCGGCCCGCTTAGGGGCGGCGAGCTGCTGCCGGCCTCGCACCCCCTCCCGGACGAACTCAGCGTCGGGGCGGCCACGAGGGCTCTCGAGCTGGCGTTCGGCCTAGCGCCGGGCGACCTGCTCCTCCTGCTCGTCTCCGGGGGCGGCAGTGCCCTGTGGAGCGCTCCGGCGGGGCTGGGGCTCGAGGCGAAGAGGAGGCTCACCACGCACCTCCAGCGCGCCGGCGCCGACATCGCGGAGCTGAACACGGTCCGGCGCCACCTCTCGTGGGTGAAGGGCGGGGGGCTGCTGGCGGCGACGCCGGCCAACGTCCTCTCCCTGCTCCTGTCCGACGTGCCGGGTGACGCGCCCTGGGACGTCGCCTCCGGCCCCGGCGTCGCCGACCCCACCACCTTCGCCGACGCTCTCGAGGTCCTGCGGCGCTACCCGGGGGCGGACGTCGAGGCGGCCGCCGCGACGTTCAGGCTCGGGGTGCGCGGCGAGCTGTTGGAGACGGTGAAGCCCGGCTCTCCCGACGACGGACGGTCGGACGTGAAGGTGATCGGCTCGTCGCGCACCCTGCTCGCGGAGGCGGCGGCCTACCTCCGTGACCGCGTCGGCGTCGAGGCGGTCGAGCTGCACCCCGAGCTCGTCGGTGAGGCCAAGCAGCTCGCGGAGGGGCACGCGGGGCTCGCAGCCGCGCTGCTCGGACACGGCGACCCGCGGCCGCTGCTGCCCGCGCTCGCGGCCGATCCCCCTTACGTCGCGTGGAGGCTCGCCCGCCTCGACCGCTCCCGCCCCGTCGCCCTGCTCAGCGCAGGGGAGGCGACCGTGACGGTGCGCGGCTCGGGCAGGGGGGGCCGCAACCAGGAGTTCGCCCTGGCCCTCGCGCTCGCCCTGGGCGAGCGCGCGCCGGGCGCCAGCGTGTGGGCGCTGTCGGCCGGCTCCGACGGGGTGGACGGCGCCAGCGACGCCGCCGGAGCCTTCGTCGCGCCCGACACGCTGGCGCGCGCCGCACGGATCGGCCTCGACGCACGGTCGATGCTGGCGGACAACGACTCGGGCTCCTTCTTCGGCGCCCTGGGGGACCAGCTCGTCACCGGACAGACCGGGCACAACCTCAACGACCTGCGCGTGGTGCTCCTGCCTCCCCCCAACGACGCCTAGCGGTGTGTCGACCGTCACGGCGCATGTGGCGTCCGGCACCGACGAGCACGCCGCTTGCCCCTATACATGTCTCACCGGCGGGGCGCAGTGCGTGGGAGACCCGTCGGGTACTTCGCTCTCAGGAGCACGTGGTACCGGATTGGCCGCAGCCAAGCGGCGAGACGAATGGGAGGAAGCGCGTGAACATCCTGTTGTGGATCATCTTCGGGGCGCTGGCCGGCTGGATCGCTAGCGTCATCATGGGCACCCGCGGTCAGGGCGTCCTGATCGACATCGTGCTCGGCATCGTCGGCGCCTTCGTCGGCGGCTGGCTCTTCCAGCAGTTCGGCGCAGCCGGCGTCACGGGCTTCAACCTCGGCAGCCTGCTGGTGGCGGTCGTCGGGGCCATCGTCGTCATAGCGATAGCCAGGTTGTTCCGAAGAGCCTAGCCGGGAACCTACCCAACCTCGAGGCCGGCGGCCGGGCGTTCGCGTCCGGCCGCCAACATGTGAGCCGGGGGCTGGGACACATTTCCCTGCCACGCGCTTTTCACGGCCCTTCCCTACGGTGTGCTCACGACCGCGAGAGGCGCAGAGCCACCGGGCCGCGCCACGCGGCCCGGCCGAGAAGGCCACGCAGCGGTCGAGCCGACCGCTCCGCGGTCCGGCCGACCGGCGGTCAGAGAGGGAGGAGTGACCATGAACAGGGATGTCCTGCAAGGCAACTGGAAGCAGCTCAAGGGCAACATCAAGGAGCAGTGGGGCAAGCTCACCGACGACGACCTCAGCATGGCCGAGGGCAACTACGATCAGCTCGTCGGGCGGATCCAGGAGCGTTACGGCTACAGCCGCGAGGAGGCGCAGCGCAACCTCGACGAGTGGCTCGACGCCCGCAGCCGCGACACCGGCTTCGGCCGCGCCTGAGCGA
>JBIQIQ010000013.1:0-30495 GCA_044507975.1 Deinococcaceae bacterium
TCGCCACCCCCCTCGGGGACGAGCTGGCCCGCGCGCGGCTCGCGGAGGCCGGCCTGCCCTACGCCTCGTGGTCGCTCCCTCCCACTCGGCTCTCCGGCGGTGAGCGCGCCAGAGCCGGCCTCGCGTTGGCTCTCGCGCTGGAGCCCGACGTGTTGCTCCTCGACGAGCCGGACAACGACCTCGACCTCGAGGCCCTCACGGCGCTCGAGCGGTCGCTCCAGGAGCTAGCTCGGGCCGGCTGCGCCATCGTCCTCGCCACCCACGACCGGAGGCTCGCGGAGTCCGTCTGCAGGCGCGCCTGGGAGGTCGCAGGCGGCCGGCTCGTCGCGTACGCGAGCGTACGGGCCTACCTGCGCGGGGAGGCGGCGTTGCCGGCCGAGGCGTTCTTCTCGGTCGGGCCGTCGCCGCTGGCCACGGCCCTCCCCGACCCGGAGCCCGTCCCCGACCCGCTGGCCGAGCTCGAGTCCGAGCGCGCGGGCCTGCTGGCCAGCCTCGCCGACCCGCTGGGGAGGTCGGAGCGCGACCTCGGCCGCGCTCGGGCCCGCCTGCGCGAGGTGGAGGGTGAGATCGTGGCCCGCCTCGACGAGCGCCTCCCGCCGCCCGCCCCGCGCTACGCGTTCCGGGAGGGGGGCCTCTCCCTCCAGGCCGACGCCTCGCCCGGTGCGCCCGTGCCGACGTGGACGGTGTTCGCCGCTGCGAACGGGGAGCGCGGCGCCCGGGCCGGGGCCGCGGCGGGGCCCGCGCCGCCCGTAAGGCTCCACGTCAGGCTGCTCGGCGACGTCGCTCACCTCGCTCTGGAAGAGGCGGAGGGCACCTGCACGCTGCCGTACGCCGCCGCGGCGCTGCTCGACGCCGGGGCGCGCCTGGCGTTCACGGTCGCCGGCGCCGTCCGGGCGCAGGCCTACGTGGCCGAGCGCGTCCCGGCTACGCTCCTGGCGCCCGATGGCAGCGGCTGGCACTTCCTCCACCTCGGTGGGTTCCTGGTGCTCGAGGGCTGGGCGGCTGGGCGCCGGGCGGCGCGGGAGCGCCCCGGCCGGTGAGGATCCTCTCCCGCTGGTGGGCGTGGGCCCTGCTGGGTCTGACCCTGCAGCTAGCGCCCTGGCCTGCGGAGGTCGCCGACGCCGTCTACCTGGGCGTCACGCTGCCGGCGTGGTCGCGGGTGACCGCGCCGCTCGTCGGCGCCGTCCCCATCTCCCTGACGGCGGGCGCCGGCCTCTTCGGCGCGGCCGTGCTCCTGTCTCTGCTGCTGTGGCCCGGCGGCGGCCGGCGCGCCGCCAGGGCCTTGGGCTGGACCGTCGCGACGCTCCTGGTCACGTTCCCGTTCGCCTTCGGGCTGGGCTACCGGACGACCCCGGTCGCGCGCGCGGACGAGGCCGCCCCACCGGAGGCGTACGCCGCGGCGCGTGAGGCGGTGCTCGCCCATCTGATCGCGGCCGCCGGGCCCGGTCGCGCCGCGCTGTCCGCCGGCGTCCCGGACGCTGCCGCGCTGGCGGCGTGCGTGGCCGCGACCACCGATGGCCTCAGGACGGCGCCCGTGCCGGCTCTGCCGGCGCCCGTGCCGGCACTGCCGGCGCGCGTGAAGGCGCTGCCGCCGGGGTCTTTGCTGTCGCTGGGCTTCTCGGGCGTCGTGTCGCCCTGGCTGCTCGAGCCGCACGTCGACGGTGGGTCCACTCCTACGGCCGCCACCGCCGTCGCTCTGCACGAGCTCGCCCACGCCGCCGGCTTCGCCCGCGAGGCGGAGGCCGAGGCGGTGGCGCTGCTCGCCGGGCTCGCGTGCGACGAGCCCGGAGCCGCCTACGCCGCGGCCCTGAGCGCGGCCACGCGCCTGGCCGTGCGGCTGCCGCAGGCGGAGCGCGCCGCCTACGTCGGTTCGTGGCCGTACGGCGCCCTGGACGACCAGAGGGCGGCCGCGGCGGCCGCGGCGCGCCATCGCTCCGACGCGCTCGCCACCGCCGCCGAGCGCGCCTACGACGCCTACCTCGTCAGCCAGGGGACCGAAGGCGGCATGGCGGACTACGACAGGGCGACGGACGCTCTGGTGCGGCTGTTGGTACCCGGCCCGCCTCCGCCGTCAGCCGACGACGGCGTCCCCGGGGACTGACGCGCCCTCCGGGGAGTGCCCGAGGTTGCGCCGGATCAGGGCGGTGAGGTCGGGATCGCGCCCCATGAAGCGCCGGAACAGCACCTCGGCGTCCTCGCTGTCGCCCGCCTCGAGGACCGTCCTGGCGAAGTCGCGGCCGGTGTCGCGGTCGAAGATCCCGGCCGCCTGGAAGCGGCTGAACGCGTCGGCGTCGAGCACCTCAGCCCACTTGTAGGAGTAGTACCCGGCGGCGTAGCCGCCGGCGAAGACGTGTGAGAACGCCGTCATGCGCCGCGCCTGCGTGAAGTCGGGCCCGAGGCTCAGTGGCTCCATGACGCTCCTGGCCATCTCGACCGGGTCGGTGCCGGACGACGGGTCGTACCGCGTGTGGAGGGCGAGGTCGGCGGTCCCGAAGGCGAGCTGGCGCATCTGGGCCATGGCCTCGAGGAACGTCCGGCTCGCGCGCAGACGGTCGAACAGCTCGTCGGGGACCTTCTCGCCGGTCTCGTGGTGACGGGCGAAGAGGTCGAGCGCCTCCTTCTCCCAGCACCAGTTCTCCATGATCTGGCTCGGGAGCTCGATGAAGTCCCAGGCCACGGCCATGCCGCTCCTCGACCTCAGGGGCACGCGCGACATGACGTGGTGCAGGAGGTGCCCGAACTCGTGGAAGACGGTCGTGACCTCGTCGTGGGTGAGCAGGGCCTGGCCGTCGCCGTCGGGCGGCGTGAAGTTCGCCGCGATCACGCCGACGTGGGGCTCGTCCCCGGGGACCGCCGGCGAGCCGGTGATCAGGGGGTTCATCCAGGCGCCGGCGCGCTTCGAGGCGCGCGGGAACCAGTCGGCGTAGGCGGAACCGAGGTAGGTGCCGTCCTCGTGATGGAGGTCGTAGGCCTTCACGTCCGGGTGCCAGGTGGGGGCGTCGGGAGCCTCGACGATGCGGACGCCGAAGAGGTGGTCGACGAGGCGGAAGAGGCCCTCCAGCACCGCGTCGAGCGCGAAGTAGGGGCGCAGGGCCTCGTCGTCGAGGTCGTAGCGGGCGACGCGCATGCGCTCGGCGACGAAGCTGACGTCCTCCGGACGCAGCTCGTCGAGGCCCAGCTCCTCCAGCGCGAACCTCTCGAGCGCGACCTTCTCCGCGGCGAAGTGCGCCTGGGTGAGCTCTGCGAGCTCCTCCTCGAACGCCACGGCCCGCGCGCCCGTCTTGACCATGCGGTCCTCGAGGACGAGGTCGGCGTAGTCGGCGTAGCCGAGCAGGTTCGCCAGCTCCCGCCGTAGCCTCAGGATCTCCACGAGCACCGGCAGGTTGTCGTGCTCGCCCTCGGTGGCGACGCTGTAGAAGGCCTCGTAGAGCTGCCTCCTGAGCTCGCGGTCCTCGGCATGCTTCATGAACGGCACGTACGAGGGAGCCTGGAGGCAGAAGCGGTAGCTGCCCTGCGGGAGGCCGTGCGCCTCTGCGTCGGCCGCGGCGCGGCGCAAGACGCCCTCGGGCAGCCCGCCCAGACGCTCCTCGCCCGTCAGCACCAGCTCGAAGGCGTTCGTCGCGTCGAGGACGTTCTCCGAGAAGCGCGTGGAGAGCTTGGCCAGCTCGACCTTGATGGCCTCGGCTCGCGCCCTCTGCTCCTCAGGCAGGTCGGCCCCGGCTCGCCGGAACTCCTCCACCGTCTTGCGCAGGTCGCGGGCCCGCAACGGGTCGAGGGAAGCCGCGTCCGGCGAGGCGGCGTACCGCTTGACGACGGACCAAAGCCCGAGGTCGGTGGTCAGGCCCGACATGAAGGCCGTGTACTCCGGGAGCACCTCGTTGTAGGCGGCGCGCGACTCGGGCGAGTTCATCGTGTCGTTGAGGTGCCTGACGAGCCCGAAGACGCGGCCGGGCCACTCCACCAGTCGCGTGAGGCGCCCGACCACGGCATCGAAGGTGCTGGCCTCGTCGTCGGCCTTGAGGGCCGCGAGCTCCTCGTGCGCCCAGGCGAGCGCCTGGCGCA
The DNA here is from genome assembly GCA_044507975.1 of Deinococcaceae bacterium. Classification (GTDB taxonomy): domain Bacteria; phylum Deinococcota; class Deinococci; order Deinococcales; family Trueperaceae; genus DASRWD01. The sequence continues at coordinate 4,063 of JBIQIQ010000013.1, forward strand.
CCGCCGGTACGAAGTGCTCCGTGCCGATGCGGTCGAAGGGCACGCGGTGGCCCGGGTCCAACAGCGGGTTCGTGGAGGCCTGCGCCCCCGGTTCGGTCAGTGCTGGCATGGTTCTCCTCGGCGCGCCCCCAGGGGCGCGGGTCGGGAGCGATCATATGCGCGCGGACCGCGAGCGGCGGCCGTCCCGCCGACCGTCGTCAGGTGACGACCGGGACGAACTCGGCAGGAACCGGTCGGCTGAAGAGGTAGCCCTGGCCCTCGTCGCACTTGAGCCGGCGCAGCAGGTCGTTCTGGGCGCGCGTCTCGACGCCTTCGGCCGTGACGCGCAGCCTGAGGCTCTTGCCGATCCCGATGATCGCGCGGAGCAGGTCGACGTCCTCGCCGGGAGCGCGGTCTCCGAGCTTGGCGACGAAGCTGCGGTCGATCTTGAGGCCGTCGAGCGGCAGCTCGCGCAGGTGCTGTAGGGAGGCCTGCGCGACTCCGAAGTCGTCGAGCGCGACCCTCACGCCCATCTGCCTCAGCTCGCCGAGCCGCACGACGTTCGCCTCGAGGGTGGTGAGGGCCGTGCGCTCGCTGACCTCGATCTCCAGCAGCCCAGGGTGGAGGTCGTGACGCTGCAGCGCCGCCTTGACGGAGGCCGCGAGGTCGTGACGCTCCAGGGCCTGCGGGCTGATGTTGACCGCCACCCGCCTGGGGGTGCGCTCGTCCTGCCAGCGCTTGGCCTGGCGGCACGCCCGCTCCAGGACCCATTCGAAGAGCGCCTGGCCCAGGTGGACCTCCTCGATCAGCGGGAGGAAGTCCGCGGGCTTGAGCAGCCCGCGCTGTGGGTGGAGCCAGCGCACGAGAGCCTCGACGCTGTCGATGGCCCCGGACCCGAGGTCGATGCGCGGCTGGTAGTGGAGCACCAGCTGGTCGGTCTCGAGGGCGACGCGCACCTCCTGCTCGAGCGCCACGCGCCCGCGCATCAGGGCGTCGACGTCGTCCCCGAAGAAGCGGAACGAGCCCCGCGTCGTCTCCTTGGCCCGCCGCAGCGCCTCCGAGGCGCGCTCGATCATCGCGGCTGCCGAGCGAGGGCGGGTGTCGCCGCCGCGCCCTGCCGGGTCCGGGCTCACGTCTACTCCCACGCTGGCGGCGAGCTGGATGCTGAGGGAGTCCTCGGCGAACGGCTCCTCGACCGCCGCGAGCACCTTCCGCAGCGCAGCCAGCACGGCGAAGCGGTGCGGGAGGTCGGCGAAGAGCAGCGCGAAGCTGTCCCCACCCCAACGGGCGAGGGTGTCGGTACGGCGCAGGCTCCGCTTGAGCCGGCGCGAGAGCTCGAGCACCAGACGGTCGCCGCGCTTCCGGCTGAAGGTCTGGTTGACGAACCGGAAGTGGTCGAGGTCCAAGATCGCCAGGGCCAGGTGCTGGCCGTTGCGCTTGGATAGCAGCTGCGCCTGGTGGACCCTGTCCTCGAGCAGGTAGTGGTTGGGCAGGCCGGTCAGCGGATCGACGTGCGCCAGGCGCCACATCTCCGAGGCCCCGCGCTTGGCCAGGGTGACGTCCTGCGCGACGCCGTAGATCGCCGTGACGCCGGCCTCCTCGCTGCGCCAGCGCCTGACGGCGAAGTCCTCCACCCAGGCGACGGCGCCACCCTGCGTGACGACGCGGTACTGATCGACCCGGCGCTCCTGGGTCCGGAACGCCGCCAACCGCTCCGCGAAGCGCTCGCGGTCCTCCTCGTGGACGAACCGGGTGAACCCGGAGGCCTCCAGGTCGGCGGCCTCGTAGCCCGTGACGAGCCTGAAGGTGTCCGACGCCCACGGCACCGTGACGGTGCCGTCGTCCTTGACGAGGAGCGCGTAGTGGAAGAACCGCCCGTCGCCGTCGAGAGAGGCGTTGAGCTCCCGCGCGACCTCCTGGGCGGCGCTCTGATGCGCCGTCTCGGTGACGTCGGCCACGAGGGTGACCACGCAGGCGACGGCGCCGAGCTCGTCCTTGACCGGGTAGTGCCGGAGCTCTCCGTAGAACAGCTCGCCGTTCGCCCGGTACGACCTGACCGTGACCGTGGCCGCGCGGCCGCGCTCGATGGCCTCTCGCGCCTCGAGCGCCCCGGCCTGATCGGTGTCGTCGCGCATGAGGAACCCGACGTCGCGCCCGATGACCTCGCACGCCGGGTAGAGGGTGAGCTCCTCGAACCCCGGGCTCGCGTGGACGATGGGGTTCCCCACCTGCCCGTGATCGGAGATGACGAAGCTCTCGCCGTCGAACAGGTTGCGGGCCGCCTCCACCAGGTCCGTGCCGGCGTCGGCGTCCGGGCCGACGAGCACCGAGCCCTCAAGCTGGTCGCCAACGGGGTTCATGCCGCTCCTCCATCCTCTTCCTGAGGACGGAAACTAACACGCCTCTCATGATGCTCGTATGACAAATGCCATGGGAACTCGCCCCGGACGCGGTAAAGGAGGCGCGCGGCCAGTTGCTCAGGCCTGCCGGCGCGCCAGCCTCCACGCGGCCGCCCCGGCCAGCGGGAGCGCCGTGAGAAGCGCCATCGTGCCGCCGATCGAGACGTCGGCGACGACCGCCACCGGGTAGCCGGCGAGCGCCGCGGCGACGCCGAAGGCCACCGCCAGCCCGAGGACCGCCGCCATGCGGCCGGCCACCAGCCGCGCCGCGACGGCCGGCACGATCGCGAACGCCACGAAGAGCACGACTCCGACCGCGTCCAGAGCGGCGACCGCCGTCAAGGCCACGAGCACGAGCAGTCCGAGCGACGTCAGGTCCGGCCGCAGCCCCAGCAGCCGTGCGTGCACGGGGTCGAAGGACCCCGCCACGAGGCGATCGTAGAAGAGGAGCACGTAGACGACGTCGAGCAGCAGTACCCCGGCCAGCACCAGCGGCGCGCGCGGCACCTCGAGGCCGAGGAAGGCCACCCGCTCCAGCCACACGAAGCCGATCTCGCCGAGGAGCACGGTGTGAGCGTCTACGTGCACGTCGCGTGCGAACAGGCTGAGGATCAGCACCCCCGCGGCGAAGAGCGCCGGGAACACGAGTCCGGTGGCGGCGTCACGACGCACTCGGCCGGAGGCGGCGAGCGCCTGGGTGAGGACCACCGTGAGGACGCCGGCGGCGGCGGCGCCCATCAGCTGCAGCGGCCCCGCCACCGCGCCCGTGAGCAGGAAGGTGGCGCCGATGCCGAGCACGACGCCGTGGCTGACGGCGTCGGAGAGCATCGCCTGGCCCCGCACGACGAGGAAGCTGCCGACGAGGGCTGCGGCCGCGGCGGTGAGCGCGCCCGTGACCGTCACCGTGAAGGTGACGCCGTCGAGCAGGGCCTGCAACTCAGGCCTCCGAGGCTCGCGACCGCTCCGGGCCGACGAGCAGGGCCAGACCGGCGCAAGCGCTGACGACGAGAACGACGACGGGCCCGGTCGCGAGGCCGGGCGTGACGGCGCTGGCGACGGCGCCGAGCACGGCGGACACCGCGCCGATCGCGCCGGCCACCCAGAACATGGCGGAGAGGCTCCGCGTGAGCTGGCGGGCGGCGACCGCGGGCGCGACGACGAGGGCGGACATCAGGACCACCCCGACGAGCTGCAGGCCGATGACGATGGCTACGGCGAGGAGGCCGGTGAGACCGGCGTCGAGCAGCGCGACGCGGTGCCCGCGGGAGCGCGCGTAGACGGGGTCGAAGGTCGCGAGCTTGAGCTCGCCGAACGCCAGGCCGGTCGCCGCGAGGCTCGCGGCCGCGACGACCGCCAAGACGAGCACGTCGCCCCTCAGGGTCGCGGCCGCCTGGCCGAAGAGGAACGTCTCCAGCCCCGCGCTGCCCGCGCCGGGCTGCCGCTGCACGTACGACAGCAGGACGACGCCGAGGGCGAAGCCGAGGCCGAGGGCGCTGCCCAGGGCCGCCTCGCTCTTGACCCCGAAGCGCCGCGTCAGCACCCAGGCGAGCAGCGCGGCCGCCAGGCCGGTGACGAGGGCCCCGCCGAGCATCGCCGGAAGGGAGCGGGTGCCCGCCAGGAGGTACCCGCCCACCACGCCGGGCAGCGCGGCGTGGGCCATCACGTCGCCCAGCAGGCTCTGGCGCCGCAGGACGGCGAAGGTGCCGAGCGCGCCGGACGTCAGCCCTAGCAGCGCCGCGCCGGCGGCGACCGTGAGCACCGTGTGGTCGAGGAGCAGCTCAGGCGACGTTGGCGGCCTCCTCCCGCCGGCCGGGCGCCGGAGCGGCGAGGACGACCCTGCCGCCGTAGGTGGCCGCGAGGCTGGCGTCGGTGAGCGCGGTCGCCGTGTGCCCTTGGGCCCGCAGCCTCACGTTCACCAGCGCCACCCAGTCGAAGTAGTCGGACAGCGTCGCGAGGTCGTGGTGCACGGCCACCACGGTCTTCCCCCGGCTCCTCTCGCCGCGCAGCACCTCCACGATCGCGGCCTCGCTGGCGGCGTCCACGCCGGCCAGCGGCTCGTCGAGGAGGTAGAGCTCCGGGCCCTGGACCAGGGCGCGGGCCAGGAAGACGCGCTGCTGCTGGCCGCCCGAGAGGCGCCCGATCTGCCGTCGGGCCAGGTGATCGAGACCGACGGCCGCCAGCGCGGCCAGCGCCGCGTCGCGCTCCCGGCGGCCGGGCCGCCGGAAGGGGCCCAGCTCGCGGTAGAGACCCATCGTCACGACGTCGAGAGCGTCCGCGGGGAAGTCCCAATCGACGCTGCCGCGCTGCGGGACGTAGCCGACGCGGTGGCGGGTGCGCTGCGGCCGGTCGCCCAGCAGCCGCACCGCGCCGGCTCGCGGCTCCACCAGGCCGAGGGCGGTCTTGAGGAGGGTGCTCTTCCCCGCCCCGTTGGGTCCGACCACGGCGCCCATCACTCCCGCCGGGACGCTGAGGGTCACGTCCTCGAGGGCGGGCCCGTGTCCGTAGTCCACGCGCAGCCCCTCGGTAGCGAGCACGGGCTCGCCGGTCACCACCGGGCCTCCCAGTCGGCGAGCTCCGGAGGGAGCGGCGGGGCTTCCCCACCGAGGCCTGTCACGATCGCCCTGACGTTGTGGACCACCATGCCTACGTAGGTGCCGTCCGCCGTGCCGGCGCTGCCGGGAGCGTCGGCGTAGAGGCTCTCTCCCAACGCCACCGAGCCGCCGCGGGCGGCGACCGCCTCGCGGACGGCGTTCACCGTGCGCGGGTTGATCGTGCTCTCGAGGAAGATCGTCGGCACCCCCCGCTCGACCACGAGGCCGGCCACCCGCCTGACGTCGGCCACGGCGGCCTCGGTCTCGGTGCTGATGCCCTGGATGCCGTCGACCTCGACGCCGTACGCCCGGCCGAAGTACGCGAAAGCGTCATGGGCGGTGATGAGCACCCGCCGGTCGGCCGGCACGCCCGCCAGCGCCGCCGCCGCCCAGGCGTGGAGCGCCGCGAGCTGCCCAGCGTAGACGGCTGCGGCGGAGGCGATCCCGTCGGCGCACTCCGCGTCTCCGGCCGCGGTCGTCAGGGCCTCGGCGATCACCGGCACCGCGCGCGCCCACAGCGACACGTCCATCCACACGTGCGGGTCGTAGGCGCCGAGGCCTTCCCTACCGGTGCCGATCCTCTCAGAGGCGGGGACGGCGGCCTCCGACACCGCCACCACCGGCCGGCGGCTCGCCAGGGAGGCCAGCACGTCGCCCAGGCCAGCCTCGAGGTGGAGGCCGCCGTAGAGCACGAGGTCGGCCTGCGCCAGCGCCCTGACGTCGCCGGCGCTGGCTCGGTAGAGGTGCGGGTCGCTGCCGGGCCCGATCAGGACCGTGACGTCGGCGCAATCGCCTGCGAGCTCGGCCGCGACGTCGCCGATCATCCCTACGGTCGCCACCACACGAGGCCCGCCCGGCTGCGCCAGAGCGAAGCCGAGGGCGAGGAACGCGCCGAGGACGGCGGTGAGCAGCGACCTGGGCGCTCGAGGGGCCCGGGGTCGGAGGGTGAGGCGGTCGCTGTTCGGGGCTGGTTCGTTCATGATTTCGTCTGGCCTAATACTGTGCCGGAGGGGCGCGCTTGTCAAGACCACCCCCGCCGTACCCCCGCTGCCGGCGGCGTCAGGCGTCGACGACGATGCCGAGGACGAGCTCGGCCAGGGAGCTCGAGAGCGCGGCCTCGCCCTCGCCCCGCTTGCGCGCCACTCGCACGCTGAGGAGCCGGCCGCCCGGCTCGCGCCCGAGGATCGTCAGGCGTCGGCCGGGCTCGATGCCGAGCCCGCGCAGGTAGGCGAGCACGTCGCCGTCTTGCGACATGACGCGGTGGATCACGAAGCCGCGCCCCACGGCGGCCTCCGAGAGGGGGGTGTCGGGGCCGCGCGGCAGGCTGCCGTCGCGCCGCGGGATCGGGTCGCCGTGCGGGTCGAAGGCCGGGTCGCCCAGGTGTTGCGCCAGGCGCTCGGTGAACTCGTCGGAGACGACGTGCTCGAGCCGCTCGGCCTCGTCGTGCACCTCGTCCCAGCCGAAGCCGAGCTCGCCGATCATGAACGCCTCGAGGAGCCGGTGCCGCCTCAGGAGCCGCATCGCCTCCCGCTTGCCCTCCGCCGTGAGCTCGGCGCCCTTGTACGGCTGGTAGCGGACCATGCCCGCGGCGTCGAGCCGCGCCAGCATGCCCGTCACGGAGGGCGCCGTCACCCCGAGGGCGCGCGCGATGTCCCCCGTGCCGGCGGCGCCGTCGCCGGCCTGGCTCCAGATCGCCTTGAGGTAATCGCCCACCGCGCGCGACAACGCGGGGCCCGCGTCGCTCGCGGGTTCCGGCTGGGGCCCCGGCCCTCTTCCCTTCTTAGCCACGCCTAAACCATACAGCGTGGCGCGGCCTGCGGCGCGGCCCACACGCAGCGACGGAGCGCGGGTACCCCGGCAGACGGGGGCGCCGGCGCGCCCCGGATATCATCGTGAGCGAGATGAGCGAGCACACCACCAGACCCGAGAAGCGCTACGACGTCGTCATCATCGGAGGCGGTCCTGCCGGGCTCACCGCCGGCGTGTACGCCGGCAGGGCGCAGCTCGCCACCGCCATCGTCGAGCGCGGGGTGACTGGCGGCCAGATCGCTCAGACCGAGGAGGTCGAGAACTACCCCGGCTTCCCGGAAGGGATCTCGGGGCCCGAGCTCTCCGCCCGCTTCCTCCAGCAGGCCGAGCGCTTCGGCGCCGAGCTCCTCACCGACGAGGTCACCTCCGTCGAGGCCGTGCCCGGCGGGGGCTTCTGGGTGCGCGGTCAGTCGGCCGACTACCATGCCGGCGCCGTGATCGTCGCCACCGGCGCGAACCCGAGGCTCCTCGGGGTGCCGGGCGAGGGCGAGTACTACGGCCGCGGCGTCTCCACCTGCGCCACCTGCGATGGGTTCTTCTACCGCGGCAAGCACGTCGTCGTGGTCGGCGGCGGCGACGCCGCGGTCGAGGAGGGCCTGTTCCTCACGCGCTTCGCCGACACCGTCACCGTAGTGCACCGGCGCGACGAGCTCCGCGCCCACAAGTCGGCGCAGGAGCGCGCGTTCGCCAACCCCAAGATGCGGTTCGTGTGGGACACGGTCGTCACCGAGGTGCTCGGGGAGGACGGCGTCGTCACCGGGGTCCGCACTCGCCACGTCGAGACCGGCGATGAGAGCGTCATACCGGCCGACGGCCTCTTCGTCTACATCGGCCACGAGCCGAACACCGGCTACCTCCAGGGCGCCGTCGAGCTGCGGGAGAGCGGCTACATCGACGTCCGCGACGAGGTGTACACCGACGTGCCCGGCCTCTTCGCCGCCGGCGACGTCGCGGACGAGGTCTACCGCCAGCTCGGCACGTCGGTCGGAGCGGGCACGCGGGCCGCGATGGTGGCCGAGCGCTACCTCGCGGAGAACGGCTGGCAGACGATCGGCTCGACCCGCCCCGAGGCGCCGGCGAGCGAGGACGACGCCGCCGAGCCCGCGGTCACGCTCTTCCTCTGACCGAGCGGAGCGCCTACCCCGCTCAGCGCTGCACGAACCCGTAGACCAGCAGGTCCCGCCCTACGGCCGCCAGCAGGTGCTCGCCGTCGGACCACAGCGGCGTGCCGAGGACGGCGCGCCAGCGCGACCCCGACGCCTCGAGCAGGCTGAAGGCGTCGTCCGCGACGGCGACGAAGCCGGCACCCTCGACGGACTCCGGGGGCTGGGCCATCAGCTCGGCCACGGTCGGGCCCTCCGGCGGCACGGGCAGCTCCTCGGGAGAGACGCCCAGGTACTCGAGCGGCCCGTGCTCCCCCATGCCCGAGCTCGGCAGGCCGAGACCCAGCAGCCTGACGCCGTCGGGCTCCTCGGGCGCCTCGAGCTCCACCACCACGAGCCGCGGCGCCACCTCCGGCGAGGGACGGAACTGCGCGGCCTCGACGTCGGCGACCTCCACCCCCAGGCGCTCCGCGAGGAGCCTCGTCAGGCTGGCTCGGAACCCCTCGTTGACCGCGTCGGTCTCCTCGCGCCAGGTCGGCGGGTAGAGCAGAGTCTCCCTCACCCACAGGCGGGCGCCCTCTCGCTCTGACAGCAGGTAGGCGTCGTGGCGCTCGACCCGCATGCCGCTGACCAGGACGTACTCCGCCGGGCCTCCGTCGCCGGGCAGGCGCAGGCCGAAGCCCTCGCCCCAGGCGTAGACGACGGCGTCCTCGGCTCCTGAGAGGCTCACGAGGAGCGAGGGCGCCAGCGGCGTGATGCCCGGCGGGATGCCCTCCGCCAAGGCCGGCACCGGCTGGCCGCCCGCCACCGGCGGCATCTCCTCGGCGTAGAGCACGGCCGCGGCCCGATTGGCGAAGGCGCCCACCCTCACACGGAAGACGTCGCCCTGGGCGCTGGCGGAGCGGACGACGTAGGCGGGGAACCCCTGCCGCCGCAGGTCGGTCTCCACGCTCAGGGCGGCCTGGAGCTCGGAGAGCGCGACGACCTGCACCGTGTAGGCGATGCTCTGCGCCAGGGCAGGGATGAACGGGCCCGCGGCCAGGGCGGCGGCCGCGAGCAGGGCGGTGGCGAGCCTGTGGGCCCGCCGTCGCACCTAGAAGTCCTTGCGTTCGAACAGCACGACGGACACCGCGGCGAACAGCGCTGCGTACACGAGGATCAGCGCCGCTACCCAGGCGAGGTCGGCTACGGGCGAAGCGTAGGCGTTGAGCTGAGTGGTCAGCAGGTAGGGCTCGACGGCGGGGAACACGACCAAGAGTTGCATGAAGATCAGCGTCGAGAGCGTCGCCAGGGCACCTCCGGCCGCGTTCATGAGCATCACGGTGAACATGACGGCGAGCATGCCGATGGGCACCAGCGCCAGAGCGGCGACAGCGTACGCCCTGAGCAGCTCGAGCACGGCCGCTCCGGAGCCCAGGAGCCCGGTGCCGGCGAGGCCGGCCTCGCCCAGGCCGGTGCCGCCGACGAAGCTCCCGAACCCGTACGGCGTGCCCGCCAGGAGCGACGCCACCAGGAACACGGCCATCGCGATGAACGGGTAGAGGGCGGCCACGAGGAGCTTCGCGGCCAGCCACTGCGGCCGCGTCACCGGCCTCAGCAGCACGGTCGGGAGGGTGCCGTGCGCGAGCTCGACGCCCAGGAGCTCCGCCGCCGTGATCGCGACGAGCAAGGGCAGCAGGAACTGCATGCTCGACAGCAGAGACAGGGCGGGCACCTGGAACCCCGAAACCAGGAAGAACCCGTAGACCTCGAAGATGCCGGGCGCGTACGCCCACAGGAGCGGGAAGAGCACTAGCAGGACGAGGCCGAACCGGACGCTCGCCAGCCGGAAGAGCTTCGAGAGCTCCATGCGCAGCAGCGTCGTCACCGGCCGCCTCCGTCGTCGGGCCGCCGCCGGGCCCCGGGCAGCGTGCCGTCCGGCCGAGCGGCGTGGAAGCCTCCCGTGCGCCGGGAGCGCTCGCTGGAGACGCGGTCCCGGTAGTAGGCGCGCAGGTCGAAGATGTCGCGGTCGAGCGAGAGGACGCCGATGTCGGCCTGCGCCAGCGCCACGGAGACGCGACCGACGGCCTCGGGCGAGCTGGGGATGAAGACGATGTCGTCGCCGCGGACGCTCACGTGCTTGACGAACGGGGCGGTCTCGAGCAGGGCGACGGCCTGGGCGGGCTGGGTCACGTGCGCGCGGTACCGCTCGCGGCGGTCGAAGAGGTTCACCTCGTCGATCAGGGCGCCCTCCTCGAGGATGGCGACGCGCGAGCAGTATGCGACGACCTCGTCGAGGTGATGGGTCGAGAGCAGCACCGCGGTGCCCTCCTGCGCCGCCTCCTGCAGCACCGAGTGCACCAGGTGGAGCGACAGCGGGTCCATGCCGCTGGCCGGCTCGTCGAGGATCAGGAGCTCGGGGCGGGTCAGCAGCGCTGCCGCCACGCCCAGGCGCTGCCGCATGCCGAGGCTGTAGACGCCCACCTTGCGATCGGCCGCGTGCGAGAGCTCCATCAGCGCCAGGACCTCGTCGATGCGCCCGCTCTCGACGCCGCCGGCCAGCTCGGCGTGGAGCCCCAGGTTGGCGCGGCCGGTCAGGAACGGGTAGAACGCGGCCGGCGCCTCGACGACGGCCCCCAGCGAGCGCCTCACGACCGGGTGCTGCAGCGGGTCCTTGCCCAGGAGCCGGACCTGGCCCGAGGTCGGGAACGCCAGGCCGGAGACGAGTCGGATGACGGTCGTCTTCCCCGCCCCGTTGGGGCCGACCAGCGCGTAGACCTCGCCGGGGTTGACCTGGAAGCTCAGGTCACGCACGACCGGCCTGCCACCGTAGGACTTCGTTAGGTTGATCGACTCTATCGCTGGCGTCGGCAAGGGGAGCTCCTGGCGGCAGTCTACGAGCGCCCGCCACGGGCGGACATAACATTCTTCATCGGGGGCGCGCGGCGACCCGCGGCGGGCCTCCGCGCCGCCCTCAGTCGGCCGCCGCCTCCGGGCCGACGCCGTGGCGCTGCAGCTCCAAGAGCGCGTCCAGCACGTGATCCACGCAGCGTTCGACCGCGGTCTCGAAGTCGGTCGCGTCGACCACCAGCACGCCCTCGGCCTCGCTGCGCTCGAGCAGGTAGTCGTGCAGCATCCGTATCTCCGGGAAGTGCTCGAGGTACGGCTGCGCCGGCCGGCTGCCCGTGCGCACCTCACGCATGGCGAAGTGCTTGCGGTGGTCGTCCTCGTCGTCGACGAAGAGCATGGCTCGCAGGATCGTCGCCCCCACCACCCGCATCTCGGCCACCGTGCCGGGCACGAGGTGCACGCCCTCGATCACCAGGGAGGTGTCCTCCGCGACGCTCCGCTCGACGATGGCCGTGATCGCCGTGTCGAGCTGGCGCACCTGGGCGCGGAAGCCGCGCAGGACCCGGCTCCGCTCGATGTCGGCGCTCGCCTGCTCCTCCGGGAGGAGCTCGGCGCGCCAGGCCGTGAAGCTCGAGGCGTGCAGCGTGGGGCTGAGCTCCGGGCCGATCAGAGACCTCAGCGCCTGGCGCACGATGTCGGTCGAGACGACGCGCGGGACACCGAGCCGGTAGGCGACCTCGGCCGCGATCGCCGACTTGCCCACGCCCGGAGCGCCCCCGATGAGGAGCATGATCGGTCGCTCCGCGGCGTGCATCTGCCGCATGGCCACGTAGCGCCTGGCGTACTCCTCGCCCGCCTCCTGCCGCAGCAGTTGGGCGACCTGCTGCAGGACGTCGGCCGAACCGACGACCTCGGAGCCGTCGACGTACAGCTCCTGCTCGACGCGCTTCGCGATGTTGTGGGAGAACTCCGGACCCAGGCCGATGCCCATGAGCGAGCGCGCCAGGATGCCGCGGCTGAAGGGGAACTGGCTGTCGTCCTTGCCGACGACCCGTATCTCGAACGGCCGCTGCGTCTGCGCCTCGTACCGGAGGCGCGCGGCGCGGCCGTGCCGGGCCTCCACGGCCGAGGCGACCCGCCGGCTCAGCTCGAGGCGGGAGAGGCTCTCGATGCCCTCCGTCCTGATGCCCTGCTCGACCTGCCGCGTGACGGCGTTCGCGTCCTTGAAGGACAGGCCCAGCTTCTCGAGCGAACCCATGAGGGTGCGGCGCGAGAACCGCGCCTTCTCCTCCGCGGCCGCCGTGACCATCAGGGGCACGAACGGGGGCGTCTGGCGCAGCAGCCTGTCGGCGACCTCCTGGCCGGACCGGCTCGCCGCGGCCTCGGCGAGCATCCGCAGGAGCTCGCCGAGCTCGACGCGCTTGAGCCGCGCCTCCCGGACGCGGGCCTCGACCTCGTGCACGGCCGCCACGGCGTCCTCGGTGGGAGCGCCCGCGCCCTGCAGCGCCTCGATGCACGCTCCGCCGCTGTATGGGAACCTCTCCTCCCCCCTGACGACCTTGAGGTCCCGGGCCGTGAGCCCCGCCATCAGGGAGCGAACGGGTCCGTCTCGCGGCGGCCGTCGAGCACGTCGAAGAGGTCCCGGATCACGTTGCCGGTGAACCCCCAGATGTCGCGGTCCCGCCAGCGGTAGAAGAAGATCCGACGACGCGCGTGTGGCCTCAGCTCCCGCACCTCGCTGCGCGGCGTGAGGCTCCTCAGGTCGGCCAGAGGCACGAGGAACGTCTCGGCGACCTCGGCGGGGTCCGGGCGCAGCTCCTGCGGCCACGGCACGGACGCCACCACGGGGCGCGCGACGTAGCCCGCCGGGGAGGGATGGTCGCTGAGCTCGCCGAGCACCGCGTCTCGCGGCACGCTCACGCCGACCTCCTCGCGGGTCTCCCGCAGCGCGGCCGCGACGCTGTCCTCGCCGGGCTCGAGGCGCCCACCCGGGAGCGCGACCTGGCCGGCGTGGCTCCGTAGGGTGGCGGCCCTGACCGTCAGCAGCAGGCTGAGCCCGGCCTCGTCCTCGACGAGCGGGACGAGCACGGCCGCCCGGCGGAAGCCAGGGATGTCGAGCGACCTGGGGGTGTGTTCGGCGAGCGCCTCGGCGACGTCCGAGAGCGCGTGCGAGGGCCCGGCGTCCGGACGCTCGCCGGCCGGTGGGGCCTGCGGCATGCCCACCATGCTAGCCCCGATCGCGGCGCTTCGGCGTGGAGCAGGCGCCCGGTCAGGCCGCGACGCCCGGCCGCACGAACCCCCACATCCGGCCGGTCAGCCCGCGGTCGCGGCGGTGGCTGAAGAACGATCCGGGCTCGCAGTGGGTGCAGCGCCCCAGCGAGGCGACGTGGTCGGGAGCGACCCCGGCCTCCGCCAGCGAGTGGAGCACGGCGGCATGGACGTCGAGCAGGGGCCGGTCCTCGCCCGGAGCGATGTGGGCGAGGTCGGCGGGCGGAGGGCCTTCGCCGATCACGCCCCCGGGGAAGCCGGCGGCCAGGAAGCTCTCCGCGACGGTGGTCTCCACCTGGTAGCACCGACCTCCGACCCCCTGACCGATCGCCACGCGGACATCGGCCGGGTCGGCACCGTACTCGCGCGCCAGCGCCCGCACCACCGCACCGGGCAGGTCCTGCAGCGTGCCGCGCCAACCGCAATGCGCGGCGCCGGCGGCGCCGCTGGCCGGGTCGAAGAACAGCACCGGGTAGCAGTCTGCGGCGCTGACCACGAGCAGGTGGCTGGGGTCGTCGCTCACGGAGGCGTCGGCCTTCTCCTCGAACCAACCCGGCTGGGAGACCATCACCCTCGCCCCGTGCACCTGGTGGTAGCCGCACACGTCCTCGCGGCGGACGCCCAGCTCCGCCAGCACGAGGTCGCGGTTCGCCTCCACGCGCTCGGGCGCGTCGCCGGACGACAGGCCGAGGTTGAGCGACGCGTACGGCCCCTCGCTGACGCCGCCGGCGCGGGTCGTGAAGCCGTGGCGGGCCGGGAAGGCCGCCAGCGTCAGTACGCCCGGGCGGGCCATCAGTAGTCGCGGACCTTGACCGACAGGTCGGTCTGGCCAGAGAGCCACTCGGTGACCTCGTGCACGGCGCCGCGCACGGCCGGGGTGACGATCGGGTCCCCGAAGGTCTCGAGCCGCACGATCACCTCGGCCTCGGAGCGCTGGTGCACCAGCACCAGCAGCTGCTGCTTGAGCTCCGGCTCGTCGACGGTCACGCGCACGAGCCAGCGTCGGCCGCGGCCCTCCTCGCCCGGCACGACGACGGCGGCCTCGTGGAGGACCACGTGTCCGCCGCCGTGCTCGGCTACGGTCTTGCTCAGCGGTGCGGACGCGGGCAGCGTCCCGGTCAGTAGTGCGTGTGGCATGTCTGCTCGCCTCTCGAGATGGGAGTAGGTCGGCGGCGGCTCCGCGTTCCGCCCGAACACGACGTAGTGCAGGGGCTTGCCCTGCGCGCGCCATTTGAGCGCGTACTTCGTCTCGAAGACGGCCGGAGGCGGCTCCGGGAAGCGCTCGTCGTAGAGCCCCGTCGCTGCGGCGCTCTCCCGAGCGAACTCGAGGTACTCGGGGTGGTCCGTCGCCAGCCTGACCTCTCCCCCCGGCACCAGCCTGGCGGCCGCGAGCCGGAGGAACCCCGGGCTCAGCAGGCGGTTCTTCTCGTGCCTGGCCTTGGGCCACGGGTCGGGGAAGTTCACGACGATCGTGGAGACGCTCCCGCTGGCGAAGAGCTGCCGCAGAGCGAACGCCGCGCCGACCTTCGCCACGCGCACGTTGGTCACACCGTGGCGCCTGACGTTGCGCAGCGCCCTTTGGACGCTAGCGCTCGACACCTCCAGGCCGACGAACCGGGCCTCGCGGTCGGCGAGGGCCCGCCGAACCGTGAAGCGGCCGTCGCCGAAGCCGACCTCGACGTGCAGGGGGCCGCGCTGCCCGAAGAAGGCGTCCCAGTCGAGAGGGTAAGGCCCCTCGCGCCAGGGCAGCAGCAACCTGTGGAGCAGTGCGCTCTCGGCCGGCGGGTCGCGCCTCACTCCGGCACCTCCACGAAGGGCCGGACGAGCAGCGGTTCGTTCGCCTTGATGTCGGCGCGCAGGAACGCGTCGCGCGAGAGCTCGAGGAACGGCCCCGCCCCGTCCAGCAGCTGCAGGTCGAAAACGAGCACGCTGCCGTCCTCGCGCCGGCACGCTACTTGACTGACTGGTCTATCCAGCGCCCTCTCCCAAGCCGCCACGATGTTGACGTCGACGCCAGCGGCCCCGGGGGCGATCGGTAGCTGCGTGAGGCGGGCGACGAGCCGAGCGGTACGCGCGCGCTTCCCTTGCAACTTCAGCACGCCCGTCTTCACGAGCCTCTGGGTGACCACGACGGCCCTCTCCTCGTCGAGCCCGGCCTGGGCCGCGATGCGGGTCAGGGGACGGACGCCGTCCGCCTGCTCCACGACGGAGCGCTCCTCGGCCGTGAGCGAGACGCCGCCTCCTGCCGTGAGGTCGTCAACCAGCGTGGCCCTCACGGGCACCGAGTCCCGGCCCACGCGGGGCTCGCTGGGGTCGATCGCCTCGGCGGCGTCCCTCCGCGCCTCGTCGAGGCGGCGCACGGCCTCGAGCACCAGGTTCTCGGTGCTCGTCTGGATCGTCTGCCCGGTCGCCGGCATGCCGATGCGGAACTCGAACGACCCGCGCTCGTCCGCGAAGAGGGCGTACACGGCCTCCTCCCCGAGGAGCCCGGCGAAGTCGGCGTGCACGGCCGTGCCCTTGTCGAAGTAGACGCGGGCGCGCCCGCGTGGATGGTCGACGCTCAGCCTCCCGGAGCGCTGAGCCGACGAGAGGAGCTGGAACAGGTCGACGAGGGAGAACAGACCCAAGGTCCCCGTCACGCCGAGAATCGTATCGCTTGTCGGGGAGCCCGCGCCCGGGCGCCGCCGCGCGGGCGCCACCGCCGGCGACGACGCGTCGGGAACGGCAGGGGGCGCCGGTATACTGCCTCGGTGCCCGGACGCCTGGCCCGATCACTCTTGCGGGAGACCACGGGCCTCTACCTGTTGGGCGTCGCGGCGATCTGCCTGCTCCAGAGCGTCGACATGCTCTCGGTCCTGGCGCGCTTCCTCGTGCAGAACGAGGCCACGCTGGCCGACACCGGCAGGCTGCTCCTCTACAAGGTCCCCTGGTTCCTGCACCTCGGCCTGCCCGTCGCCGTCGTCTTCGCCGTCCTGCTCGCCTGCGGCCGCATGGCCAAGGACTCCGAGCTCAAGGCCGCCTACTCGCTCGGCCTCGCGCCGGCGCGCCTGTTCTGGCCGCTCGTGGCCTTCGGCCTGGCCGTAGGGGCGATCAGCTTCGCGAACAACGGCTTCCTCGAGGCGCGCGCCGAGGCCGCCTACCAAGCCAAGGTCGACGAGTACCTCTACGTCAGGCCCCCGACCGAGCTGCAGGCGAACGTCGCGTACGCCTACCAGGACGGCATCTACTTCGCGTCCCGCATGCGCTCCGTCGAAGGCGACGCGAGCCGGGCCCTGCTCTCGGGGGTCCTGGTCGTGGAGCCGGACGGCTCCGTGCTCACGGCCCTCGACGGCGAGTGGGACTCGGGGGCCAGGGTATGGCGGCTCTTCGCCGCCGAGCGCGCCGCTCCGGGGGGCAGGCCGGAGGGCGCCGGCGCGGTGACCGTGCCGTTCGCTCTGGAAGCGACGCCCCAGCAGACCCTCGTGCGGCCGGCCGAGCTTCCGCTCGACGCCCTCGCCCAGCGTCTCGCGACCGTGTCCGCCGCAGGAGGCGACGCCCGCGAGCTGCGCTACGACCTCCACCGCCGCGTCGCAGACGCGTTCAGCGCGCCGATCTTCGCTGCCTTCGCCGCCGCCATCGCGCTCAGGGTCAGGGGGCGCGAGGCCGGCTTCGCCTGGACGATGGTGCTCATGGTCCTGTTCTGGGCAGTCTGGGTCCTCTCGGGCGACCTGTTCGCCTCCGGAGCGCTCGGTCCCGTCGTGGCCGCCTGGCTGACACCGGTGGCGGCCGGCCTCGGCGCCGCCGCCGTCGCCGCCAGGACGCTGCCGCGATGAACCGCTTCTCCCGCTACCTGCTGCGCGAGGTCATGCCGCTGTTCGTGGCCGCCCTGGTCGCGCTCGTCCTGCTGCTGATGCTGGCCGCCCTGCTCGGCGTGCTCGCCGACGCGTTGGCCCGCGGCACGCCCCCGGGTCTGGTGGCGCGGTACATGCTCTTCAAGCTGCCGGCGGCCGTGGGGCCGGGGCTACCGCTCGCGCTGCTCTTCGCCGCGCTCGTGGCGCTCACGCGCCTCGGCCAGGACGGCGAGGTCAAGGCCGCCCTCCTCCTCGGCATCGGACCCTGGCGCTTCGCGGCCCCCGTGCTGGCGCTGGGCCTGGCCGTCAGCGCCGTGGCCTTCCTCAACAACGAGCTGGTCGTGCCGCGGAGCGAGCGCGCCGCCGGCGAGGTCGAGCGGGACATCCTCCTGCTCTCGCCGGAGACGGTGCTGTCCGCCGGGACGTTCTTCACCGACGCGCTCGGCCGCAGCATCTTCATCGGCGAGATCGCGCCGGGCGGCCGGTTCGAGGACGTCACCGTGATCACGCCCGGCACCAGCCGGGGCCCTCGGGAGATCATCCGGGCCGAGACGGGGCAGGTACTGGGCGACGAGGGCGTCTGGCTGCTGACCGGCATTCGCTTCCAGGCGCTCCGGGAGGCGACGCTCACCCTCGACGTCGAGGCGGAGGAGGCCGTGCTGCCCGTGCGCGGCCTGACAGCGCGCAGCACCGCCCCCTCCGACCTCGTCTACCTGCCGCTGGGGGAGCTGCTGGGCCGCGTGCGGGGCGCCGGCGATGCGTCGGTCCCCGCGGAGCGCACGGCCCTCCACCGCAAGGCGGCCGAGCCGCTGGCGGCCACCGCGTTCGCCCTCTTCGCCGTCGCGCTGGGCCTCTACACGTTCCGCAGCGGCGCGAACGTCGGGTTCGTCGCCGCTCTGCTGCTGACCTTCGTCTACTACGCCACCTGGAGCGTGACGAAGCTGCTCGGCGCCCAGGGCACGATCGCGCCGTGGCTGGCCGCCTGGACGCCGGGAGCGCTCTACGCGCTCGGCGGCCTGGTCCTGCTCGCGCTGGCTCGGAGGCGCTGATGCGGGCCGCCCGCGGGCGACGCGCCGCCGGGCCCGCTGGCCGCGAGCGTGGTCCACGCCGCGCCGCGCTCGCCGCGGCGGCGGTCCTGCTGGCGTGCTGCGCCGCGTGGAGCGGCGCCGCGCGCATCGTCATCGACGCGTCCTCCGACCCCGACAGCCGGCTCGAGATCCGCACCGTGACGCTCCCCGGCGGGGAGGAGGTCGAGGTGTACGTGCTCGTGGGAGAGGGCCTGACCGTGACGATCGACGAGGACGTCCTCACGGCCGACCACGTCGAGTTCGACCTGACGCGCCGCATCGTGCGGGTCGTCGGTCGCGGCAGCTTCACGCAAGGGGGAGAGACGGTCGAGGGCGAGGACATGGTCATCGACCTGGGCCGTGAGAGCCTCGAGGCGCGCGACGTCCTGATCGTTACCGAGGACATCGACGTCGGCGGCGCGGGCGCGAGCCGGGTGCCGGGGATGATCCGCGTGGCGATGGGCGAGTTCTCGCCCTGCAGCCGCTGCGAGCAGGAGGTCGAGGACTACGGCTTCCGCGCTGAGCGCATCGAGCTCTACCCCGGCGACCGGCTCGTCGCCCACGCCGTCACCGTCCTGGTGAGGGGCGAGCCGGCGTTCGACCTGCCGCTCCTCGTCCTGCCCCTCGGGCCGGACGACCGCCAGCCGCGCTTGCACTACGAGACCGGCAGCGCCACGTCCAGGGCGCGCATCGAGCTCACCTGGCCGTACGTCGCCGGTCCCGACGCCCGCGGCGACCTGACGCTCCGGTACCTCGCCGACGTGAGGCCGGGCGGCTCTCCGCTCGGGGACGCCCTCCTGGGGGGCGCGGTGGTGCGCTCCTACTTCGGCGTCCGCCTCGACCACGACTTCTACACCCCGCGGGGAGCGGGCACGCTCCTCGTCGACCACACCCCCGGCCTCGAGGAGCCGGGAGGTTGGCAGCCGCCGCGCTGGACGGTGACGTTCGCCTACGGCGACGATCCCGTGCTCGGCCCCCCCTCGACCGAGGTGCTGCTCACCCGCGACGACGAGCGCAGGCCGCGCCTGTGGGAGGCGACGCTGCGCGCCAGGCGCGTCGATCACGGCATCGACGCGCTGTTCTCGAGCCAGGTCTTCATCGACCTCGACGACGGCGACGCGTTCTCGACGCCCTCCTACGCCGGCCGGGGCACGCCTCTCCTGACGCCGTTCCGCCTCGAGCTCAGCCCCGAGTCGCGCACGCTCGACCTCGGCGTCCTCACCGTCGACCGCCTCCTGCTCGACATCGGGGCGTTCGAGGACGACAGCAACCCGATCAACCGCTCGGCGGCCGCCACGCCGACGATCGCGTCGGGCCGGGTCGTCGAGTCCCACGCGCTCAGCCTCGGCCCCCTGAGCCCGTGGTCGGGCGCTCGCCTCTCGGCTCGCACCGACTTCACCGGCTACTACTACGGCACAGCGGAGCGGCAGGTGAGCTGGTCCACCCGCGCGACGGCGGAGCAGTCGTTCGGGTCGACGGGCTCCCTCTCGGTGACGTTCACGCGCGATGTCACCGAGGGCGAGACGCCCTTCCGCTTCGACGTCCTCGCCTACCGCGCCCGCACCGACCTCCTCGCCGCCTTTCTGCTCGACCCGACGCCGTGGCTGAGGGTGCAGCAGCGCGGCGGCTACGTCTTCCTCGACGACCGCAACCCCGACGCCGAGGGATGGGCTCCCCTTGAGACCACGCTCACGCTGCTGCGGAACGTCGACTGGCTGAGCCTCACCGTGCGCAACGCCTACGACCTCCAGGACGACGACCCCGGCGTCGTCGACCTCGACGTCGCCCTGAGGACGCGCGGGACGCTGACGGCCAGCCTCGAGGTCTCACACGCCGAGGACCTGAAGGTGACGGAGGACCGCATCACGGGGCTGCCGACGGACGACTCCGAGACCTCCGTGCGCCTGAGCGCCGGCGTGAGGGGCGCGTTCGAGGTCACGGCCTCGACCGCCTACCGCTACGCGCCACCGCCGCCCCAGGACGGCGGCCCCCCCGACCACTTCGACGACCTGAGCCTGCGGCTCACGCTCGGCACCCTCCGGCAGGACGACCTGGTGCCCGGATTGGCGCTCGACTACGCCCGCGACCTCGACAGGGGCGAGGTGAGCGCCTTCGGCGTAGAGTTCACGGCGCGCGCGGGTCCCGTGCACCTCTACGCCCTCGAGCGCCTCTCCCTGCCCGCCGGCCGCGTCTCGCAGAGCCGGCTGAGGGCCGAGTGGCCGGGGATCGTCGCCGCCGAGGCGCGGGGCCTCGAGTGGCTGCCGCCCACCGCGCTCGGGCTGCCGGCTCCCGAGCCTTACGTGAGGGACCTCGAGTTCGCCCTCGAGGACTCGCCGATGGCCGGCACCCCGGCGTGGCGGGTCGCCTTCACCACGCGCTACGACCCCGCCCTCGACGGCGGCGCGGGCGGCATGCGCGGCTCGACCCTCACCGGCAGGGCGCTGCTGGACTCTCGCTACGTCGGGCCCGCCCACCTGAGCGTAGACGGGTTCGCCGAGCTGGCCTGGCGCGACGACGCCCTGGACGTCACCTACCTCCGGCGCGCCAACCTCGCGTTCGGGGTCGACCTCTACGAGCGCGTCGGCTTGCAGGGCACGCTCGGCTACGCCGCCGGGTTCGACTCGGCGGCTCAGGAGGTGACGAGCGCGAGACTCACCCTGTCGGACGTCGCCCTCATAGTGCGGCCGATCGACGAGCTCTACGTCGGCGTGGTCCTCGACGACGTCTGGGACCTGACCGGCTCCGACCCGAACCGGCTGGTCGAGTTCCGGCCCGAGCTCACCGTCGTGTGGGACCGCTGCTGCTGGGCGCTCTACGGCTCCTGGGACAGCGCGACCGGGGTCGTGTCGATCACGCTGACGACGCCGGGAGCAGAGCAGGGGTTCAGGCAGGTCTTCGACTCTGGCCTGGCGATCCCGGGGAGGCGGCCATGACCAGGACGGCGTCGACCCTCGCGCTCCTCGCGCTGCTGCTGGCGGCCTGCACCGGGACCACGGAGCCCCGGCCGCCGACCCTGCTGGTGATCGGCACCGTGCAAGGCGACCAGCCACGGCTGATCCTGGTCGAGGACGTCTCCGCCACGGCGCCACGGGGGCAGCCGCGGCTGGCGGTGGTGCCTGGCGGAGGGCGCCCGCTGCTGGCGCCCGCTGTCGCCCTCGACTTCGAGGACCGCGGTCTGACCAGGCCCGCCGCCTGGGTGCTGACGCGGTCCGTTACCGACGCCGGCGGCGCTCCGGCCGTGACCGCGCACCTCCAGCGCTTCTCCACCGCCGACGTCGACCCTGCCGGCCCGTCCGCCTTCGCGGAGGACGCCGCGGCGCGGGTGACGCTCACCGCTCCCGGGGGCGGCGGCGTGCTCGACGGGCTCTCGCTCACGTCACCGGCCACCTGCCCAACGGCGCTTCAGGTCGACCGGGCCGGCACGTTCGCGGTCGTGCTCGACGACCCCGCGAGCTGCGGCGGGGCCGACCACGCGGAGCTCTGGCTGGTGCCGCTGGACGGGTCGGACCCGCGTACGCTCGAAGGCACGAACCCCGTCGCCCCGTTGCCCGCCTACCTCGACCAGCGCGGCGACGACCAGGCCGTCTACTTCCTGGTCGACGCGATCTCATCCACCCATGTCTACGTCCACACCTCGTCGTCCGGCGACACCGAACGGCTGACGAACGTGACGCTGCCGGCGCGGGCGTCCGACCTGCGCGCGGCCGCAGGCGCCGGCGACCTGCTCGTGGCCCTGAGCGCTCAGGACCTCCTGACCGCGCGCCTGGACGGGCTGGAGCCGCCCGTGCGCAGCGCCACGCGGGCCGACGCGGACGAGCTGGTCGCCGACCCGACCGGCGTGGCGCCCGAGCTGCTGGCGCTGGACGGCACGGCGCTGGCGTTCCACACGGACCCCGCGGACCGCACCCCGAACGTCGCCCAGCGGCCCGCGGTCGCGGCGACGATCGACCCGCTGATCCGCTTCGCCTACGTCGTGGGGCAGGGTGCGGTCACGATCGTCGACCTGCTGACGGGCGGCGACACCGGCAGGACGTTCCAGGCCCACCTGGAGCTTCTGCCGGAGGTCGAGCTCCCGGCCGGGGCGCCGGCCTCGCTGCCAGGGGCGGACACGGCGCCGGTCGGGGTCATCGGCTGGTTCAGGGCCGTGGCGCCGGTCCCGCCGTGAGCGCGCGCAGAGCGGCGCTCGTGCGCTCGAGGGCCCCGGCAGCAACGGCTCGGGAGGCCGTCCGCACCGCGCTCGTCACGGCGCGAGCGTCCGAGCTGCCATGGCCGATGAACGCGTAGCCGTCGACGCCCAGCAGCGGCTGAGCCCCGTACTCCGAGGGGTCCATGCGCCGCGCGACCCCTCGCAGCGCTCCGCGCGCCAGTAGCCCGCCCAGCCGGGCCGCGAAGGTGCTCGAGAGGGCCTCCTTCACCCAGGCGAACAGCTCGCGCGCCTCGCCCTCCGCCAGCTTGAGCATCACGTTGCCGGTGAAGCCGTCGGTGACGAACACGTCCACGGTCCCCTTCAGCAGGTCGCGTCCCTCGACGTTGCCGTAGAAGCGTATGCCGGGCGCGGCCGCGAGCAGCTCGTGCGCCGCTCGCGTGAGCTCGTTGCCCTTGTGCGGTTCCTCGCCGATGGAGACGAGCCCGACCGTCGGGTCGGCCTTGCCCCACACGCTGCTGACGAACGCGCTGCCCAGGACGGCGAACTGCTGGAGGTAGTGCGGCCTGGCGTCGGCGTTGGCGCCGACGTCGAGGAGGGCGGCGAAGCCCGCCCTCGTCGGGACGTTGGCGAGGATCGCCGGCCGGTCGACGCCCTCGAGACGGCCGAGCACCAGCAGCGCGGCCGCCATCGTGGCGCCGGAGTGGCCCATCGAGACCGCCGCGTCCGCCGCCCCCTCCTTCACCAGCCGCATCGCGACCATCACGCTCGACTCCCGCCGGCGCCGGACGTCGGCTGCGTTCTCGTCCATGGCGATGACGTCGGGGGCGTGCACCACCTCCGCGCTGGCGCCGCGAGCGGCGAGCTCGCCTCGCAGCGCCGCCTCGTCACCGACGAGCACGACGTCGAGGCCCTCGGCCGCCGCGGCCAGCGCCCCGTCGACGGCGGCGGCGGGCATCCGTTCCCCGCCGCTGGCGTCGAGCGCGACCTTGGGTGTGGTTGACATCGGCCGCGAGTATAGCGAGGCGGGTCCAGGCGTCGCCTCCGTACCAGGCCATGCTCCGGCCGGGTTCGCGCTTAGGATTCGGCAGGCCGGCCGCTCGGCCCCGACACCGGCCGCCGGCAGCGAGGAGGAAACCTTGAGCGAGCTCGAACCGCGCGCTGGCGCTCTCCCCCATCCGTTGGTGCGCCAGCTGCGCTTCACCCGCGGCGAGTTCCGCCGGGGCCTGCGGAAGGTGCCGCCGGACGACGCCAGGGGGCGCCCAGGCGGGTTGAACGCGATCTCTTGGAGCGTCGGCCACCTCGCGTGGCAGGAGCAGAAGTACTTCCTCCACTGGGGTCAGGGCGTCATGCCCTACCCCGAGATCGACAGGACGTTCCGACCCGGAGCGCCCGGCACCACCCCGGACCTGGCGGAGATGGTCGCCGTCTGGACCGAAGTGACGAAGCGCGCCGACCCCTGGCTCGACGCGCTGACCACGGAGCGGCTGCTGGGTCCCTACGACATGGGTGGCCAGCGAACCGGCGGCCGCCGCCTCGGAGACCTGCTCCAGCGCGTCATCTACCACTACTGGTTCCACCTCGGCATGAACCAGGCGGTGCGCAAGCTCAGCGGTCACCAGCCGCTGCCCCAGTTCGTGGGCAACATCGACGACGAGGCACCCTTCGCCGCCTAGCTCCCGGAGAGCCTTGCGCCGACGGCGAGGCGGGGGCGGGCCGGGACTAGACTCGGAGCATGGCGCGTAAGCTGCCCACCACCCGTGAGCGGGGGTCGCTCCCATAGAGGACCACGACGTGCGTACGTTCGAGGCGCCCAGCGGCGAGCGGCTCGACGTGGCGATCGCCCAGGCCCTGTCGGTGTCGCGCACCTACGCCAAGGACCTGGTCGACAGCGGCTACGTGACGCTCGACGGCCGTCCCGTGGGCAAGCCGGCCACGAAGCTGACGGGCGAGGAGCTGGTCTCCGTCCTCGTCCCGCCGGCGCGGCCCGTGCACGTCGAGCCCGAGGACCTGGACGTCACGGTCATCTACGAGGACTCGTTCCTCGCGGTCATCGACAAGCCCCCGGGCATCGTCGCCCACCCGACCGCCACCGTGCGCACCGGCACGGTCGTCAACGCGCTCCTCGGCCGCATGCCCCTGTCGAAGGAGCGCTTCTCGGACCCGGTCGACGACCTCTACCGTCCCGGCATCGTGCATCGCCTCGACAAGGACACGTCCGGGGTGATGGTCGTCGCCAAGACCGACGAGGCGCACCGGCACCTCGCGAACTCCTTCAAGCGCCGCTTCACCGAGAAGGAGTACGTGGCGATCGCCGTGGGCGACGTGGAGGACGGGGCCTCGGTCGACGCGCCCATCGGTCGCCACCCGGTCGAGCGCCAGAAGATGACCGTGGGCGGCGAGGCGCCGCGTAGCGCCTCCACTCACTACTGGGCGCTCGCGACGGCGCCGGGGCACACGCTCGTGCGCGCCAAGCCGCACACGGGCAGGACCCACCAGATCCGGGTCCACCTCTGGCACCTGGGGGCGCCCATCCTCGGAGACGAGGTGTACGGCCGCCCGAGCGCCCGCATCGGGCGCCAGGCCCTGCACGCCCGCAGCCTGACGATCCCCCACCCGCGCGACGACCAGCCCATCACCTTCGTGGCGCCGGTGAGGGCCGACATCGTCGGGGCGTGGCTCTCCCTCGGCGGCGCGTGGCCGGCCGAGCTCGAGGCGCCGGAGGCCGGTCCTCCCGGCCCGCGGCGGACCCGCGACGCTTGAGGCCGGACCGGCCGCCGGCGTTAGAATCCCGGCGGTCCGCCACCAGCGCGGGGGAAGGTAACCCACCTTGAGAGAGAACGCCACCGACGGGCTGCCCCACTGGCAGCTCGACTCGATCTACCCCGACATCGGTTCCGACGAGTTCCGCTCGGACTGGGAGGAGTTCGCAGCGGGCCTGGCCGCGCTCGAACGCTTCTGCGACGAGCGCGGTATCGGCGGAGCGTCCGAAGGCCAGCTCGGCCACGACGCCGGAGCGACGCTGGCCGCCGCGCTCAGCCGTTTCCTGCGCCAGGCCGAGCTCTCGTCGACCTTGGGCGTGTACCTGGCGCTGCGCGTGTCGACGGACTCGTTCGACGCCGCCGCGCAGGCCCAGCTCTCGGCCCTGCGCGCACTGGGGGCGCGAGCGGGCGCCCTGGAGGCCCGCTTCAAGTCGTGGCTCACCGGGGTCGATCTCGACGACGCGGCCGCTCGCTACCCCGAGGTGGCCGCCCACCGCTACCCCCTCGAGCGCTACCGGCAGGAAGCCGAGCACCTCCTCGGCTACGAGGCGGAGGCCCTCGCAGCGGAGCTGGACGCCAGCGGAGGCTCGGCCTGGGCCAAGCTCTACAACGACCTCACGTCGCGCGAGCGCGTCACGGCCGAGGTGCGGGGAGGCGGCGAGGACCCGGTGGACGGCTACGGCGTGGCCGAGCTCCGCACCCTCCAAGCCTCCGCGGACGAGGGCGTGAGGCGGCGAGCCTACGAGGCCGAGCTCGACCTGCTCTCCCGCAACCAGCTCGCCTTCGCGGCGGCGATGAACGGCGTCAAGGGCCAGGTCGGGACGCTCGCCCGGCACCGCGGCTGGAGCGAGCCGCTCGAGTACAGCCTCTTCCAACACGGCATCAGCCGGAGGAGCCTCGAGGCCATGCACGCGGCCTGCCACGAGCGCTTCGACGAGATGCGCGGCTACCTGCGATCGAAGGCCGCGCTCCTCGGCAAGGAGCGCCTGGCCTGGTACGACCTCCTGGCCCCCATCCCCCAGGCCGACGCCCCGCGCTTCGGTTGGGAGGAGGCCAAGGACCTCGTAGCGGAGCGCTTCGCGACCTACTCGGACGAGCTGGCGGCCTTCGCCCGGCGCGCGTTCGACTCCGGCTGGGTCGACGTCCCGCCGCGCCGCGGCAAGCGGAGCGGGGCGTTCTGCTCTCCCGTGCACGTGCGCGGGGAGTCGCGGGTGATGCTCAACTTCGGCGGCAACCTGTCCGACGTCTTCACCCTCGCCCACGAGCTCGGTCACGCGTACCACAACGACTGCAAGTACCGGTTCGAGCGTACTGTGCTCCAGGCGCCGACGCCGATGACCTTGTCGGAGACCGCGAGCATCTTCTGCGAGACGCTCCTGTTCGACGGCCTCGTCGAGCGGGTCGCTGCGGCGCAGCGCCTCGCCGTGCTCGAGCAGAACCTCCAGCACTCCGCCCAGCTCCTCCTCGACATCCACACGCGTTTCCTCTTCGAAGCCGAGGTGTTCCACCGGCGTCGGGACCGCGAGCTCGCGGCCGAGGAGCTGAGCGAGGTGATGGAGTCCGCTCAGGCCCAGGTGTTCGGCGACGCGCTAGCCGCGGGCGAGAGGCACCCGCTGATGTGGGCGCACAAGCCGCACTACTACTCGAGCGCC
>JBIQIQ010000163.1:0-4634 GCA_044507975.1 Deinococcaceae bacterium
CGACACCCCAGCAGTGACCGTCGACCTGACCATCGCCGAAGCGAACATCGCCAAGCTGCAGGCGTACCTCGACCGCCACGGCATCGCCAACAGGCCGCACGTCAAGACGCACAAGCTGCCGCTGCTCGCTCACAAGCAGCTCGAGGCAGGCGCGCGCGGGATCACGGTGCAGACGCTGGGCGAGGCCGAGGTGATGGTCGCGGCCGGCGTCGAGGACATCCTGATCACCTACGACCTCATCGGTCACCAGAAGGCCGCCCGGCTGGCGCGGCTGGCGCGCATGGCGAACGTAAGAGTCGCCGTCGACAACGAGGTCGCGCTCGGCACGGTCGCCGAGGCGGCCGAGATGGCGCGTCGGCACATCGGGGTCCTGGTCGAGTTCGAGTCCGGCAAGAGGCGGCAGGGGGTGATCGAGCCGGCCGAGGCGTTGGGCCTAGCGCAGACCGCCGAGGCCGCGACCTTCCTCGGTTTCGAGGGCCTGCTCACGTACCCGGCGTCGCCCGCGATCGGGCCGTTCGTCGACGCAGCCAGGCAGCTGTTCGACGCGGCCGGCATCGAGATCCTGACGGTCTCCGCCGGCGGCACGCCGAACATGTGGCGCGCCCACGAGCTACCCCACGTGACCGAGTACCGCGTCGGCACGTCCGTCTACCACGACCGTAAGAGCGTCGCCCGCGGGGAGGCCACGTTGGAGGAGTGCGCCCTTCACGTGCACGTCACGGTCGTGAGCATGCCGACGCCCGACAGAGGCGTCATCGACTCCGGCTCGAAGGTCCTCACCAGCGACCTCGTCCCTTCGGACGTGGGTGAGGGCTACGGACTCATCCTCGAGCACCCGGATGCCGTGATCGTGGAGCTGTCAGAGGAGCACGGCGTCGTCGACTTCGGCCCGAGCGGGTCGCGGCCGCGGATCGGCGACCGCCTCAGGGTCGTGCCGAACCATGTCTGTCCCGTGAGCAACCTGGTCGACGACGTCGTCCTCCACCGGGGCGGGGTCGTGGAGGCCGTCGTGCCGGTCGCGGCACGAGGCAAACGCTGAGATAGAGGAGAGGTGACCGGATGAAGCGACATCTGCCGATGAGGTACTTCCACCGTGCGGTCGAGGCGGGCGGCGTCCTGCACCTGGCCGGCATGACGGCCGACGACAGGAGCGAGGGCATGTACGGGCAGACGCGGCAGGTCCTGGCCAAGGTCGAGGCGCTGCTCTCCGAGCTGGGCAGCGACAAGTCGAAGGTCGTGATGGCCACCGCCTACATCACCGACATGGACGCCAAGGACGAGATGAACGACGCCTGGCTCGAGTTCTTCCCCGCGGAGCAGCTACCCGCCAGGGCGACCATCGGCGTAGCCTCGCTCGGCGAGGGCATCCTCATCGAGGTCGTCTGCCAAGCGGCCCCGTGAGCCAGCGCGCAACTGGCCCCGGCTAGGCGGGGCCCACTGCGTCATCGCTAGCGGTGCGGTGCCGCGCTCACCACCTGATCTCGGCGGCGCGGAGCCCCTCGAGCGTGACGTTCACGCCGGTCGGCAGGTGCTCGAGCTCCAGTGGGGCGCTGCCGGGCGGGGCGACGGTCGGTCCGGCCCACCACGGCTCGTCCGGGAGGCCCAGGGCGGCTCCGAGGTCGACCTCGTCGCGCGTCCCGTCCGCCGTGACGACGGTGAACCGCGGTCCTGACGCGCTCACCACGAACCACGGGGCGCCGAACGCGTCGTGGAGCTGCCATTCGCCGTCACCGAGGCGCGTGACGCTGAACTCGGTGGGGTCGGGGTGGATCCCGACGCCCTCGACGACGAAGCTCCTCACGGTCACGGCGCTCACGTCGGCGGGGGCCTGGTTCATGGCGATGACCAGGAACACAGCCAGTAAGGGTCCCATCGTGTCCTCCTTCGGATCCTGTTCCTCGAACGGCGCATTGTAATGCCAGTGCACAGGAGGGTCAGCGATCCTCGCACCGTCTCGGAGGCGCGTGCGGGGGACCTCTGTCCCTGCCAGGAGGCGGGCCGACCCCGTATCCTCGAGGTGGTTCAGGGGACGGAAGCAAGACCACCGGACCCCTGCAACAAAGGCCCCGGAGCGAAGGTTCGTAACCTTTCGTCAGACCAGGGGCCTTTTCCCTTGGCCATGGCCGGCGTGTCACCGCGCTGCGGCCCTCAGCCGAGGAACCTCCCGGCCTCCTCGGCGGTGGGCAGGCGGCAAGCGTCGCGGCGCCCGAACCAGCGGTAACGCTGGCGGGCCACGGCGTCGTACACGGCGTCGCGGAGGGCCACGGGCACCACCTGGTAGACCCCGAACACCGGCCAGATTCCGTTCAGGTGACGGCATATCCTCAGCGCCGCCGTCGACCGGTCGTAGAGGCGACCGTCCTCGATCAGGTACATCGTGCCGGGATCGCCCGCTTCGGACCCGAGGGTGGCCGAGCAGCGCTGCGAGCCCTGCTGGCCGGTGCCGAACACCGAGAGCAGATTCCTGCCCAGCTCCGACTGCAGGGAGGCGAAGCGCACCCGGCCGTGGGGGTCCCGGTCGACGATGAACCGCACGGCCGCGTCGCAGAGGTTGCAGACCCCGTCGTAGAGGACGATCGGTCCGGCGTCCAGCTCTCGTCCGGTGGGCGCCACTGGTTCAGCTTGGCACGGGCGGGCGCGCGGGGGACGTACAGTCGCCGCTAGTGATAGAAGTTCACTTCGGCGACAACCTCGAGGTGCTGCGTGGCCTGGGGAGCGGCAGCGCCCGACTCGTCTACATCGACCCGCCCTTCAACACCGGCAAGCGCCAGGCGCACAGGCGCACCCGCAAGGTCCGCGACGCCGGCGGCGAGCACCTCGGCTTCCACGGGGCGCGCTACCGCACCGAGGTCGTGACGGAGATGTCCTTCGCCGACGCCTTCGCAGGCGACGAGTTCCTGTCGTTCCTCGAGCCACGGCTGCGCGAGGCGCGGAGGGTGCTCGCCGACGACGGCTCCCTCTTCCTCCATCTCGACTACCGCGAGGTCCACTACGCCAAGGTCCTGTGCGACACCGTCTTCGGGCGGGGCTCGTTCCTGAACGAGATCGTCTGGGCCTACGACTACGGCGGGCGTCCCAAGGCGCGCTGGCCGGCGAAGCACGACAACATCCTGTGGTACGCCGTCGACCCCGAGCGCTACGTGTTCCGGCTCGACGACGTGGACCGAGTGCCTTACATGGCGCCCAACCTCGTCACGCCCGAGAAGGCGGCGCGGGGCAAGGTCCCGACCGACGTCTGGTGGCAGACGATCGTGCCGACGAACTCCAAGGAGCGGACCGGCTACCCCACGCAGAAGCCTCTGAAGCTGCTCGAGCGCGTGGTGAGGGTTCACTCCGACCCCGGCGACCTCGTCCTCGACTTCTTCGCCGGCAGCGGCACGACCGGGGAGGCGGCCGCCAAGCACGGGCGCCGCGCCATGCTCGTCGACTGCAACCCCGAGGCGATGCGGGTGATGGCGCGGCGGCTGGAGCCTTACGGCGCGCGTTTCGTGGGGTGGGACCCGGGAGACGCCCCCTAGCCAGAGGCGGCGGGCTCGAAGGGGCGCGGCGCTCCTCTCGGCCACGTACTGGTTCCCATCCCGACGCGATTGCGACGCCGAGGGCGGCGTGCGCGGTGCATGCTTGAGGTGGGCGCGGCGGCACGGACCGGGGGGTAACGTGCGCAGCCGCGCCGCATCTATCCCGGATGCAGCGGTCCGGCTCCTGCTAGGTTGGCCGATCATGCGCTTCCTCGCTCCCCACGTATGCGCGACCTGCGGGGCCCACTACCCCGGTGACCTCGGACCTCCCGAGGTGTGCCGCATCTGCGCCGACGAGCGCCAGTACGTGCCCGTGAGCGGCCAGCGCTGGCTGGCCTACGAGGGTATGGGCGCCGACCACACCAACAGGGTGGAGGAGGTCGAGCCCGGGCTGTGGGGAGTGGGCGTGGAGCCGCAGGTGGGGATCGGCCAACGGGCACTGCTGGTTCGCACGCCCGAAGGCAACGTGCTCTGGGACTGCGTGCCGCTCCTGACCGAGGCGGGACGAGAGCGCTTGAGCGACCTCGAAGGCGTACGGGCGATCGGGGTGTCACACCCCCACTTCTACACGGGCGTGGCGCTCTTCGCCGAGACGTTCGGGGCCACAGCCTACCTGCACGCGGCCGACGCCGAGCACGTCACCCGCCCCAGCGACCGGACGGTGCACTGGGACGGCGAGACGCTCGCGCTCTTCGGCGGCGTGACGCTCGTGAGGGCGGGCGGCCACTTCGCCGGCGGCACCGTGCTGCACTGGGCTGACGGTGCCGGGGGGCGCGGCGCCCTGCTCACCAGCGACATCATCCGGGTCGTCCCCGACCGTCGGCACGTCGCGTTCATGTATTCCTACCCGAACCAGGTACCCCTGCCCGTGCGGGAGGTCGAGAGGGTCGGCGCCGCGGTCGAGCCGTTCGCCTTCGACCGGGTCCACGGCGGCTGGTGGGGAACGACGATCGAGGCCGGCGGCAAGGACGCGGTGCGGCGGTCGGTGGACCGCTACCGGCGGGCGATCGGCGGCCGTCTCGACGGCGCGCGGCTGCCGTGGCCCAGCTGATCCAGGGGGAGGTCCGTCGCCCCTAGCCTCACGCCGGCAGCTCGACGCGGAACACGGCCCCGCCG
>JBIQIQ010000014.1:0-30207 GCA_044507975.1 Deinococcaceae bacterium
CACCTGCGGCTCGGCGCCGTCGTCGGCATCGCCCAGCCCGGTCTCGGGTTCAAGGTCCCGTTCATCGACCGCGTCGTGATGATCCGCACGCAGACGAACTCGAAGATCTACGAGCGCATGGAGACCTACTCCCGCGACCAGCAGCTCGCCGAGCTGCGGATGTCCGTCACCTACCGCCTCGTGCCGGAGCTGGTCGACCAGGTCTACGCCCAGTACGGCAGCGAGGAGGGGCTCGTCACCCGCCTGATCGATCGTCGCGTCAACGAGCTCGCGCGCACCGTGTTCGGCCAGTTCAACGCGGTCGAGGCGATCCAGGAGCGCAGCCGCCTCAACCGTCAGATCTTCGACGCCGTGCTGGCGGCCGTCGACCGGCCGATGGTCGAGATCGAGTCCGTGCAGGTCGAGGACATCGCGTTCAGCACCGCCTACGAGCAGTCAGTCGAGGCTCGCATGATGGCCGAGGTCGAGGTCCAGCGCCGCAGCCAGGAGCTCGAGCAGCAGCGCATCCAGGCGCAGATAGTCGTCACGCAGGCGCAAGGGGACGCCGACGCCCGCGTAGCCCAGGCCAAGGCCCAGGCCGAGGCCACGCGACTCGCCGGCGACGCCGAGGCGAGCGCGATCCGGGCCAAGGGCGAGGCGCTGCGTGACAACCCCGAGCTGATCGCGCTGACGACGGCGGAGAACTGGAACGGCATCCTGCCGACGACGATGGTGCCGGGCGCAGCGGTGCCGTTCATCAGCGTTGGAGACTGATCCGCTCCCGAACCCTCGAGCGCCTCGCGATAGGGGTGATGTGTGGCGCAGAACGTCTACGACGACCCTGAGTTCTTCGCGGGCTACAGCCGTCTCCGCAGGCAGGTGGAGGGCTTGGACGGCGCGCCGGAGTGGCCCAGGCTGAGAGCGATGCTTCCACAGGTAGGCGGCAAGCGCGTCGCCGACCTGGGCTGCGGGTTCGGATGGGCGTCTCGCTTCTTCGTTGAGGAGGGCGCCGCCTCCGTGCTCGGCATCGACCTCTCGCGCAACATGCTCGCTCGCGCCGAGCAGCTCACAGACGCGGCCGCCATCGAGTACCGCCGAGCTGACCTCGATACGCTCGAGCTGCCAAGCGAGGCTTTCGAGCTCGTGTTCAGCGCCTTGGCGTTCCACTACGTCGAGCGTTGGCCGCGGCTGGCGCGCGTAGCGCACGCAGCGCTGGCGCCAGGGGGCGACCTCGTCTTCACGATCGAGCATCCGGTGTTCACCGCGCCAGCGAGCCCCGGGTGGACGCTCAGCGAGCACGGCCTCAGGTCTTGGCTGCTCGAGGGGTACGCGGCCGAGGGTGAGCGACGTCGGGCATGGCTCGGTGGCGAGGTCGTCAAGTACCATCGCAGCCTCGGGACCACACTCAACGCGCTCATCGCAGCTGGGTTCGATCTGCGTCACGTAGAGGAGTTCTCCCCCAGCCCCGGGCAGATCGAGCAGCGGCCGGAGCTGGCGGAGGAGGCCGCACGCCCGATGATCCTGATGGTGGCGGCGCGCAAGCCTCCTCTACCTGCGGCTCGAACTTAGTAGCTGGGGCTCTGCTCAGTTCGCGTAGAACCGCAGCTTGTTGACCTCGATCTCGACCTCGCCGCCCTCCTCGACCTCTAGCTCCAGGTAGACGCCCTCGTTCACGTACTCGGCCTCGCGCTCGTCGTCGTCGCCGTCGTCGATCTCCGTGCGCTCCCAACCGAGGCTCACGAGGTGCTCGTCGTAGTACTCGAACACCGCATCGAGGTCGGCGCCGGGATGGTCGAAGTGGAAGTCCCACTCGACGTCCAGGACCTCGGCGTCCGGGTAGAACGGCAGGTCGAGCCCCGAGAACGCGGTGAGCGTGAAGCCGGCCGGGAACGGACCCTCGAAGTCGTCGGCGTCGAGGTCCACCTCGACGCGCCCGTCGTCGAGCTCCACTTGCAGCTCGATCTCGAGCCCCGACCCGTGGCGGTAGTCCGCCTCGACCTCGTCATCGCTGCGCTCGAGGCTGGTCCGGGCGAAGCCGCGGTCGAGGAGCTCGGAGTCGTAGTAGTCGAAGACCGCTCCCACTTCGGTCGTCGCGTACTCGATCTCGACGTCCCACTCCAGGTCGCGCACGTCCGCTCCCGGCATATAGAGGAGCTCGAACGCCTCGTCCAACGCCAAGGCCGTCGCCACCGCGGGCTTGGAGTCGCGCGGGTCCGGTTGGTTCGGACCGCCGCCTGCGCTAC
Organism: Deinococcaceae bacterium; assembly: GCA_044507975.1. Taxonomy (GTDB): domain Bacteria; phylum Deinococcota; class Deinococci; order Deinococcales; family Trueperaceae; genus DASRWD01. The sequence continues at coordinate 2,223 of JBIQIQ010000014.1, forward strand.
CGCACCCAACCACGAGCAGTGCGGCGGCGAACCCCATGAACAGTTTCATGATTCTCACGTGTGCCCTCCTGTTACTCCGGGAGGACCAGCGCCGTGTCCTCCAACCGTTGCAGGGTACGAGAGTGCTCGGTGAGGAGCCGTAGGCCGCGAACGCTACGCCCCCCAGCCGATGTGTTACCTGCCACATCCGCTGAGAGTCCGGTCGCAGCGACACGTTCTCTGATGAAGATGTGATGAGAGCATACTGAGTGGCGCCTCCCTGCCGGGTTAGCGTCCGCCCATGCGCCGCCTGTTCTCCCTGCTCCTCCTAGCCCTCCTGGGCTGCAGTTTCGCCATGTCGGGAGACGACTTCCTGAGGCTGGTCAAGGCTGGTGACACGGCCGCCGTCCACCGCGCGCTGCAGGAGGACGTGCGGCTCGCCTGGGCCGCCGACGCCTACGGTCAGACCGGACTGATGTACGCGATCGAGCACGCTCCGCACCTCGTGCCCACGCTCCTCCAAGCGGGCTCCGACCCCAACCACGTCACCTCGGCAGCCTGGACGCCGTTGGCGTACGCCGTGCGCGCGGGGCGGGCCGACCTCGTCTCCGTGCTCCTGTGGGCCGGCGCCGACCCGTGGCGGTACCGCCCTGCGACCGAGGTCGTCTGGCAGCTGTCGGCGGCGCGGCCGGACCCGGAGATCGACGCCCTCCTCGAGCAGCACCGGGTGAGGCCGCGCCAGCCACAGCCAGGGGCCCTGGGATGGTCGTACGTGAGCGAGGTCGCGGAGCGTCGGTGCATGGCCAGCTCCCATGTCGTGCAGGACGTCGACCTCCTGTCTCCCCTGCACCCGGACATGGTGTTCACCTACGTGGCCGGGGAGCTCCCCCCGGGGCTCGAGCACGGCGACGGGGTACTGCGGGTGGCGGAGTCCGTGGGTGCGGGTGACGTCAAGGTCGTCGAGACCTCCGACGCGGTGACCGGCACGTGGCCCGCCGGGTACGCGACCTACACCGCCGCGGCCTTCCGCGGCAGCAGCGTCTACTGTCTCTACGTCCACCAGACCCCGCGCGTCCACCACGCCGTGCTCCCGCAGAGCGCCGGTCAGCAGCAGTGAGCCGGCACGTCCGAGTCGCTGTCTAGGCCGCCGGGCTTTCGGCTACCCTGGTCTATGTCGCGCTCGCTCGCACAGGCTTCGTCATCGGGTCCCGGCCCGGTGTTCAGGGCCTGGGACGTAGACCTCTCCGGCGTGACCGGCCCGAGCGACCTGCGGCACGTCGACGTCTTCGGGCTCGACCCCCTGCACGAGGACTGGTGCCTTCGCGGCGCCCGCGAGCACGTGGTCCCGGCCGACCGCGAGGCGTTCGACGAGGCCGTCTACCGCGCGCTCGAGACGGGCGTCTTGCTCCTCGAGGCGCGCGTGCGATGGCCGGACGGTTCGACGCGCTGGCTGGCCTCGCGCGGCCGGTTCGATAGCGCTGGCGCGTCGGGAGCGGCGCGCGGCGCCGGGGTGGCCCTCGACGTCACGGAGCAGCGCCGGGGCGAGGAGCTCCTCGCCGTGCAGGCCGAGCTCTTGGAGCTCGTGACTCAGGACAGGCCTCTGGAGGAGTGCCTCGACGGTCTGTGCGCGAAGGTCAGGCGCCTCCACCCGGGCATGACGGCCAGCGTCCAGGTGGTCGGGAGCCATGAAGATGGGCACGCTCCTGGGCCCAACTGCCTCCTCGAGCCCATCGTGGGGTCGAGCGGCCGCCAGATCGGCTCGCTGCACCTCTGCTTCGAGGAGGGCAGGCCGGCGGCGGACTGGCAGGCGCGGCTCGCGGCGACGGCAGCGTGGCTGGCCGGCATCGCCATCGAGAGGGAGCAGGCGAGGCGGGCCGCTCGCGCCGAGTCCCACCGCCAAGCGTTCCTGCTCGATCTGAGCGACGCGCTGCGCGCCCTCGACGACGAGGCGGCGATCTCCACCCTGGCGACCAGGCTCCTGGGGGAGCGGCTGGGGGCCGGCATGTGCTTCTTCGGCGCCTTCGACGAGGCCGAGGACCTCTTCACCATCTCCCCTGGCTACGCGACGGGCGGCTCGGTCGTGCCCGCCGGTTCGGTGCGCCGCTCGGCCTTCTCCGACCTGCTCGCACCGTTGGAGGCGGGGCCCTACGTCGTCCGCGACATCGCCGAGCGCCACGGCCTCTCGGAAGAGAGGAAGCAGGAGCTCCTGGGTGCCGGCATCCACTCGTTCGTGACCATCCCCCTCCACCGCGGGGCTCGGAACCCTATCTGGTGCCTGGCCGTCACGGCTCCCGCTCCGCGTGACTGGGAGGTCGACGAGGTTAACCTCGTCAGCGAGGTCGCGGAGCGCACTTGGGGGGCGCTGGAGCGCGCCAACGCGACGGCGGCCCTCAGGGCCTCGCAGAACGAGCTCCGGATGGAGCTCGCCGACGCGCGGCGGCTCCAGGAGATCTCCCTGCGGCTCATAGAGCAGGACGACATCCAAGCCCTCTACGAGAGCCTCCTCGACGCGGCGGTCTCGGTGATGGGCGCGCGGTTCGGTAGCTTCCAGGTGCTCGACTCGGAGAGGCAACAGCTCAAGCTGCTGGCGTCTCACGACCTCCCGCCCGCCGCCCTCCGTCACTTCCGCGTCGTCGAAGCAGGCTCCGGGTCGCCGTGCGGGATGGCGTTGGTCGCTGGCAGCCGCGTCATCGTCCCCGACGTGGAGGCGTCGGAGGAGATGAGAGGCACGCGCGACCAGAAGGTCCTGCTGCAGGCGGGCATCCGCAGCGCACACTCCACGCCGCTCGTGTCGCGCGCGGGCTACGTCGTCGGCATGATCAACACCCACTGGGAGGAGCCGCACGAGCCCAGCGAGCGTCAGCTCAGGCTGCTCGACGTGATCGCCCGGCAGGCCGCCGACCTCATCGAGCGGCGGCGCGGCGAGGACCAGCTCGCGCTCCTGAACAAGAGGCTCGAGCGCGCCAACCGGAGCCTCGAAGCGCTGAACCACGACCTCGAGCACCAGGTACAGGAGCGCACGCAGGAGCTGGCGCGAAGCCAGGTCCGCTTCTCCCAGGCGTTCGAGGTGAGCCCCGTCGCAGCCTGCATCACAACTGAGGACGGGGCCAAGGTCCTCGAGGTGAACCGGGCGTTCACGGTGCTGACGGGGTTCGGACCGGACGAGGTCGTAGGCCGCCGCGGCGAGCAGGTGGGCCTCTGGTCCAGTCGCGCCGACCGCGCGCTCCTCGAGAGCGCGCTCGCGGGCGGCGAGCGCTTCGAGGACATCGAGCTCCGGCTCCGCGCCAAGGACGGCACTCACAGGGACGTCCTCGCGTCGGGCGACCGCATCCGCGTGAACGACTCGTTCGGCTGGCTACAGCTCTTCCTGGACGTCTCCGAGCGCAAGCGCTCGCAAGAGGAGCTGATGCGCGCGATCAAGGAGGTCATGGCCGACACCACCTGGTTCAGCCGGCGCCTCGTGGAGCGCCTCGCGCACGTCCAGGGACGTGACGACGCTGGCAGCGGTGCCGACGTGCTCAGCGAGCGCGAGCGCCAGGTCCTCGCCCGCATCTCCCGAGGCATGGCCAACGACGAGATCGCGGTGGAGCTCGACATCACCCCGCGGACCGTGCGCAACCACCTCGCCAACATCTACGCCAAGATCGACGTGCACTCACGGGCCGAGGCCGTGGTGTGGGCGCGCGAGCGCGGCATCACCACCTGAGGGCCCCGCCGCGAGCCAGGGCGTCAGCCGTGGTCCGTGCGGCGCCCGCGCGGCGCGAACGCGAGCAGCGCCGCGGCCGCCAGCAGCGCGCTCGCCGCCCACAGCGCCGCCCCCACCCCGCCGAAGAGGTCGCCCACGGCTCCGCTCAGGCTGGGCCCGATCGCCTGCCCCGTGGCGAAGGCGGCCGTCGAGAGACCCATCGCCCGGGCCCACTCGCCGGGCGGCAACCGCTCGCGGAACAGCGTGGTGAGCGCGGTGATCACGCCGAGGAAGCTGACGCCGAACAGCAGAGCGGAGACGTAGGGCGCCCCGGCGACGAGCGGGGCGAGGCTGCTCAGCGTCAGCGTGACCAGCACCAAGCGCAGCGATACGGCGCCCCCGAGGCGCTCGATGACCCTGCCCCACACGAGCCCGGTGAGCGCCGCGCCGACCCCCAGCACGACCCAGAACGGCCCGAGCGGCGCCCGCACCTCGCTGGTCACGAACGTCATGTAGCCGATGTAGCCAGCGCCGTAGAGGGCGTAGACGACCATCGTGGTCGCCAGCCTTCCCAGGGCCCCGCCCTCCCCCATCTCGCGCGGCGGCGGCTCCCGCAGGCGCGGCGCGGCGAAGCCGGCGACCACCGCCATGGCGAGCGCCGTCAGGCCGAGCATGCCCCACGCCTCGCGCCAGCCGCCGATCGACGGCAATGCCAGCGTCGAGAGCACGATGCCTCCGCCCATGCCGCCGAAGTAGAGCCCCATGGCCGTGGCGCGGGCCCCGCTGCCGAGCAGCAGCGCGGCGCCGCCCACGAACACCATCGCTCCGAGCACGCCCTGAGCCAGCCGCAGCGCCAAGATGGCTGCGAAGGGCGGGCCCGTCCACAGGAGCAACAGCGTCACGACCTGCAGGAACAGGCTCGCGAACGTGCCGCGCAGGTAACCGACCCGGCCCAGTACGCGGTGGCTGAGGAGCGCGCCGAGGAGGTAGCCCCCGGTGTTGGCGCTGCCGATCAGGCCCGCCTGGGACAGCGTGAGCCCCAGGTCGGCCTGCATCATGGGCAGCACGAGGCCGTACGCGAAGCGCCCGATGCCGATCGCCGAGCCTGGCGCGAAACCGAGCAGGAAGCCCTTGAGCACCAGCCGATGTTCGCATGAGAGCTTGGGGGTGGCGAGCGGGCCAGACAGTAACATGCCCTCATAGATGAGCGCAGAGGCAGCAAGGCCCTACGAGGCGGCCGAGGCCCTGGGCGCCTACGCGCCTGAGGACCGCCGGCACCCGAGGTCCGACCCGGGCCCGCGCTCCCGCACGCGCGGCGCCGTCCTCTTCGCGGACGTCTCCGGCTTCACCGCCCTCACCATCAGGCTCGTCGCAGCCCTGGGCCGGCGCCGAGGGGCCGAGGAGGTCGCCCGGCACCTCGACCGCCTCTACGATCAGCTGATCAACGAGGTGACCAGGGTCGGCGGCAACGTCATCGGCTTCAGCGGTGACGCGATCCTCTGCTGGTTCCCCGACGACGACGGCAGCGCCGCCACCGCCACGGCAGGCTGCCTGCAACGGGTGATGGTGCCGTTCGCTGACCTCGAGCTGGACGGCGTCCCGGGGGAGCGCGTGAGCCTGAGCCTGAAGGTCTCCGTGACCGTGGGGCCCGTGAGCCGCTTCGTGGTCGGAGACCCCGCGGTGCAACTGATCGACGTGGTGGCCGGCGAGACGGTCGGGCGCCTCGAGTCGCTCAACGGCGCCGCGGAGAGAGGTGGCGTGGTGGTGGGCCCCGCCGTCATGCGCTCGCTCGGCCGCCGCGTGCGCGCGACCCGCGTCGCCACCGACGACGGCCACGGCGGGTTCCAGGTCACGGCCCCGACGTCCCTTCCCGCCATCTCCTCTCCCGAGCGCCGACGGCCAAAGGCCCCCGACGGCCGTGCCGTCGTCTCCTGGGTGCTCCCCACTGTGCGCAGGCGGCTGGAGGCGGGCCAAGGCGAGTTCCTGACCGAGCTGAGGCCGGTCGCGGCGCTCTTCATGCGCTTCGACGGCATCGACTACGACGGAGATCCGGCAGCAGGCGACAAGCTCGACGAGCTGGTCCGGTGGGTGCAGGCCGAGGTCGGCGGCCTCGGCGGGGCGGTGGTGCAGCTGACGACGGGCGACAAGGGCTCCTACCTGTACGCGGCCTTCGGGGCTCCCGTGTCGTTCGGGGACGACGCCCACCGCTGCGCCGCGGCCGCCCTGCGGTTGAAGCGAGCGGCGTCACGGTTCCCGTTCCTGAGCAGCGTGAGCGTCGGCCTGGGTTACGGCACCGCCCGCACCGGCGCCTACGGGGGTCGGTCGCGCCGTACCTACGGGGCTCTCGGGCCCGAGACGAACATGGCCGCGCGCATGATGTCGCTGGCTCCCTCCGGCGCCGCCTACGCCAGCCCAGCCTTCGTGCGGGCCTGTCGCGACGCGTTCGAGCTGCGCCAGGTGATGTCGACCAAGGTCAAGGGCTCCAGCGAGCCGGTCGCCGTCTGGGAGCTACTCGCCGCCGAGGGTCGCAGCACCCTGGTAGTGCAGGCGGGCGACGAGCGCCAGGGCGTCGTCGGACGCGACAGCGAGCTGGCGGTTCTCACGGAGGCCATCATGTCGGCGCGCCTGGGGCGGGGCCAGGCCGTCCAGCTCACCGCCGACGCAGGCATGGGCAAGAGCCAGCTCGTCGCAGCGGCGCTGGAGGCCGCCGGCACCGGTGACCTGGAGGTGCTGTCGGGTGCCTGTCAGCCCTTCTCCGGCGAAGCGCCGTACCGCGTGTGGTCGACGGTCTTCTCGGACCTGCTGGGCCTGGACGGGCGGGCCCCGCCCGCGGAGCGGGCCGCGGCGGTCGCGGACGCCGTGGCCCGGGTCGACCCCGCGCTAGCGCCGCGCGCTCCCTTGCTCGCACCGGTCCTCGACCTCGTGATCGAGGAGAACGAGCTCGTCGCGTCGCTGGGTCCCGAGCTGCGGCCAGCGTCGCGGCTCGACCTCCTGGTGTCCCTGCTAGCTACCCGCTCACGTCAGCTCTCGGCGCTCGGCCGCACGCTGGCGATGGTCCTCGAGGACGTGCACGCGATCGACCCGCTCTCGAGCGAGCTGCTCACGGCCTTGGGCCGGCTGCTGCCCGAGCTGCCGGCGGCGCTGATCACGGCCGCCCGCCCTGCCTCGACGTCCGGCCGCTCCGCCGCGCCCGTGCTGCCGGACGCCATGCAGGTGCTGCTCGGTCCCCTCAGGCCGCGGGACGCCGAGCTGCTGGTCGACACGCGGCTCTCGACGCGGGGCGCAGCGCCGCTCGGCCCGGCCCTGCGGGCCCAGCTCCTCGAGCGCGGCGAGGGCAACCCGCTGTTCCTCTGTGCGCTCGTGGACGAGCTGTTGGACGCGGCTTCGGACGGCCTGCCGGCCCATGCCATCGAGCTTCCGCAGTCGCTCCACGCGCTCGCCCTCGGGAGGCTGGACCGCCTCGGGGAGGAGGAGCAGGCGACGCTCAAGGTCGCCAGCGTGATCGGGCGCGAGTTCGACGTCGCGTGGCTCCAGGCGTGTCGGCCCACGCGGCCCGCCAACGGCCTGCGTTCGGACCTGACCGCTGCCGCGCGGGCCGGGGTCGCCCTCCCCTCCCGGGCAGAGCCGCCGGCGTTCCGCTTCGACCACGCGATCACGCACGAGGCCGCGTACGAGAGCCTGCCGTACGCGATCAAGCTCGAGCTCCACGGCCGGGTGGCACGGCACGTGGAGGACGCGGTGGCCGACGAGGCCGACCCGCATCTCGACGACCTCGCGTTCCACTACGACCGCTCCGACCAGCCGACCAAGCGCCGCGAGTACCTCTGGAAGGCGGGCCTGGCCGCCAAGGCGAACTTCGCCAACGAGGCCGCGGCCGGCTACCTGAGACGCCTACTCGAGGTCGTCGACGGCGCAGAGTCGCTCCCCCCTCTCCTCGCCCTGGGCGAGCTCGAGGCGTTCGCCGGCGAGCACGCGCGGGCGGACGGTCGCCTGCGTCGCGCCCTCGAGCTGGCGCGGGCCGCGGGCGACCACCTGTCCGAGGCGAGAGCCAAGCGCCTGCTCGGCGAGCTGTACGAGCGCCAGGGGGACCACACGGGCGCCCAGGCCTGGCTCGAGGAGGCGGTCTCGATCCTGCGCGGGCGGGAGGAGCGCGGCGAGCTCGTGCAGGCCCTCCTCGCCCTCGGCGGCAACGTCTTGTGGCATCTCGGCGCGTACGCCGAGGCCACGGCGATGCTCCGCGAGGCCCTGGCGGTGGCGGCCGAGGTCGGCGACGAGCCGGCGCGCGCTCGAGCCCTGCACGGGCTCGCGAACGTAGCCCTCTACCGGGGGCAGACGCAGGAGGCCGAGCGACTGTTCGCGGACAGCCTGGAGGTGCGGCGGGCGTCGCACGACGAGCTGGGCGTCGCCAACGCGCTCAACAACCTGGCGATCATCGCCGCCAACGCCGGCCGCAACGCCGAGGCCGAGGACCTGCTGCGCGACAGCCTCGCGATCCGGCGCCGCCTCGGCGACGTGGCGGGCACGGCCGTAGCGCTGAACAACCTCGGGTACATGGCCGCCGAGCGGGAGGACCTCGCGGAGGCCGAGCGCCTCTACGAGCAGAGCCTCGCGGCGCGCACCAGCCTCGGCGACCGCCTCGGCATGGCCGTCAGCCTCAACAACCTCGGCGACCTCGCGCGCCGCCGCGACGACCCTCTCGCAGCCCGCCCCTACTACCAGCGGAGCCTCGACCTCGCCCACGCCATCGACAACCGGCGCGAGGCGGCCACGGCACTCGTGGGGCTGGCCGCCGTGTCGACCGATCCGGTCGAGGTGTTGGCGCTGTGCGCCTGCGCGGAGGCTCTCCTCGACGCGATCGGCGCCGCCCCCGACCCCGACGTGAAGAGGACGCTCGACGAGGCCAGGTCGACCGCGGCGATCGCCGCAGGGCCGTCGGCCGTGCCGGCCGCCTCGCTGGCGGCCGCGGGCCTCAGCTTCGCGGGCATGGTCGAGCTCGCCTTGCATCGGGCGCCCGGCGAGCCCGCGTGACCGGTTCCTAGCCTCCGGTCTGTGACGGATGCGGCCTCGGCCGTGGTGGGCGTCATTAACATCACCTGTCGAGCGCAGACGTGAGCCCTCGCGGTGCGGTCGAAGACGAGGTCCCGCGGCGCCGAACCGGCGTCGGTGGGGAGGTCTGGGATGCCCGAGAACCGAAGCCGCAAGCACGCTCCCGTGTGGCTCGTCGCCGTCGCGGTGGCCGGCTCGCTGGCGCTGTCCGCGTGCCAGAACGTCGCGGACCCCGCGGCCCAGCAGCTCAAGGACGCCCTCGAAGCCGGCATCGACATCGCCAGCTTCAAGCCGGACGACGCGCTGCGTACCCGGTTCCTTCCCCCGATCGGCAAGGGCAACCCCAAGGGCGAGTTCGTCAGCAGCCTCTCGCTCGAGATCGCGGTCTTCGCGCTGGCGCCCGGCGACGGCGCGGCGGAGGGTCCTCTGTTGCTCCCGCCACTGGTCACGGGGCAGAGCGGCTTCAGCGTCTCCGGCGGGGTGTTCTCGCTCGCCTGGCCGGCCATCGACCCGTCGGTCGCGGAGCGCGTGCGCCTGGAGATCAGGCTGGAGGGCACGAGGCCCGAGCCTGTCTGCAACGAGTACAAGGGCGACTGCGTCGGCTTCATCGACGTGCGCATCGTCGAGCGCGGAGGCAAGGGCCACGGGGGAGGCTCAAGCGATGGGCTCATCACCCTGCCTTCCGGGTCCACCCTCAACGCCTCGTTCAAGGTGCTCGTCCCGACCGACCTCTCCGAGGTCCTCACGCTCTCCAGGCGAGGCGGCCTGCTCGCGGGCCAGGCCGAGGGAGAGGCCCTGAACTGCCCGGCCAACGAAGCCGCTCTCCCCTCACAGGGCCTCCAGGCGGTGGGTGCTGGCCTGCAGGCCGTGGGCGCGGGTCTCCAAGCGGTCGGTGCCGGCGGCCTCTTCATCGACCCCGCCACCACCTTCTACGGACGCATCAAGTCGGTCGCGCAGATCGCCGCTGCCCTCCCTGCGCCCAGCGCCCACAAGGGCGAGGACGTCCTCTTGATCGTGCTCGACGACTTCGGCGGGGTCTTCAGGCTGCCCTCGGAGCTGCGGTCCGGCTCCCTCGGCGCCATCGACGACGCCGCCTTGGGCGGGCTGAGCCTCAGCCACGGGGCGCTGGTGCTGCACGAGATCGTGGAGCTCCTCGACGCCCGGTTCGGGTCCAAGGGCTCCTGGTCCGTGTCCGGCGGCCAGGCCCGCGTCGACTACGGGAGCTACCACGGACCCAGGCTGCGGGTCCTGGCGGTCGACGCCAGGTCAGGCGGCGTCATCGACACGGACGCGGCGGGCGCGGCCCTCAAGTCCGCCCTGCTCGGCGCCTCCGCAGCCGGCTTCGACCGCGTCGTCGTGAACATGAGCTTCGCGGTCGTTCCCTGCGGCGTGCTGGCCGACTTCGAGTCGACCTTCGGCGACCTCTCCGACGAGGACGACGACGAGGCGATCACGTTCGCCGACTACCTCGTCGCGCTCCTCGCGCTCAACGGCGTCTCCGGCTCTACCGCCGAGGCCCTCAGGGAGCTAGCGCACCTCCCGGTGGAGCTGCTCGACGACCCGTTCTTCGCCCAGCTCTCCTGCCCGGGCGAGGCGGGGGCGTGCGGGGCCGGGCTCTCGTCTCTCACGTTCGTCGCGGCGTCCGGCAACTACGGGCAGGCGTTCCCGCTCTTCCCGGCGGCCTTCCCCGGGGTGGTCAGCGTCGGGGCGCAGCCCGTCGTGAACGGCAAGTACGTCGCCGAAGCATCGTCCTTCTCGAACGCTGCCATGCTGCTCGCCCCGGGCGACCTCATCGACGTGCGCACGAAGAGCGGGTACACGCTGGCGTTCGCCGGCACCTCGTACGCCGCTCCGGTGGTGTCGGCGTTCGCGGCGCTGGACCAGCGGGCGGCCACGCCGAAGTGCGCGGCAGCCACCCCCTCCGACCCGAGCGTCTCGCAGGCGGAGCTCGCGACCGCCGAGCTCTCGAACCTGCCGTTGCTCTCGGCGTTCGCCAGGGGCGGACCCGACGCCGTCACCCAGCTCTGCGGCGGCTGAACCAGGCGTGATCGGCAAGCTGGCGCAGGCGCCGTCCCCACAGCGGGCACGGCGCCTGCGCGCCGCCAGGACACTCGGAGACGCGGCCTCCGGTGTGATAGTCGCCTCGATCGCGATGACCGTGGCGGTATCCGTCGGCGCGCTCGTCTTCGGAGCGGCGGCACCCGAGCTCGAGACGCGGGGCATCGGCCTGGCCCTCGCGAGCTGCGCCGTGGCGATGGCCGTCGTCGCGCTCTACGGCTCGCAGCGCGAGGCGGTCGCCTGCACGCAGGACACCCCCGCTGCCGTGCTCGCCGGCGCGGCCTCCGCCGTGGCGAGCGGCGTGGCCCTGGCGCCCGGCACGCAGGAGGGCTTCGCCACCGTGGCGGCGATGGTGGGCATCACGACCGTCGCGACGGGCCTCGTCTTCGTCACCGTCGGCTGGCTACGGCTCGGCGCCCTGGTGCGCTTCCTCCCCTACCCGGTCATGGGCGGCTTCCTCGCCGGTACCGGCTGGCTCCTGCTGCTCGGCGGCGTGAGCGTGATGTCGGGCCGGAACGTGGAGCTCTCCAACGTCGGCGAGGCCGTCGGCGCCGACTGGCTCTACACCGTCCTGCCCGGGTTGGCCCTCGCCGGCGTCCTGGTGGTCCTCAGCCGGCGGAGCCGGTCCCCCCTCACGTACCCCGCGGCGGTCGCCGCCGCCGTCGCGGCCTTCTACCTCGCGATGGCGGCCAGCGGGAGCGGGCTCGCGGTCTGGCGCGATGCCGGCCTCCTCCTCAGCGGCGCCTCCGGTCGCGAGATGCTCCTCCCGCTGCGCCCCAGCCACCTCGCCGCGGTCGACTGGGGGGTGATCGCCGGCCAGGCGCCGGCTCTGGCCGCCGTCGCGCTACTCGCCCTCATCGCCACGCTCCTGAACGTCACCGCCTCCGGGCTGGCGACCGGGAAGAGGGTTGACCTCGACCGGCAGCTCAGGGCCGCCGGGCTCGCCAACCTCGTCTCCGGGTCCTTCGGTGGGATGGTCGGCTACCAGTCGGTATCGCTGAGCGAGCTCAACCGCCGGGCCGGCACCGGCTCCCGGTTCTCTGTGCTGGTCGGCGCCGCGGTGGTGCTGGCGGCGCTCCTGATGGGCGGGTCACTGGTCGGCTACCTGCCCAGGCCCGTCGTCGGCGGGGTCGTTTCGTTCCTCGGGCTCGGGTTCCTGTACGACTGGCTGTGGCGCGAGCGGCGCCGGCTCGGCGGGCTCGAGTACGCGATCGTCCTCGTCATCCTGCTGGTGATCGCGCTAGTGGGGTTCCTCGAGGGCGTCGCGCTCGGCCTCGTGCTGACGGTCCTCCTCTTCGTCGTCAACTACAGCCGCATCGACCCCGTCCGTTACGCGGCTTCAGGCGCCCACCTCGCGAGCCGGGTGCGCCGCTCCCCGCCGGAGGCGGCCGCGCTCGCCGCGGCCGGCGACGGCCTGCTCGTGCTGCAGCTGCAGGGCTTCCTCTTCTTCGGGACGACGGCACGCGTGCTCGAGAGGGTCGAGTCCGCCTGGCGGGAGCGACCACTCGACACCGTGGTCCTCGACCTCGGCAGGGCCACGGGTATCGACGCGAGCGGGATGATGGCGCTCAGGACCCTGCAGGCGCGCTCGGCGACGAACGGGAGCCGCGTGTGGCTCGCCGAGGTCCCGGGCGAGGTGGCCGCCGCCCTCCAGCGGGCCGGCATGGCGGACGAGGGCCTGCGGGTGTTCCCGACCGTGGACGCGGCGCTCGAGGCACGCGAGCGCGAGACGCTGGACTCGGCCGGAGTGAGGCCGAGCGAAGCGGGCACGCTCGAGGCTGCCCTGGCTGGCTCGAGCGTGCCGGCCTCCGCTCTGGAGCCGTACCTGCGCCGCGTCGAGCTCGAAACCGGCCAGCGCCTCTTCGCCCAGGGCGACGACGCGCGCACCCTGTACCTCGTGGCCGCCGGACGCGTCACGAGCCTGCGGGAGCGGACGGGCGCGGAGCCGGAGCGGCTCGAGACGATGGGACCGGGCCACGCCGTCGGCGAGGTCGGCATCCTGACCGGGGCCGCGCGCGGGGCGACCGTGACGGCCGACGAGCGGAGCGTCGTCTACTGCCTGACCGCCGAGGCCCTCGAGGAGCTCGCGCGGGTCGACCCGCGAGCCGCAGCCAGCGTCTACGAGTGGCTGGCGCGGCGCATGGCCGGCCGCATCGGCCACCTCGTGAGCACGGTCGACGCTCTTCGCCGCTAAGCCCCACACGGTCAGCCCGAGAGGAACTCCAGCGTGGCCGCCTCGTGGAGCTTGAGCTCCCGCGGCCGGCCCTGGCGGGCACGGCTCACCGCCGCCCGGTAAGCCTCCACGAAGCCGCCGCCCATGTGGGCCTCGACGATCGCAGGGTGCACGTACGAGCGCCTGCACACCGCCGGGGTGTTCCCGAGCGCCTCGGCGGCCTGGCAGACCGCGTCTCGCAGGGCGCGCTTGAGCGCCGTCTCGCTGGTCCGCGCCTCGGCGGCTCGCTCGGCGGCGAGGTAGAGCTCGCTGGCGGTCAGGACGGTGCCGCCCCAGGTCCGGAAGTCCTTGGCGCTGACGTCCTCGCCGCTGACGTCCCGCAGGTAGTCGTTGACGTCCCGCGAGTCGATCGTCTGCACGCTGCCCTCCTCGTCGAGGTAGCGGAACAGCTCGTAGCCCGGTAGCTCCTGGCAGTCGCGGATCACGGCGGCCAGCTCCTCGTCGACGAGCGTGTGGGCGTGCCTCTCGCCCGACTTGCCGACGAACCTCAGGCCGATCGCGTCGCCGTCGACCCTCACGTGCTTGCGCCGCAGCGTCGTCACGCCGTACGAGCCGTTGGTCCGGGCGTAGCTGGCGTTGCCGACGCGGATCAGGGCGAGGTCCATCAGGCGCACCGCGGCTGCGGTCAGCCGCAGGCGGTCGGGCCCGGGCCGCCGCAGGTCGCGCCTGACCCGCCGCCGCATGCGCGGCAGCAACGACCCGAAGTCGGTGAGCCGCGCGTACTTGGCGGCGTCGCGCACCGCCGTGAACGCCGGGTGGTACACGTACTGCTTGCGCCCGGCCTCGTCGCGGCCGGTCGCTTGCAGGTGACCGTCGCCGTCGGCGCAGATCCACACCTCGCTCCAGGCCGGCGGCACCGCGAGCGCCTTGACGCGCTCGAGCGTCGAGGGGTCGGAGACCGCGGCACCGTCAGGGCCCTGGTAGCTGAAGCCTCTGCCCCGCCGCCGGCGCGTCAGCCCGGGCTCGAGGTCCTCCACGTAGCGCAGGCCGGCGGTCGCGGCGTCGGCGCGGGGTCCAGCGGTCGAAGCGTCCATCGTCCGCAGAGGCTAGCGCCCGCGGATTAGAGGCGAGCCCCCCATCGTCTGAGGAGGCCGAGCGCTCGGGCCGGGCGCGGGCGAGCGCGGGCGTCAGTGCCGCGGCGCGGCCGCGGGGTCGTAGTCCGGGGACTGGTGCCGGAAGAACGTCTCGTAGAGCTCCGCGTAGTGGCCGCGGCGCGCCATGAGCGCGTCGTGCGCGCCCTCCTCGATGACCTCGCCCTCGCGGAGGACGAGGATGCGGTCGGCCCCCTTGATCGTCGAGAGCCGGTGAGCGATGACGATCGCGGTGCGGTCCTCGAGCACGACCTCGAGACCTTCCTGGATCTGTGCTTCGGTGAGCGGATCGACGCTGGCGGTCGCCTCGTCGAGGATCACCAGGCCGGGGTCCTGGAGCAGCACGCGCGCCATCGCGATCAGCTGTCGCTGACCCATCGAGACCCCGCGACCGCCTTCGCCCACGTCGGTGTCGAGCCCGTCCTGCAGCGCGTCGAGCCAGTCGCCACCGCCGATGCGCTCGGCGACGGCCACGACCTCGGCGTCGGTAGCGTCTTGGCGGGCGTACCGGACGTTGTCGCGCACGGTGCCGGAGAACAGGAACGGCACCTGCTGGACGATCCCGAGCTGCCGCCTGTAGGCAGCCAGGTCGAGCTCGCGTACGTCGTGGCCGTCGATCAGGATGCGGCCGCCCTGGAACTCGTAGAAGCGGGCGATGAGCTTGCCGATCGACGACTTGCCAGCCCCGGTATGGCCCACGAGCGCGACGGTCTCGCCGGCCTCGATCAGGAGGTCGAAGCCAACGAGCACGGGCTCGTTCTCCGCGTACCTGAAGTCGACCCCCTCGAACTCGATGCGGCCGGCGAGGGCGCCGGGGTCTCGCGCCCCGGTCTGGACGACGCGCGGCTCGGCGTCGATCAGCGCGAACACGCGCTCGCTGGCGGAGAGCCCGAGCTGGAACTGGCTCCAGAACGACGCGATGCTCGTGAGCGGGAACCACAACAGCGCCAGCGCCTCGACGAAGAGGAACCACTGGCCCGGCGTGATCGCGCCCTCCAGCACCCGGCTGCCGCCGAAGTAGACGATCAGGACCGTGCCGAGCCCGGAGATCGTACCCAGGACCGGGAAGATCGCGGAGAAGGTCAGGCCTTGCAGCAGGTTCAGGCGGTACGACTGGCGGTTCACGTCGACGAAGCGCTCGTAGACGGCTTGCTCCTGCCGGAAGGCCTTGGCCACCGCGATGCCGGTGAGCGACTCCTGGACGTTCGCGTTCACGTCGGCCAGGACGCGCCGCGCCTGCTGAGTCACACGCCGGGCGAAGCGCCGGAACCCGAGCGCGACGAGCACGACGACCGGCGCGATGCCGAGGGCCAGCAGCGCCAGGCGTCCGTCGACGTAGACGAGCACCCCGAACAGGATGCCCACCTGAAGGACCTGGCTGACGAGGTTGAGGGTCAGCGTGACGACCTGGGAGAAGTCCTGCGTGTCGGACGTCACCCGGCTGACCACGCGACCGGTCGAGAACTCGTCGTAGAACGACAGGTCGCGCGCCGTGACCGCGTCGAACGCGTCCTGCCGGAGCTTGAGGACCACGTCGCCGACGGCGCGCGCCGCTAGCCACTGCCTGACGTAGTTGAAGACCCACGACAGCACGGCGGCTCCGAGGAAGGCGGCGATGAGGCCGCCGGCACGGCTCCACAACTCGCCCGCCGTGACGCCGTCGGCGAGCCGGTCGATGGCAACCGAGACGATGATCGGCAGCAGCGCGTCGAGCCCGGCGACCAGGAACACCGCCAGCCCTGCCACGAGCATGGCCCAGGCGAACGGCCGGAAGTAGCCCGCGATCCGCCGCAGGAGCTGGCCGTCCGTGTACTCGCGGTCGTAGCCCTCCGCCGCGAGGCCGTCCATGATGAAGCCCATCAGTCGTACCTCGCGAAGATCCGCTGGTAGAGGTCGTTGCGCTCCAGGAGCTCCGCGTGGGTTCCCTGGTCGACGAGCTTGCCGCCGTGCACGACCAGCACCAGGTCGGCTTTGCGGATCTGAGAGAGGCGGTGCGTGATCATCAGGGTGGTGCGCCCGCCTCTCACCTCGTTGATCGCCCTCTGGATCTGGTCCTCGGTCGCGCTGTCGATCGCCGAGGTCGAGTCGTCGAGGACGAGGATGCGCGGGTCGGTGAGCAGAGCCCTGGCGATCGCCAGCCGCTGCCGCTGCCCGCCGGAGAGCGTGGTGCCGCGCTCGCCGACCACGGTCTCGTAGCCGTCCTCGAACGAGGTGATGAAGCCGTGGGCCTGCGCCGCCTTCGCAGCGGCGACGATGTTCTCGCGGGTGGCGACCGGTCCCAGCCCGAAGCCGATGTTCTCGGCGATCGAGCGCGAGAACAGGAAGACGTCCTGCTCGATCACCGAGATCTGTGACCTGAGCGCCCCCAGGCTCCACTCCCTCACGTCGACGCCGTCGACCAGGATGCTCCCCGAGGAGACGTCGTAGATGCGGTTCACGAGCTTCGTCACCGTGCTCTTGCCCGAGCCCGTCTGACCCACGATCGCGACGGTCTGGCCGGGCTCGACCCGGAAGCTCACGTCGCTCAAGGCCTCCTTGCCGTCGCCGGCGCCCTCGTAGGCGAACGACACGTCCCTGAACTCGATGCTGCCGCGCATGCGCTGGGCGTGGCCGTCCTCGACCGAGTCCATGTCGACCTCGCTGTTGATCAGCTCGAGGATGCGTTTCGCTCCAGCCAGTCCCATCTGCACGAGGGAGAACGTGAAGATCGAGATGAACGCCGGGAACCGCAGTGCTCCCATGAGGCCCATGTACGCCACGAGGTCGCCGGTGGAGATGTCGCCGGCTCCGAGCAGCACCACCCCGTGGGCGAACGCCCCCGCGACGGCCACCCCGATCAGGAGGAGCGGCAGGTAGCGCGCCTGGACCAGGCCCTGGCGGACGTAGAGGTCGCGCACCGCCCGGGCGTTGGCCTCGAACTTCGCCTTCTCCTGCCCCTCCTGGACCGTCGACTTGACGACCTCGATGCCCGTGATCGTCTCGTTGAGCCCGGCGTTGAGCACGCCGAAACGGTGCCTGAGGTCACCGACGACCGGGTTGAGCTGGCGCATGTAGGAGCGCAGGGCGAAGGCGAACGTGACGATGAAGCCCGCGGGCGCGGCGAGCAGCCGGGGGTCGATGGTAGCGATGAACACCAGCGGGACGACGAGGCTCAGGGCCGACTCGCTGATCAGGGAGGCGCCGGGGTTCATCATCGGGTTGAGCTGCCGGACGTCGTTCGACGCCCGAGCCATCAGGTCGCCGACGCGTTGCCGGTTGTGGAAGGTCTGGCTCTTGCCGAGCAGGCTCTGGTAGAGCTCGTCGCGGGCGTCGCGTTCCAGGCGCTGACCCAGGGTCTCGATCGAGAAGCTCTGGACGATGTCGACGATGGACCTCACGACCACCACGACGAGGATCGTGAGCACGACGCGGAGAAGCGCGCCCGAGCCGGCACCCTCCAAGACCGCGTCGAAGGCGCGGCCGGTCAGGCGCGGGATGGCCGAGAAGAGCACGTTCGTCGCCACCGCTCCGAAGACGAACAGGAGCAGGAGCGGCCAGTACCTCAGCAGGTGCGAGACGACCCACCGCAGAGGGCTGCTCCTGTCGTAGCGGTAGGCGCCCGGTACCGCGAACTCGCCCGGTCCGGCTCGATCGATGGCGGAGGTGGAGAGCGTCAAGGCGCCGACAAGCCTACACGCTGAACGGTCACGTAGCTGAAGCCAGAAGGTGAGGCTTGACATTTCTAAATCAATTTGATGGAATATTGGAACCTGAAAGCATTACGGGGCGCCCGCTGTGGGCGTGGACGGAGGGCGCTGTGCTGAGAGGCACGAACCTGGAGCACGCGAAGGTCCACAACCTGCGCACCGTGCTCGAGACCGTGCGGCTCCACGGTCCCCTGTCCCGCGCCGACGTCGCCAAGCGCTCGGGGCTGACGGCCCAGACCGTCAGCAACCTCGTCGCCGAGCTGCTCCGTCAGGGCCTCGTGCGCGAAGGCGGGCAGCGAGCCAGCCCCCGCGGGCGCTCCGCCACCCTGTTGTCGGTAGAGCCGGGGGGCGCCTACAGCATCGGCCTCGACCTCGACCGCGGCCACCTCACCGGCCTGCTCGTCGACCTGTCGGGGGCCGTGAAGAGGCGGGTGCACGTCGCCCGCGACTTCCCGGCGCCGGGAGAGGCGCTCGACCTCGTCACGTCCACGGTCGCCGAGCTAGCCAACGGCGTCGACGACAGGCGCCTGTGGGGCGTCGGGATCGGGTTCCCCGGCCCCCTCCGCATCGTCGAGGGGGTCGTGGACAACGTCATCAACCCGGAGGGCTTCCCGGGTTGGGAGAACGTGTCGGTCCGCGCGCAGCTCGCAGAGCGCCTCACCGTGCCCGTGTTCCTCGAGAACAACGCGACCGCGGCGGCGCTGGGCGAAGGCTACTACGGTGTCGGCGCCGGGCTCTCGAGCTACTTCTACTGCTTCCTGGGCGTGGGCCTCGGCGGCGCGATCGTCGCGGAGGGTCGGCCGCACCGCGGCTGGCAGGGCAACGCCGGCGAGCTCGGGTACCTGCCGACGCAGCCGGGCGGCGGCGAGCATCTCGGGCGGCGGTTCGACCTCTTCCGGCTCTACGCGCGGCTCTCCGAGCGCGGTGTCGCGGCCGCGTCCTCGGCCGATCTCGCCCGTCACCTGGCACGCGGCGAGCCCGAGGTGATCGCGTGGCTCGACGCTGCCGCCGACGCGCTGGCTCCCGCGCTCGTCGCCGCCGAGTACCTCCTCGACCCCGAGGCCACGGTCATCGGCGGCGCCTGGGAGCGGCCGCTCGTCGAGGCCCTGGTCGCCCGGCTCGAGCGGCGCTTGCCGAGCTTGCGCTCGCCCCTGATCCCAGCGAGCGCTTCGCTCGTGACGGCCGAGCTCGGTGGCGACGCGGTCGCCCGCGGCGTCGCCACGCTGCCGCTGCAGGAGCTCCTCGCCCCCTTCCCCACCTCGTCGGCCGCGACCGCGGCCCGGCACTCGCATCCCTACGACCACCCGCTGGTGGCGGTCAGATGACCGCCGGGAAGGACGTGTGAGATGGGCAGGAGAGCGATGGCAACGGTACTGGCGCTACTGACGGGGGCTGCCATGGCCCAGCCGGTGACGATCACCTGGCTGGTCGGCCTCGGCGCCGGAGCGCAGCCCGAGCAGCAGGCGGCCCAAGACGCGGTCGTGAGCCGGTTCAACGCCGAGCACGACGACATCCAGCTCGAGATCGTCTACGTGACGAACGAGGTCTCCGTCACCACCCTCTCGACCCTCATCGCCACCGGGGAGGCGCCCGACATCGTCGGTCCGGTCGGAGGCGCCGGCTCGGCGGCGTTCGCGGGCAGCTTCCTCGACCTCGAGCCGCTGGTCCGGTCGACCGGTTACGACCTGAGCCAGTTCCCTGAGGCGGCCGTCGAGAACCAGCGCACCGAGGAGGGCCTGATCGGTCTCCCCTTCGCGAGCTTCCCGGCCTTCCTCTACTACCGGCCCGCGCTGTTCGACGAGGCGGGCCTGGAGTACCCGCCTTCCGAGATCGGCGCTCCTTACGTGCTGGACGGCGCGGAGGTGCCGTGGGACATGGAGACCGTCGCCGAGGTGGCCAGGCGCCTGACGGTGGACGCCAACGGCTACGACGCGACTGAGCCGGAGTTCGACCCCACGCAGACCGTCCAGTGGGGGTTCGTGAACCAGTGGGCGGGCGGCGGCGCGGCGCGGCAGAACGTCACGCTGTTCGGGCCGAGCCTGCTCGTCGACGAGACCGGCAACGCGACCATGCCGGACAACTGGCGCGAGGGCTGGCACTGGTACTACGACGCGATCTGGACGCACCACTTCATGCCGTCGGCCGACGAGGACGGCTCCGACCTGCTCGCGGCCGGCAACCCGTTCGAGTCGGGCAACGTGGCCATGGCGCAGTCCCACCTCTGGTACACCTGCTGCCTATCCGGCACGGAGTGGGACGCGGCGGCCCTGCCGTCGTACGACGGCACGGTGACGGCCAGGCTGCACGCCGACACCTTCCGGATCATGCGCCAGACCGACAACCCCGAGGAGGCGTTCGAGGTCCTCCAGTACCTCACCGGCCCCGCCTCGATGGACCTGCTGGCCGTCTACGGCGGCATGCCCACGCGGCCAGGCGACCAGGCCGCGTTCTTCGCCGCGCTCGACGAGAAGTACACGCAGGGAGTCGACTGGGACGTCGCTCGCGCGCACGTCGCCTACGCCGACGTGCCCAGCCACGAGACCCCGATGCCCAACCACAACCGGGCCAACGACCGCCTCGACCAGTTCAAGTCGCTCCTCGACAGCCAGCCCGGTCTCGACGTGGACGCCGAGATCGATAGGCTCATAGCCGACCTGCAGGTCATCTTCGACGAGGCTCGCTAGCCTCAGGTCGACCGTGTCGGCCGGGAGCGCCACCGTTCCCGGCCGACACCTTCCGAGGAGGGAGGGCGCCCATGCGCGCGCGACCCGCTACGGTCAGAGGCAGGCCAGCGCCGCTCCTGCGTGAGCAGCGCGTCTGGGGGTGGGTGTTCCTGTCCCCCTGGCTGATCGGCTTCCTGGCCTTCACGATCCTGCCGATCCTGGCCTCCCTGGTGTTCTCGTTCACCGACTTCCGGCTGACGACGCCGGACGAGGTGGCCTTCGTCGGGCTGGACAACTACCGCAAGCTCTTCGTCGACCCGCTGGTGAAGGTCTCGCTCGGCGTGACGCTCAAGTTCGCGCTTATCTCGCTGCCGTTGGCCGTACTCCTTCCGGTCGCGCTCGCGGCCTTGCTCGACAGCAAGTGGCTGGCCGGCAAGCCTCTCTTCCGCACGCTCTTCTACATGCCTTACGTCGTGCCCGTCGTATCGGCGATCTTCATCTGGCAGGGCGTCCTCAACGCGCAGTCCGGCTGGCTGAACCGGCTGCTGCGCCTCGTTGGGGTGCCCGGCCCCAACTGGCTCGACGACGTCAACTGGATCTACCCCGCGCTGGTGATCATCGGACTGTGGGGCATAGGCAACGCCTTCCTCATCACGCTGGCCAGCATGCAGGCCGTGCCCACCGCCTACTACGAGGCCGCGCGCGTCGACGGCGCCAGCGCTCTGGCCCGGTTCCGGCACATCACGTTGCCGATGATCTCGCCCGTGATCTTCTACAACCTCGTCCTCGCCGTGATCGGCCTGATGCGCTACTTCGAGGTGCCGTTCATCCTCTCGAACGGGACGGGCAGGCCGGGCGACTCGACGATGTTCTTCAACATCCACTTCTACAAGACGAGCTTCGTGTTCTTCGACATGGGCTACGGCTCGGCGCTGGCATGGCTGCTCTTCGTCATAACGATGGCGTTCACGGCCCTGCTCTTCTTCAGCGCGCGGTACTGGGTCTTCTACGCAGCCGGGGAGCGACGCTGATGACCGTCACGCGCGGCGCGCCCTCCTACCCGACGATCGGCGGGGCCTACGCCAACACCGCGCCCCACTACCGCCGCGGCCTGCGTCGCCTGGGCCTATACGGCAGCGTGACCCTGTTCGCCTCGATGATGCTGACGGCGTTCCTCATGCCGTTCGCTTACATGCTGGTCACCTCGTTCAAGGACCGCGACCAGATCGTGGCCAGCGCCACGGGGCCGGTCCTGCCGGTCGACCCGCTGACCGTGGAGCTGGACGGCAGGCGGCTGACGGTCTACCGCGTCCCTCTCGACGGCGAGGTCCGGGAGCTGGCCCTGCTGCGGCCCGGCCGGCGCGACAGCGTGTTCGTCGACCCCGCAGACCCGTCGAGGGCGGAGATCGAATGGGTGGGTGCCTGGCGCACCTTGAGTCCCGTGTACGTGTGGGCGCCGCGCACGGGCAACTTCGCCGCGGTGTGGAACGGCATCGAGTTCCCCCGTCTCCTGTTCAACACGGCTTTCATCGCGTTCACGGGCATGATCGGAACGCTCCTCTCGTGCGTGATGGTCGCCTACGCCTTCGCCCGCTTCCCGCTGCCGTTCAAGGGGGCCATGTTCATGGTCCTGATCGCCACGATCATCCTTCCCAAGCAGGTGCTGCTCGTGCCCACCTACGCGTTCTTCGACGCGATCGGCTGGACCGGGACGTGGCTGCCGCTGATCGTGCCCCACTTCTTCGCCAACGCCTTCAACGTCTTCCTGCTTCGGCAGTACTTCATGCAGCTGCCGCGGGAGCTCGACGAGGCAGCGATGATCGACGGCGCCGGGCCGCTGAGGGTCCTGACCTCCGTCGTCGTGCCGCAGTCGTACCCCGTGCTCATCGCCGTGGCGCTCTTCCACATCGTCTTCGCGTGGAACGATTACTTCGAGCCGCTCCTCTACACCCTCGGCAAGCCGAGCCTCCAGCCGATCTCCGTGGGGATCCAGCAGTTCAACTTCATCTACTCGCAGCAGCCCCACCTGATCCAGGCTACGGCCCTGCTCGGCATGGTCGTGCCGGTGCTGCTGTTCTTCTTCTCGCAGCGCTTCTTCATGCGCGGCATCGTCATCACGGGCGTGGAGAAGTGACCGCCTCGGGCGCCGTAGAGAGCGAGCCGTTCGTCCTGGGCGTGAACTACTGGCCGCGCCGCAAGGCGATGGGATGGTGGCGCGACTTCGACGCGGCCGAGGTCGAGGCCGACCTGGCCCTCGTCGCGTCCCTCGGCCTGACGCTGGTCAGGGTCTTCCTGCTGTGGGACGACTGGCAACCGCGGCCCGACCAGGTGTCGGCGGAACGCCTGGCCGAGCTCGAGCGCGTCTGCGACCTCGCACAGCGCTTCGGCATCGGGCTCGACGTCACGTTCTTCACCGGTCACATGAGCGGCCCGAACTGGGCGCCGGCCTGGTCCCTGGTGCCGCCCGACAGCGGCGCGCGCGCCGCCGGCCCCGCCCCGCGCCAGGTGGTCAGCCGGGGCCGCGTCGTGCCTCCCTCCTACCGAGACCCCTACGAGGACCCCCTCATGCGCTCGGCCCAGGAGCTGCTCCTGACGGAGGTCGTGTCGCATCTGCGGACCCACCCCGCGGTGCGCCTCTGGAACCTCGGCAACGAGCCAGACCTGTTCGCCTGGCCTGCCAGCGCCGGCGCCGGCCGGCGCTGGGTTCGCGACATGGCGAGCCTGGTCCGGAGCCTGGACGCGGCCCGGCCCGTCACGTGCGGGCTGCACGCGGCGAGCCTCCTCCAGGACAACGGACTGCGGGCAGACGAGGTCTTCGCGGAGCTGGACGTCGCCGTGATGCACGCCTACCCCATGTACCTGCCCTGGGCCAGGGGGCCCCTCGACCCCGACCTCGTGCCGTTCGCCTGCGCCCTCACCTCGGCCCTCGCTGGCAAGCCGGTCCTGGCGGAGGAGTGGGGCGGCTGCACCGCGCCGCCCGGGGCGCCCTCGCAGACCTGGCGCTGGACCAGCTACGGGGAGGAGCGCGAGCAGTTCATGGCGTCGGAGGAGGACCTGGCCGAGCACGTCAGGGCCGTCCTGAGCCGGCTGGTCGAGTCTGGCGCGACGGGGGCGCTGCTCTGGTGCTTCGCCGACTACCACGACAGCTTGCGCGGGTCGCCGCCGCTCGTGGAGTCGCGCCACGAGCGGCACTTCGGCCTCGTGCGCCCCGACGGCTCGCTGAAGCCGCACGCCGAGGCCTTGCGGGCGTTCGCGGCCACCCAGCCGCAGGTGCGCGCGGTAGACCACGCCGGTCTCCTCGACGTCACGCCGGACGAGTACTACCGCGCGCCGGCGGAGCACGCCACACGCCTCTACGCTCGGTACCTGGAGCGGCATGTCGCGGCTTGACCCCCGAGCCGTCATCGTCGCCGTAGCGGCCTGCCTGACCCTCGGCTGGGCGGCCGGCCAGCCCGGGATCGAGGTCGACGCCACCCGCCCCCTGGGCCGCGTCGGTCCCTACGTCTACGGCGTCAACTACGGTCCGTTGGGCGCGTTGCCCGTCGACCTCTTCGACGAGGCAGCGGCCGCCGGGCTGACCTTCGTGCGCTTCCCGGGCGGCGCCGTCGGCGACCAGGGCGACCTTCGCCCCTTCGACCTCGACATGCTCATGCGCGTCTCCCGGCTGCTGGGCGCCGAGCCGAGCGTGCAGGCGCGGCTGAGGGGCGGCAGCCCGGCTGCGGCGGCGGAGCTCGTGAGGTACGTCAACGTCGAGCGGGGCTACGGCGTCAGGCACTGGTACATCGGCAACGAGCCCTCGCTCTACGACGACTACGACGTCGCGACGTACAACCGCGAGTGGCGAGCGATCGCGGAGGCGATGCTGGCGGTCGACCCCGACATCCTCCTCGTCGGGCCCGAGCCTCACCAGTGGACGGGCCTCGAGCACGCGACGCTCCGAGACCCCTCCGGCGTCGAGTGGGTGGAGGGTTTCCTGGCCGCGAACGGCGACCTTGTCGACGTCGTGGCCGTTCACCGCTACCCGTTCCCCCGCACGGTGGGAGACCCTCGCACGACCGCGGCCGACCTGCGGGAGAACGCGGGCGAGTGGACGCACCTGATCTCGCGCCTGCGCGAGCTCGCCACCCGCGTGACGGGCCGGCACGACCTGCGCTTCGCCGTCACGGAGGCGAACTCGCACTGGAGCGCCACCGCCTACGGCGAGGCGACGAACGACTCGCGCATGAGCGCGGTCTGGTGGGCGGACGTCCTCGGCAAGCTCATCGTCGACGGCGCCTACGCCGTCGGCTACTTCGACCTCGTCAGCTCGGAGGCCCGGGGCTCGTGGGGCCTGTTCTCGAACCTCGCGCCACGACCGACCTACTTCACCTACCTGCTCTACGGGCGCTTCGGCGACGAGCTGGTCGAGGCCTCGGCCGCGGCGGAGCACGTATCGGCGTACGCGGCTCGCCGCGCCGACGGCGTTCTGACCGTGATCGCGACGAACCTGGGCGACGTGGCAGCGACGGTTCCCTTCGCGGTCTCGCCGACAACCTATACGGCCACGGGCGCCTGGCTGCTCGACCAGGCCCACGACGCGGAGCCCGTCCCGTCGCCGCTGGACCCCGCGGGCACCCACATCACGCTTCCCGCCCGCTCGGCGACCCTCGTCGAGCTCGCGCCCGCACCGGCCGCCGCCGGGACCGACGAGGAGGACTGACCTTGAGCCACGAGAACGGCTTCGTCTGGGGGGTCGCCAGCTCGGCCTTCCAGGTCGAGGGAGCGCCGGACGCCGACGGCAGGGGGCCGTCGATCTGGGACACGTTCTGCGCCACGCCCGGCAAGATCGACGACGGCTCGGACGCCAGGGTGGCGTGCGAGAGCTACGACCGCTGGCGCGAGGACATCGACCTCGTCGCGACCCTCGGCCTCGACGCCTACCGCTTCTCCGTCGCCTGGCCGCGGGTCGTGCCGGCGGGCCGAGGCGAGGTGAACCCCGCCGGCCTCGACTACTACGAACGCCTCGTCGACGGCCTCCTCGCGCGCGGCCTCCGGCCCTTCGCCACCCTCTACCACTGGGACCTCCCTCAGCCGCTGCAGGACTCCGGTGGCTGGACCGACCGCGACACCGCCTCTGCCTTCGCCGACTACGCCCAAGCCGTGGCCCGACGCCTGGGCGACCGGGTCGAGGCGTACGCGACCCTCAACGAGCCTTGGTGCAGCGCCTTCCTCGGCTACCTCACCGGCGAGCACGCGCCCGGCGAGACCGACGAGGCCCGGGCGCAGGCCGCGGTCCATCACCTGCTGCTGGCGCACGGCCTGGCGCTCCCCCGCCTGCGAGCCGAGGCGCCCTCCGCGCAGCACGGGATCGTCCTCAACTTCACGCCGGCATACCCGGCCGATCCACGCGACCCGTCCGACCAGGAGGCGGCGCGTCGGCACGACGTGGCCAACCATCAGGTGTTCCTCGGGCCGCTGCTCGAGGGCGCCTACCCGGAGGAGGAGGCCTCGCGGTCACTGGCGGCCGCCCGCCACGTCCGGGACGGCGACATGGACGCGATCGCGGCGCCGCTCGACTACCTCGGCGTCAACTACTACACGCGCACGCTCGTGCGTCACGCCCCGGAGGCGCCGTGGCCGCACGTCGCCGCGGTCCCGGGGGCCGGGACCCACACCGACATGGGCTGGGAGGTGTACCCGGACGGTCTCGAGCACCTGCTCACGCGGCTGGCCGAGCAGAGCGGACTGCCCCTCTACGTCACCGAGAACGGCGCGGGCTACGCCGAGCCCGGGTCCGTGCCGGGGAACGGGACCCTGGCAGACGACGGGCGCTGGAGGTACTTGACCGCCCACCTCGGAGCCGTCGAGCGCGCGCGCGCCGCGGGGGCCGACGTGCGCGGCTACTTCGCGTGGAGCCTCCTCGACAACTTCGAGTGGGCCCGCGGCTACACCCGAAGGTTCGGCCTCGTCCACGTGGACTTCGCGACCCAGGCGCGCGCCCCGAAGGTCAGCGCCCTGAGGTACGCCGAGCACGTCGCCGGCCACCGGGAAGGCCATCCGCGCCCGGGAGCGACGTGAGGGATCTTCCAGCATGAGCGTCTCGGCGGCGCAGTAGAATCGTCCGGCCCATCATTGGGGTCGCGACGAGGCGCCTAGCCGCGACGCGGCCGTGGAGTAAGAGATCGGTCAGGCTCACGGAGGTAACGTCCATGCGCATGCGACGCGCACTGCTTACGATCGTCCTCCTCGCCGGGTCAGCCCTGGCGAGCGCCCAAGGGCTGCCACGCGACGTCAGGATCGAGATCCTCCGCGCCGTCGTGCAGGTGATCCCCTACGACGACGACGCCGGTACGACCGTCGACTGGTCGGGGTCGGGCACGATCATCAGCCCCTCCGGTCACATCCTGACGAACTACCACGTGGTCGGTGACCTCGCCCGCCGTCAGCATTACGACTGGCACGCCATCCTCATCACGAGCCCCGAGTTCGCCGACCAGGAGCCCGAGTTCACGTTCTGGGCGCGCTACATCGCCGGCGACCCGACGCACGACCTCGCCGTCCTCAAGATCGAGGAGTGGTTCGACGAGGAGCCCGTCGCCGCTGACGTCGTCTTCCCGCACGTGCTGGTCGGCGACTCCAACCAGCTCCTGCCTGGCGACTCCATCGCCATCGTCGGGTACCCCGGCATCTCGGGCTCGACGATCACCTTCACCGCCGGCCTCATGTCCGGCTGGGTGGGCGAGAACTTCGAGTCCGGCGGCAAGCAGTGGATCAAGACCGACGCCAAGATCTCGCACGGCAACTCCGGAGGCGGCGCCTTCGACGAGAACGGCTACCTCATCGGCGTGCCGACCGCCGGCCGCACCGTCCAGTACGCCGAGCTCGACGTCGAGGAGCAGGCCTACGTCCGGCCCATCAGCCTCGCCTGGGCGCTGCTCGGACCGCACGTGCCGAACGTCGCTCGCGCGCCCGTCGGCGGGACCCGGGCGTCCGCCCCGACCGCGCCGGCGACGCCTCCTGCCCAGACCAACGCGGCGGCTCAGCCGCCGGTGGTCCCCCCGACCTCGAGCTCGGGTTCGGGCTGCGACTTCTGCACGATCGGACCGGTAGCGCTGGGCGCGACGGTGACGGGCTCGATCGGTGGCATGGGCGAGTCGATCAACTACCACACCTACACGATCGACGTGCCGGCGGGCACCCCGACCCTCGTGGTCGACCTCAAGGCCGACTTCGACGTCGACATCGCCATGAAGTACGGCACCGAGATCACGACCTGGGGCGACGGCGGCGACTGGGAGTACCGCGACATCACGGAGGCCAACGGGGGCCGGTTCGAGGTCTCCCTCCCGACCCCGGGCGTCTGGTACATCGACGTGATCTACGCCTACCCGAGCGGCGTCGCTGGGTACTCCCTCTCCGCTTACTGACGCTGGTACGATGGGCCCGCTCTTCGGAGCGGGCTCGCTCCCCGGAGCGGGGATCACCCGCGCGCCCGTAGCTCAGCTGGACAGAGCAGGGGACTCCTAAGCCCAAGGTCACAGGTTCGAATCCTGTCGGGCGCACCA
>JBIQIQ010000164.1:0-4627 GCA_044507975.1 Deinococcaceae bacterium
CGGCTACGACGTCGAGCTCGTGCCCTACGGCTGTTGCGGCCGCCCCCAGGTCTCCAAGGGCATGCTGCGCGACGCCAAGAGGATGGCCACTGCCAACGTGGCGCGGCTCAAGCCATACGTCGACGCCGGCGTGCCCGTCCTGGGCGTCGAGCCCTCGTGCGTGGCGGCGTTCCGCGACGACTACCCCGACCTCGTCCCGGGCGAGGACACCAGGGCGGTGGCGGCCAACGTGCGCATGGTCGAGGAGTTCCTCGCCAAGGAGTGGACGGCGGGCAGGCTCAAGCCCGAGACGGCGTTCGAGCGGACGTCGGAGCCGGTGATGTTCCACGGCCACTGCCAGCAGAAGGCCGTGCTCGGCACGAGCTACGCCTCGGCGGTGCTGGGCTGGGTGTCCGACGACGTGAAGGTCCTCGACGCCGGCTGCTGCGGCATGGCCGGCTCATTCGGCTACGCCCACCACGAAGTCAGCATGGCGATCGGCGAGCGGCGCCTCTTCCCCGCCGTGCGCGAGCACGACGGCGTGACGGCGGCGCCGGGCTTCTCCTGCCGCCACCAGATCGCGGACGGCACCGGAGAGCGCGCCGTGCACCCGGTCGAGGTGCTGGCGCGGCGCCTCAAGCCTGCCGGCTAGACGGTCGGCGCTGCGAAGGGCACTGGGTTCAGCGTGCGACTAGCGCTTGGGCGCGTCCTTGCGCCTTCCCTCGAGCGCCAACGCCAAACCGGCTCCGCCGGCGGCCAGCATGAGCACGGCCACGAGGTTTAGGGCGAGCTTCGACGCCGAGGCCTCGAACGGCAGCGCCGAGAGCGCGAAGAGCACGCCGAGGACACCCAGCACGGCGGGGACGAGGAGACGGCCGTCCGAGGTGCGCGGCCGGGGTTCAGGGTCCATGCGAGCCATCATAGGTCGTAACGAGTGCGGCGGCCATAGCCCTACCGGGGGAGGCAGGGGCGCCCGGAGGCTCGCTACATCTCCGTCGGGGCGCGCACGCCGAGCAGGTCGAGAGTGGCGGCCAGAGCGCGGCGCACGGCATCGACCAGCAGGAGCCGCGCGCCGCGCACGCCCGCTTCGGCCCGCAGCACCTGGGTGTCGGGGCGGCCGGACTCGTCCTTGTGGTTGTAGTAGCCGTTCCAGGCCGTGGCGAGGTCGAGGGCGTACTGGGCGACCTGGTGCGGCGCCAGCTCCTCGGCGGCCGCCTCGACGACGCGTGGGAAGCGGGCGAGCACCTGGGCGAGGCGCACCTCCAGCCGCCCGAGGGCGCCGAACTCGGCCTCTGACTCCGCGTCCGCCAAGCTCACTCCGGCAGCCTCCGCGCCGCGCAGGATGCTGCAGGCGCGAGCGTGGGCGTACTGCACGTAAGGCGCGGAGTCGCCCTGCAGCGAGAGCGCCTGGTCCCAGCGGAAGTCGATGACCTTCTTCGCCTCGCTCCTCAGCATCGCGAAGCGGAGCGCACCGATGCCGACGGAGGCCGCGACGGTGTCGACGCCCTCGAGACCCGGGTTCTTCTCCTCCACCACCGCGCGGGCGCGCCGCGTGGCCTCGACCGTGACCTCGTCGATCGAGAGCGTGATGCCCTTGCGCCCGCTCATGGGGCGACCTTCGAGGGTGACGACCTCGTAGGCGAGGTGGTGCGAGTTGCGGTGGGCCTTCTCGGCGCGCGGGTCCTCCGCGAGCGCCAGCGCTGTGCGCACGATCGTCTGGGGGTGGCTCTGGCGGACGTCGATGACGTTGATGATCTCGTCGGCCACGGCGAACGTGCGCCCGTCGGGGTGCGGCTCGCCGACCGGGCTCGACGTGTAGAGCGGCGTGCCCGACGGCTGCGACCCGAACCGCGCGAAGCCGAGGCCCTCGAACAGCCCCGCCTTCCAGAACTGGTAGCCGATGTCCTTCGCGACGTAGACGGCGTTGCCATCGGACCGCACGAGGACGACGTTGGGCTCCTCGAGGCCGGGCAGGAACGAGGAGACGTCCATGACGAGGGCTCCGGCGTACTTGCCCTCCGTCGGCCTGTGGGTGTAGCGGCTCTTCTCGAGCACCTCGAGGCCCTGGTCGAGGAAGCCGGCCTGGACGACGTCCGACTCCCACACGAGCAGGTCGTACTCGGCGCCGAGGGCGTTGAAGGTCTCGAGCTGCGCGCGGACCACGCGCTCTACCTCGTGCCTGAGCTCGCCCCGCTCGAGGCGGTGCATGACCTCGGTGACGCCGCGCTCGATCGCCTCGGCGTCGCTCTCCTTGGCCTGCCCCAGGCGCACGTAGAGCTCGCCCAGCCAGTGGTCGTACTTGCGCTGGGCGCCGTTGCCCGGCAGGTCGTAGCGGGCCTGGAAGTAGGTGACGGCGAAGATGCTCTCGGCCGCCTGCCTGCCCGTGTCGTCGATGTAGTTCTGGACCTCGACGTCGTGCCCCACGGCGCGCAGGATCCTCGCGGTGGCGTCGCCGAGCACGATGTTACGCAGGTGGCCGACGTGCGCCTCCTTGTTCGGGTTGACGCTCGTGTGCTCCACGACGACCTTCCGCCGCTCGCTCGCGCGCGGGGCCGCGGGCCTCAGCGCGACCGCGGAGACGAACGCGCCGGGGTCGAGTACGAAGTTGATGTAGGCCCCGACCGCCTCCGCGGAGGCCACGCCGGCCGGGAGCTCGAGCCGTTCGACGATCTCCTGCGCGATCTGGGGCGGAGGGCGCCGCAGCGTCCTGGCCAGGGCGAAGGCGAGCGGGGTGCCGTAGTCGCCCGGCTTGTCGGCCGGGACCTCCTGGAGCGGGACGTCGCCCTCGAACCCGGGCGCCAGGCCCTCCAGGGCGGCCTTCAGAGAACGGTTCAGCTCCCCCAAGACGTCGTTCATGACGCGCCAACCTACCATGGGGGGTTATAGTCCTCTCCACCTGCGAGGGCCTCGCGGGTGAGCCTGGGGCGCCGGTGACGGCGCCGCTCGCCTTTAGTCCCCCCAATCTAGTAAACTTGAGCAGTGTACGCTCAAGTACCTCCGGCGAACGCGCCAATGGGCGGCGCGAACCCGCCGGAGCGACACCGTTCCGACCAGCCCCTTCAGATAAGGTGACAAGCATGCCCGAGCCAGGCGCGAACTTCGACTTCCAGCAGCCGGTACCGGTCTGCCCGGTGCGCGGCTCGGTGCTCTACCCCACGATGGTCATGCCGATCGACGCCGGCAGGCCGGTGAGCATCAAGGCGATCAACGCCGCTCTCGACCGCGACCGCACCATCGTCATCGTCAGCCAGAAGGACCGCGACGTCGAGGAACCGACGCCCGAGGACCTCTACCAGGTAGGCACCGCCTGCAACATCATGCGGATGAAGAAGAACCCAGACGGCACGATCCAGATGCTCGTCCGGGCCTTCGCCCGCGTCAACATCCACTCCTACGAGCACGACGACGGCCTCATCCAGGCCGAGGTCTCGGCGTTCGAGGTGCCCGACGGCAACGAGGTCGAGCTCGTCGCAACCTTCCGCGAGCTCCGCGAGAAGTTCAAGGACCTCGTGGAGTCCGGCAGCCGCTCGGTCCAGAGCGAGGTCGCGCAGTTCGTCATGAACCTCGAGGACGCCGGCCAGTTCGCCGATTACGTGGCCTATCACCTCGACTTCAAGCTCGCCGACAAGCAGTCGGTCCTCGAGTCGCCGACGGTCACCGACCGCCTGCGCAAGGTCCTCATCCTCATCGACACCGAGATCGAGCTGCAGGAGACGCAGCGGCGCCTCCAGCGGGAGGTCAAGGACGAGATCGACCGCAACCAGCGCGAGTACTTCCTCCGCGAGCAGATCAAGGCGCTCCAGAAGGAGCTGTCCGGGTCGGACGACGAGGAGGACGAGGTCGAGGCCTTCCGCGAGAAGCTCGAGGCGCTCGACCTGCCCGAGGTCGTCCTCAAGGAGGCCCAGCGCGAGCTGAACCGCCTCTCGCGCATGCACCCCGACTCCGCCGAGGCATCGGTGATCCGCACCTACCTCACGACGATCGTCGAGCTGCCGTGGAACAACCGCACCGACGACCGCCTCGACCTGGGCGAGGCCGAGCGCATCCTCGACGAGGACCACTACGGGCTCGAGAAGGTCAAGGACCGCGTGCTCGAGTACCTCGCCGTGCGCAAGCTCAAGGCCGAGCGCGCCGCCAAGGGCGAGCTCGACGCGTTCGAGGTCAACCGCGGGCCCATCCTGCTCTTCGCCGGGCCTCCCGGCGTCGGCAAGACGAGCATCGCGCAGTCGATCGCCAAGGCGTTGGGGCGCGAGTACGTGCGCATCAGCCTCGGCGGCGCGCGCGACGAGTCCGACATCAGGGGTCACCGCCGCACCTACATCGGCTCGATGCCCGGTCGCATCATCCAGGGCATCCGCCAGGCGGGCGCCAAGAACCCCGTGTTCCTGCTAGACGAGGTCGACAAGCTCGGCGCGTCGTTCCAGGGCGACCCGTCCTCGGCGCTGCTCGAGGTGCTCGACCCGGCGCAGAACGCCAACTTCGTCGACCACTACCTCGGCGTGCCCTTCGACCTCTCGGAGGTGCTGTTCATCGCCACGGCGAACTACGAGCAGCAGATCCCGGAGGCCCTCTACGACCGCATGGAGGCGATCGAGTTCTCCAGCTACATCGAGCAGGAGAAGCTCGAGATCGCCAAGCGCTACCTGCT
>JBIQIQ010000165.1:0-4626 GCA_044507975.1 Deinococcaceae bacterium
GAGCACGCTGACGTGCGCGGGGCCAGCGACGTCGACGACGCAGTAGCTCCCGCCCGTCGCGCAGTCGCCCGCCAGTCCCGCGACGCGCGAGCCGTCGAGCGGCGCCGCCGTGACGCTGACCTGGAGGGAGTCACCACCGGTGTAGGTGAAGCCGAGCAGGCACTCCTCGCCGGGGCTCAGCTCGCAGGCGCTCACGCCCCGGTCGTCGGTGGGGTGGGTGACGACGCTCGCCGGCGCGTCCCCGTCGATGCCCAGCCTCAACACCCGCGCTCGGAACAGCGCGGTGACCTCGTTGTCATCGTCCATCGTCAGCCGGCAGCTCGCGTGCGGGCCGCAGGGAGAGCCGAAGCCAGCGAAGCCCAGCTCGCCCCCCTCACCCTCGAGCACGGCCTCCGCGCCCGGCTCGAAGCCGACGACGCAGTCGTCGGTGCAGGTGACCGGGGCTGCCGCGCCCTGCACGTGCACGGTGCCAGACCCGTCGATCACGACGCTGAGCAGGTTCCCGGGCCGCGGTGACACCGCCCAGCGCGACCGCTGCATTACCGGATCGCCCGGACCGGTCGGCCCGAGAGCCGCGACGGCGTAGAAGTATGCGCCGTCGGGGGCTGCCGTGTAGTCGACGTACGCTCGGGCGTCGGCGGGGACCGAAGCGATGGCGAGCAGGTCCGCGCCGCCCTCGGCGCGCAGGACCGTGAAACCAGAGGCTCCGGCTCCGCCGTCCCATTCGACGAGGACCCCCCCGGCCACGGCCGTGGCGGTGACGGCGCTCGGGGGCGTGGCCGGGCCGCCCGGGCCCGCGCATCCCGCCAGCCACAGCGCCAGCGCCACCAGAGCCACCGCCCCCCGCGCCAGTCCACTCCCGAGGGGCTGTTCGACCTTTGGTACCACCGGCTCTCCCATCCGCGGGCTCAGCCCAGGCCGGCCCGCCGTCCTCCGAGGCGTCTAGGTTAGCGGCGCCACCGTCGAGCGACCGTGATGGGGTCGGGACCGGCGCTCACGCGCGCAGCCGTTCCTCGAGAAGCCTGCGCACGAGGTCGGGCTGGGCCGTGCCGCGCGACGCCCGCATCACCTCGCCGAGGAGCGCGTTCACGGCCTTGGGGTTCACCTTGACCCGCTCCACGAGCTCGGGGTTGGCGGCGATGACCTCGTCGACTATGCGGTCCAGCTCCCCCTCGTCGCTGAGCTGGGCCAGTCCGCGCTCCTGGACGAGGACGGCGGGATCGGCCCCGGAGAGCACCTCGCCGAGCAGCCCCTTGGCGGTAGGGCCGGAGATCGCGCCGTCCTCCACGAGCGCTACGAGCTTGGCCAGGCCGGCGGCGGGGAAGGCCTCCGGGTCGATGCTCCGGCCCTCGGCCCCCAGCAGGCCGGTCACCTCGACGGTCAGCCAGGCCGCCAGCGCCCTGGGGCGGGAGGCGTCCCGGGACATGGTCGCGTCGAACGCGTGCGCGAGACCCGGCTCGTAGGCGATGAGGCGGGCGTCCTCCGACCTCAGCCCCAGGGACTCGTAGCGTGCGGCGCGCGCCGCCGGGAGCTCGGGCAGGGTGCTGGCGATCCTCGCGGTGCGCTCGGCCAGGTCGATGCTGGGCAGGTCGGGATCAGGGAGGTAACGGTAGTCCTCGGCCCCTTCCTTGACGCGCAGAGTGTAGGTCCGCTGCCCGCCCTCGTTGAACCCCCGGGTCTCCTGCACCACGTTCCGCCCGGCCTCGATCAGCCGCTCCTGGCGCTTCGCCTCGTACTGCACGGCCGCCGCCACGTTGCGGAAGCTGTTGAGGTTCTTCACCTCGACCTTGGTGCCGAGCGATCCGTCGTCGCGCCGCAGCGACACGTTGACGTCGGCGCGCAGCTTGCCCTCCTCGGGCGCCGCGTCGGAGGCGCCGGAGGCTCGGGCGAGCGCCTGGACCTCCTCGAGGAACGCCCGGGCCTCCTCGGGGGAGGAGATGTCCGGCTCCGTGACGAGCTCCACCAGGGGCGTGCCGGCACGGCCGAGGTCGGCGAGCGAGTGACCCTCGTAGGGAGGGTGCACGAGCCGTCCGGCGTCCTCCTCGAGGTGGCAGTGCGCGATGCGGACGACCTTGCCGGAGGGCAGCGTCACTCGGCCGCCGCGCCCGACTGGCATGGCGTGCTGGCTGATCTGGTAGTTCTTCGGCGAGTCCGGGTAGTAGTAGTGCTTCCGGTCGAATCTGGCGTAGGGCGCGACCTCGGCGCCGAGCGCGAGCGCGAACGCCACGGCCAGGTCGAGCGCGCGGTCGTTGAGCGCTGGCAGCGTGCCCGGGAGGCCGAGGCAGACGGGGCAGACGTCCGCGTTCGGCTCCTCGCCGTCGGGGTGGGCGCGGCACGGGCAGAAGAGCTTGGTGGCGGTCCTCAGCGCGAGGTGGACCTCGAGACCGACCACTGGTTCCGGCATGGGCTCAGAGTGTACCCAAGGACCCGGGCTATCATGCCTCCCATGGTGAAGGTCGAACTGGAGGAGATCGCCGTCTCCGGGGACGAGAACCAGTTCCTCGCCCTCCTCAAGAGCGAGGGCGGCGAGATCCTACCTATCGCCATCGACGCCATGCAGGCGATCTCGATCGCGGCCGGCCGCTCGAGCGAGAAGCTCGAGAGGCCCCTGACGCACGACCTGTTCGTCTCGGTGCTGGAGATGCTGGGCGTCGAGGTCGCCCGCATCGAGGTCACCGACCTGGTCGACGGCACGTACTACGCGATGCTCATCCTCGAGCGTGGCGGGGTGCGCTTCGACGTCGACGCCCGGCCGTCGGACGCCCTCGCGCTGGCGGTGCGAGTGAAGGCGCCGATGTACGTCGCGAAGCACGTGCTCGAGCAGAGCGCGCTGAGAGACGAGTTCGGGGGCGGCGCCGAGGCGTAGCGCCTGGCGCCTAGCCCTGCAGGTGCGACTCCACGAAGTAGAGCTGGAGGTCGGCTACCCGCGAGGCCTCCGTCACGAGGTCGGCGGTGGTGGGGTCGTCCTGCTGCTCCGCCTGCTCGATCGCCTCGCGCAGCCGGCCGCATAGGTCGGCCAAGCGGTCGCGCACGGCCTCGAGATGGTCGGCGCCCTTAGTCAGGTCGCTCGGGTACTCGGAGAGCTCGGAGGCCCCAGCGGCCATGCGGACGGTGCCTCTCGCGACGCCCCCGAGCGTGGTCGCGCGCTCGGCGAACATGTCCACGAAGGGGAAGATGGCGTCCGCCACCTCGTCGAACAGCTCGTGCAGCTGGTGGAACTCCATGCCCTTGACGTTCCAGTGCGCCTGCTTGGCGTGCGAGTAGAAGTCGAACGCGTCCGCCAGGCACTGGTTGCAGAGCTCGACGAGCGCCTCGCGGCTCTTCTCTGGGATGTCGATCTTGCTCTTGAAGAGCTTGGCCTTCGTCGTGGTCGCCATCTCCAACCTCCCGGGCCCCGGTTCGCGACCGGCGCCTAGAGGCACGCTAGCAGGTGGGCGATGAGATGAGGCTTGAAGCGCGCTCAGGGACGCAGAACCGCCACGGCCGCCGCGAGAGCGCCGGGGAGCTCGGCGGCGTCCTCGCCGGCTCCCTGCGCGCGGTCTGGCCTGCCGCCGCCTCGTCCGCCCACGACCTCCAGGGCCGCCTGCAGCGCCGGCCTGACGTCCACCTGGGCCCCGGGACCGGCCAGGAAGGCGAGGCGCACCGCCCGGGCCTCCCGAGCGGCGAGGAGCGACACGCAGCCCGGCTCAGCCTGCAGCCTGTCGACCAACGCGCCGAGCGGCAGCGGGTCGTCTGGCGGAAGCTCGTGGACCACGAGCCTCGCGCCGCCTGGCAGCGTGCCGGCGCCGGCGAGCAGCCGGGCCGCGACGTCCTCGGCCAGCCTCTCCTGGGTGCGCGCGAGCTCCTGCCCCAGGCTCGCGATGCGATCGCCCAACGCCCGGACGCGACCAGCCAGCTCGGCCGGCGGCGCGCTCAGCAAGGGGGAGAGCTCGGCGAGCACGGCGTGCTTGGCAGCGTGGTCCGCCAGGGCCTCGGCGCCGGCGCGGAACGTCACCCTCGTGAGGCCGCCGCGCACCTTCTCGAGGCCGAGGAGCTTGACGGGCAGGGCCTCGGCGCTGCTCCTCAGGTGGGTGCCGCCGCAGGCGACGAGGTCGTAGTCGCCGACGGCGACGAGACGCACCGTCCCGCTCACCTTCGGAGGGCGCCTCAGCCGGTAAGCTCCGAGCTTCTCTTCTGGGACCTCGAACGCGAGCACGGGCAGGGCGCGGCGCGCGGCGCCGTCGACCTCCGCCTCGGCCGCCGCCAGGGCCTCTTCGTCGGGGTCGCCGGTCAGGTCGAGCGTGCAGTCGGGGCCCCGCATGCTCACCGACCGGGTGTGGTAGCCGGGCTCGCCCTCCTCGGCGGCGCCGCGCGCCGCCCCGACCCGCAGGAACGCCTGGGAGAGCATGTGCTGGGCCGTGTGGCGCTGCATGTGCATGAAGCGCCGGCCCCAGTCGACCTCACCGCTCACCCGGTCACCGACCGTCGGCGGTCGCTCCGTCTCGAGCAGGTGCCATACCGCGCCGCCTCTGTCCTCCACGTCCACGACCCTCCGACCTGCCAGGACGCCGGTGTCGTGGGGCTGGCCGCCGGCCGTGGGGTAGAAGGCCGAGCGGTCGAGGCGCACCCAGGCGCCCGCCTCGGCCG
>JBIQIQ010000166.1:0-4609 GCA_044507975.1 Deinococcaceae bacterium
AGCTTCCGGCTTCGCGCTCGCACCGCTCATGCTCGGCATGGTCACCAGCAGCACGGCGTCGGGGCTCTACGTGAGCCGCACCGGTCACTACAAGCGCATGATCCTCGGCGGTCTCGCCGTGATGGTCGGTGGCTTCCTGCTCGTCTCCACCCTGCGTCCCGGGTCGCCGATGGCGCTGACCGTCGCCTACTCGGTCCTCCTCGGCCTGGGCCTCGGGCCGACCAACTCGCTGTTCGTCCTGGCCGTCCAGAACGCCTTCCCGCTCGAGCGGCTAGGCACCGTGACGAGCGCCAACATGTTCTTCCGCCAGATGGGCGGGACGCTCGGCGTAGCTGTGTTCGGCTCGATGGTCGCGGCCGGTCTGACGGGTCACGTCGAGAGCTCGCTCCCGTCCGAGCTGACCGGCCTCCCGCCGGCCGTCATCGCCGAGGTCGCCTCCCCCAACGTGCTCACCAGCCCTGACCAGCTCACCGTCGCTCGCGAGCAGGTAGCGGCCGCCGCCCCGGACTCGGGCCCGGCGGCCTTAGAGGCGCTCGTCGAGGGGCTGAGGGGCGCGTTGGCGTCCGTGCTCGGGAGGGTGTTCCTGGTCGGCGCGGCGCTCGCGGCGCTCGCGCTGGTCTCCGCCTCGTTCCTGCCGGAGCTTGAGCTGAGAGGTTCCTCCACACGAGGTCGTACGGCCGAGCCCGACCGACCCGCTATCCTCCAGCGAGGAAGTGGAGGTTGAGCCGCATGATCGAGTCGCAGACCCGCGTTACTGGTCGGTGGCGGAAGAGGCTAGCGGCGCTGGCCGCCGTGGTCGCGCTCGCTGCTCTAACCGGCGCCGCGTCCGCACAGGACGAGCTGCCCGATGGCGTAGCCCGCATCCACTACCAGCGTCCCGACGCGGCCTACGAGGGCTGGGAGCTGCACGTCTGGGAGGACACCGTCGAATCGGTGACGTGGGCCGACGGCCTGGACATCACCGGCGTGGACGACTATGGCGCCTACTGGGACGTCCGGCTGGCCGACGGGGCGCAGCGTCTCGGGTTCATCGTCCACAGGGGCGACGAGAAGGACCCGGGCCCCGACATGTTCCTGATCACCTCTCAGCACGGCCACGAGGTCTGGCTCGTGTCGGGCTCCGACGTGATCCACACCGCGCCGCCAATCGGTCCGCCGGAGGAGGGGACGGCGCGCGTCCACTACGTCAACCCGAGCGGCGACTACGACTCCTGGGTGCTGCACGTCTGGGAGGACACGGTCGAGGAAGTGACTTGGGAGGCGGGTCTGCCTCCCACCGGCTCCACCGGCGACGGGATCTACTGGGACGTGAGGCTCTCCGAGGGAGCCGCCAGGCTGGGCTTCATCGTCCACCGGGGCGACGAGAAGGACCCGGGCCCCGACATGTTCCTCGACCTCGAGGAGCTCGGTAACGAGGTCTGGATGGTGTCGGGAAGCACCGAGCTCTTCACCGAGAGGCCCGAAGTAGCGAGGGTGGGCGGCGGCGACCTCCGCAGTGCCCGCGCCTCCTGGGTAGCGCGCGACCTGGTCCTCTGGGACACGGGTGTGCCGCTCACCGACGAGACCTTCACCCTCCACTGGGCCGCCGAGGGCGGGATGACCCTAGAGGACGGACTGCTCAGCGGCTCCGACGGGGCGACCCAGCTCTCGCGCGACCCCGGTGGTGCCCCGGATGCAGCTCGCGAGCTATTCCCGCATCTGGCCGGTCGCGCCGCGCTCCGGTTGCCTGACGGTGGCGAGGACCTCGCCGCGGCCGCGCTCCTCGGCCAGGTGGTCGTGACCCGCGAGGTGGGCGGCGCGGTCGTCGACGCCACCTCACTGCAGGTACCCGGCGTGATCGACGACCTCTACGCCGCGGCGGCGCTGGAGGCGCCGTTGGGCGTCACCTGGGAGGACGACACCCCCACCCTGTCAGTGTGGGCCCCGACCGCCCGGCGCGTCAGCCTCCTCCTCTTCGACGACCAGGTAGCCGAAGCGCACGAGGAAGTCGAGATGCAGCGGGACGACGCTTCGGGCGTATGGTCCGTGACCGGCGCGCCCGAGTGGCGCTGGCGCTACTACCTCTACGAGGTCGAGGTCTACGCTCCCAGCGTCCAGCAGGTCGTGGTCAACCGCGTCACCGACCCGTACTCGGTGAGCCTGAGCGTCAACTCGCAGCGCAGCCAGGTCGTCGACCTAGGCGATCCCGACCTGAAGCCAGCGGGGTGGGACGACCTCGTCAAGCCCGCGGTCGCCGATCCCGTGGACATCGTCGTCTACGAGTTGCACGTCCGCGACTTCTCCACCGGCGACCCGACGGTGCCCGAGCACCTGGTCGGCAAGTACGCAGCCTTCACGCTGACCGACACGCACGGGGGGCGCCACCTGCAGGAGCTCGCCGAGGCGGGCCTCACCCACCTCCACCTGCTGCCCACCTTCGACATCGCCACGATCGACGAGGACGAGTCGAGCTGGGTGCTCGGCACACCGGACGTCGAGACGCCGTACGCCGGCCCGGCCGCTCAGGCGTTCGTCGGCGAGGTACGCGATCACGACGCCTTCAACTGGGGCTACGACCCCTACCACTACAACGTCCCCGAGGGCTCCTACGCCACCGACCCGGATGGCCCGCGGCGCATCGTCGAGTACCGCGAGATGGTCATGGCTCTGTGGGAGATGGGTCTCCGCGTCGTCTCCGACGTCGTGTACAACCACACGAACGCCGCCGGTCAGGCCGAGCGCTCCGTCCTCGACCGCATCGTGCCCGGCTACTACCACCGCCTTGACGAGGCGGGGAACGTAGAGACGAGCACCTGCTGCCAGAACACCGCGACCGAGCACGCGATGATGCGGCGCCTGATGGTCGACTCGGTCCTGCTGTGGGCGGAGCACTACAAGGTCGACGCCTTCCGCTTCGACCTGATGGGGCATCACATGGTGCCCGACATGCTCGCGGTGCGGGCCGCGCTCGACGAGTTGA
This sequence comes from Deinococcaceae bacterium, assembly GCA_044507975.1. GTDB lineage: Bacteria > Deinococcota > Deinococci > Deinococcales > Trueperaceae > DASRWD01. Next base: position 2,960 of record JBIQIQ010000166.1, read on the forward strand.
GCGCCGAGCGCCACGGCACGGACGGCACCGGCGTCTACGTCTACGGCGAGGGGTGGGACTTCGGCGAGGTGGCCCAGAACGCCCGCGGGCCCAACGCGACGCAGCTCAACCTCGCCGGCACCGGCATCGGCACCTTCAACGACCGCCTGCGCGACGCCGTGCGCGGCGGCGGACCCTTCGACGACGCCGCGGCCACCGTGGCCAACCAAGGCTTCGCGTCCGGCCGGTACGTCCTGCCCAACGCCGTCACGGCCAGCTTCGACCGCGAGGGCGAGCTGCTCGGCCTGCTGCACGCCATGGACCAGGTCCGGGTCGGGCTCGCAGGGAACCTCGCGCGCTTCAGCTTCGAAGGAGCCGGCGGCGAGCTCGTGACGGGCGCCGACGTCGACTACAACGGGTCGCCCGCCGGCTACGGGGCCGTGCCGCAGGACCACGTGGTGTACGTCAGCAAGCACGACAACCAGACCCTGTGGGACATCCTCCAGTACAAGCTGCCGGCCGACCTGCCGACCGCCGACCGGGTCCGGCTGCAGAACCTCGCGCTATCGGTCGCGGCGTTCTCCCAGGGCGTGCCGTTCTTCCACGCCGGGAGCGACCTCCTGCGGTCCAAGAGCTTCGACCGCAACAGCTACGACTCCGGCGATTGGTTCAACGCGATCGACTGGACGGGTGGGGCCGAAGGACACGGCACCGGTATGGGCCGTGGCCTGCCGCCGGCCTGGGACAACCGCGACCACTGGGTCGCCATAAGGCCCCTGCTCGAGAACCCGTTGCTCTACCCCGCCCCGGAGGACGTGGCGTTCGCGTCGGCGGTATTCCGCGAGTGGCTCACGATCCGCCGCGACGAGCCGTTGCTGCGCCTTCGCACCCCCGAGGACATCGGCGCCCGCCTCAGCTTCGCGAACACCGGCCCGGACCAGGTGCCCGGCGTGATCGTCATGCAGCTCCGCGACGACATCGAGGGCCTCCCCGAGCTCGACGACACGGTCGATAGGCTGCTCGTGGTGTTCAACGCCACGCCCGCGCGCGTGTCGCTCACGGTGCCCGAGGCAGCGGGCCTCCCTTGGCTCCTCCACGAGGCGCAGGCGATCGGCGCCGACGCGGACACGTTGCGCGGCGCGTTCGTCTCGACCGCCAACGGGCGCGTCAGCGTGCCGCCTCTCTCGACCGCCGTGTTCGTGGCGCCGCAGCTCCCGCGCTGAGCAGCGGTTGACGAGGCGCCCCGCTACAGATCAGCGACGGAAGTCGACCAGGACCTCCTCCAGGGGCAAACGCCGGCGGCCGGCCGGCACCTCGGCGGCGGTGCCGTAGAAGAAGAAGCCGACGACCTCCTCGCCCGGCTCTCCTCCCGGCGCGACCTCGTGGCCGAGCATGGGCCAGAAGCCCTCGTGGCGCCACACGGCCGAGGTCGACCACTTCGTGTGCACGCCCTCCGCCCACAGGTGCAGCATGAAGTTCTGCGCCGCGCAGGCGACGGCGGCGTAGTCCTCGCGCCGCATGACCTCGTCGGCGTCGGGCGCCGAGCGCACGGTGATCACCACGACGCCTGGCACGTCGGCCCACTGGCTGCGCTTGAGCTCGACCTTGTCGGGGCCCGAGCCAGCGCGCTCGAGCAGCTCGGCGTTCATGTCTGCCAACCGCGCGATGCGC
>JBIQIQ010000167.1:0-4591 GCA_044507975.1 Deinococcaceae bacterium
CGCGCTCCACGCCGTGCTCGTCGGCTCCCGCCAGCAGCACGGCGAACTCGTCGCCGGAGAGCCGCGCGACCATCTCGCCCGGCCGGACGTTCTGCTTCAGGCGCTGACCGATGATGCTGAGGGCGCGGTCGCCCATCTCGTGACCGTGCGTGTCGTTGACGAGCTTGAAGCCGTTGAGGTCGAAGTAGAGCAGCGCCATAGCGACGCCCTGCCGGCGCAGGACCCAGAAACGCGACTTGAGATGGCGGCGGTTCGGGAGGCCCGTGAGGTCGTCGTGGTTCATCATCTCGACGGCCTGCCGTAGCACGTTCTTGTAGTGGGTGATGCTGCGGAACTGGACCACGAGGTGGTCTCCGTCCAACGGCATGATGGTGACCGCGAACCACGCGGGGTCGGCGGAGACGGCGGAGCCGGCCTCGGAAGACCGGGTCGGGTCGGAGGTGGCGCGCCTGGGCAGCGCCTGCTCGAACTCCTGCACCCGCCCTGTGACGTGGGCCGTGACGAGCCGGCGGTAGATGCGGGGGTCGAGGTAGTCGGGGTACACGCTCCGGACCCGCCTGCCGGCGAAGTCGTCACGCTTCATGCCCAGGAAGTCGGCGGCAGCAGGGTTGACGTCGGCCCACTCGAAGTCGGCCAGCCGGCCAGACTCGGCCTTCACGGCCCGGAACACGACGAGACCGTACGGAGCCGACCTGAAGTAGGACGGCCACAGGTCCACGCCGCGAGCCTCGGCCCGCTGCTCGGTGGTCACCTCAAGCACCGTCCACATATTAGCCACTGTGGACCATAACGCCTCCGAGACAGGGGCGCCGCTCTCACGCCCCCTCCTCGTCGCCCGTCGCAGCAGGCAAGCCGCGCCTCGACCACTCGCTCCAGGAGCCCGGGTACAGCCTCGCGCCGGGCACGCCAGCGACCTCGAGCGCCAGGACGAGGTGGGCGGCGCTGACGCCTGAGCCGCAGTACGCCACGACGTCGGCGCCGGCCGGCAACCGGTCGAGGCGGTGGACCTCGCGCAGGGCCCCCGGGCTCAGCAGGCCCCGTTCGCCGCTCGAGGCCGAGTAGGGCCTGTTCAGCGCTCCCGGCACGTGTCCGGCCACCGCGTCCAGCGGCTCGACCTCGCCCCGGTACCGCTCGGGAGCACGGGCGTCGAGCAGGACGAGGCGGGGGTCGGAACCGCGCGCCAGCAGCTCCTCGGCCAGGGCCACCATGCCGGGGCGCGGCCGGGCGGTGAACGACGCGGGCCGGTGCTCGGGCACCACACCTGTGAGTGGCCCACCCTCCGCGAGGTAGGCGCCTAGCCCACCGTCGAGGAAGCGCACGCGCTCGTGGCCGAGGTACCGCAGCAGCCACCATGCGCGAGCCGCGTACATCGTGCCGGTCTGGTCGTAGACGACGACCTCGTGCTCGTCGCCGATGCCCAGCTCCGCCAGGCGCCGCGCCAGGACCTCCGGGTCGGGCAGGGGGTGGCGGCCGCCCGGGCCCGGTGGCGCCGCGAGGTCCTCGTCGAGGTCGAGGTGGACGGCGCCCGGCACATGGCCGGCCGCGTAGAGAGCCTTGCCCGCCGCAGGGTCGGCGAGCTCGAAGCGAGCGTCGACCACGCGCAGCGTCGCCTCGCCGAGGCGACCGATCAGCTCGGCGGCAGCGACGAGGGGTCCGGAGGCGCCGACGGGATCACCGTCCGCGCTCGCGGCGGCAGGCCTCTCATGCATGTCTCAGATTCTAGCCCGGCGAGCGTGTGTCAAGGCTTATCCTCGACCGCATGCGCAGGCGCGTCGACAGCCCCAAGAACCCCGTCGTGAGCGAGGCGCTCAGGTTGAAGGACCATCGGCGCCGCGCGCAGAGCGGCCTCTTCCTGGTCGAGGGCGCGCGGGAGACGGAGCGGGCCCTGGGTGCCGGCCTGAAGGCGCGGACGCTGCTGGTGTCGCCCGAGCTCGCGCAGGGCCGACCATGGGAACGCCTGGCGGACCTGGTGGAGGCCAGCGGCGCCGAGGTAGTGGAGCTGTCCCGGGCGGCGTTCGAGCGCCTCAGTCACAGGCAGGGTCCCGACGGCGTCGCGCTCGTGGCCGTGACGCCCGAGCGGAGCCTGCCGGAGAGGCTCGGCCCAGAGGGCCTGGTGCTCGTCCTGGACGGGCTCGAGAAGCCGGGCAACGTCGGGGCGCTGCTGCGGACAGCCGACGCGGCCGGGGTGACGGCCGTGATCCTGACCGGTGAAGGGACCGACGTAGAGAACCCCAACGTGATCCGCGCGAGCCAAGGCAGCTCGTTCGCGGTCCCCGTCCACGTCGCGCCCGCCGACGCGGCGATCGCCCGTCTACGTGAGAACGGCTTCCGGTTGGTGGCGGCGTCGCCGCGGGCGCGCCTCGCTCACTGGGAGGCCGACCTCACCGGCGCGGTAGCGGTCGTGCTGGGAGCGGAGGACAGGGGTCTCTCCGCCGAGCTCGAGGCCGCAGCGGACGAGCTGGTGAAGGTGCCGATGGCGACCGGGGCGGCCGACAGCCTCAACGTGTCGGTGGCCGGAGCCGTCGTGCTCTACGAGGCCGTGAGGCAGCGCTCTCGCGGCTAGGCCCCGGCCACCGCGTCCTGCTCGAGAAGCCTTCTCACCTCGGACCGGAAGTCCTTGCCCTCCAGGGGCTTGATGACGACGGCGTCGGCGCCGGCGTGGCGGGCCGCCTCCAGCGTGGTGTCGTCACGCAGGGCCGTGAGGATGATGACCGGCACGTCCTTGAGCCGCGTGACGCGCTTCATCCGCGCGCAGACCTCGATGCCGTCGACGCGCGGCATCTTGACGTCGAGCACCACCAGGTCGGGGGTGTGCTGCTTCAGCCAGGCCAGCGCCTCGGCGCCGTCCTCCACGATCTGCACGTCGTACCCGTCGACGGACAGCAGCATGTCGAGGACCGCGCGCTGTCCGGCCAGGTCCTCCGCGATTAGGATCTTCGCCACGCGCCGAGCATATGGGGCGGGCTCTTACGGAATCGTCAGAAGTGCCACTGCGCGGGTGAGGAAAGGATTAGCCTATGAGCCACCCAGAGGAGGGGCACGATGCTCAAGGAGTTCAGGGACTTCATTAATCGGGGCAACGTACTGGATCTCGCCATCGCCGTGGTCCTGGGCGGGGCCTTCGGGGCGATCACGTCGTCCCTCGTCGACCAGGTGATCATGCCCATCGTGGGCCTGCTGGTCGGCGGCGTCGACTTCAGCAACCTCGGCATCATCCTCCGGGACCGGGAGCTCTACGGGTCCGTGGCGGAGGCGGTCGCGGCCGGCGCGCCCGTGATCCAGTACGGGGCGTTCCTCAACACGATCATCAACTTCGTGATCGTCGCGCCGGCGATGTTCGCCGTCGTGAAATCTTTCAACGAGATGCGGCGCCGCTTCGAGCGCCAGGTCGAGGAGGCGCCGGAGACCGTGGAGCTCACGGTCGAGGAGAAGCTCCTCGCCGAGATCCGCGACCTCCTCAAGGAGCGGCCGCTGTAGGCAGAGGCCGCTGAAGGCAGCGCCCTCAGTAGAGGATCATCAGCTCGAGGCGCGCCGGCCCCGCCCGCGAGACCGGCTCGGTGGCCACCAGTCCTATCGAGGCCGGGCCTGTCAGCCTCAGGAGCATGTTCGTGAACATCTCCTCCGTCACGGGCCCGAAGTCGGGTAGCTGACCCTCGTCGAGGCCGGCGCGGCGCATCTTGCGCACGGCGTCGGCCTTGAGGTTGGCCAGCGCCGTGCGGATCTCGTCTTGGCTGATCTGCAGCGCGGTCGACCCGAGGTGCAGCTGCGCGCTGACGATGAGCTGGCCGCGCTCGAAGAGCACGGTGTTCTCGATCGCCTCGACGAGCACGTCGATGGTCGAGCTGATCTGGTTCGAAGGCGAGATCAGCCGGATGAGCACGGAACCGGGCGTCTGGACGATGACGTCGACGAGCAGGTTGAACTGCTCGTTGCTCACCCGGATGCGCTCGACGCCGCGCCGCGAGACGTAGTCGGTCGCCTCGGCGATGAAGGCCGCGAGCTCCTCGCGGGCCTCGGCCGGGGCGTTCGCCTCTACGGAGCCCGAGTAGATCAGCTGGTCCCGCACGAAGTAGACGTCCCCGCGCTCGAACCTGCCGGCCTCCTGCTGCAGGTCGGCGAGCTCGCGAGCCTGTCCCTCGACCTCGTCCCGCAGCTGGAAGACCTCTCCCTGCAGCGCCTGCAGGTCCTCGTTGCGGCGCCGGATCTCCTCCTCGAGGCTGTCGTTGAGGCCCTCCAGCGACTCGCTCTGCTGGGCGAGCCGCTCGTTCTCGGTCGCGAGGCTCACGTTGGCGGCCCTCAGGCCCTGGTTCTGTCGGTCGAGCTCCTCGGCCTGGAGGCGCAGCTCTTCGGCGACGCCCTCGAGCGCCAGCACCTCCTGGTTCAGCTGCTCGAGCCGCTCGTTCAGGTCGGCGCTCTCGGTCAGGGCGGCGTCACGCTCCGAAAGCGCCGTGTCGCGCTCGCCCAGGGCCGCCGCCCGGTCGGCGAGGGCGGCGTCGCGCGCCGTCTCGGCCTGGGAGCGGGCTGACTCGGCCGCCGCCAGCTCGGCCTCCGCGGCGGCGAGCTCCTCCTGCGCCTCGGTCACCCGGCGCTC
>JBIQIQ010000015.1:0-29777 GCA_044507975.1 Deinococcaceae bacterium
CCCCCAAACGCATGATCGCGCCCTTACCGAACTGCCTCTCGATCTGAGAGACGGCGGTGTCGAGAGCCTTCCTCCGGTCCTGGTTCATGGCGGCAAGCCTCCGTCCGGTCGGGGCCGCCGGAAAGACGGCCCGGACGCGCGGACTCGTGGCTGCCCCGTCAGGGCGGCAGCCGGCGCGTCAGCGCAGCGCCGACCGCAGCAGGAGGTTCAAACCGGCGAAAGCCGACCGCTCGCGCGCCCACCCGCGCCCCAACGGGGGCAATCTCAGGGTGGAGGTCATCGTTCGGTCACCGTCGGAGATGGCGATCTCTAGGCGAAGTTGGGGCCGGAAGCCTTGGCTGCCGGCCGTGCCCGGTTCGGTCTGGTCCTCGCTGGGTCGTGCGTGGACGCCGGCGGCCGCCCCGGCGCTAGCCAGGTACGGGTAGCCGATGGCGATGCCGACGTCCGAGGCGAACATCGTCCTGACCGCGACCGCGATGGCGGCCACCACCTCGGCCGCGCCGGCGGAGATGCCGGCGGGGAGGCGCTGCAGCAGCGTGAGCGTGGGCAGGAGGGTTCGCATGGTTTCCGGCCGCCATGCTACCACGCTGCCAGCGAGGGCCGCTCTCTCGTCGTCGCCGGCGCTCGCGTCCCTCGCGGCATCCGCGGCCGCCGCTGCGCCCGAGGCCCCGGCGCGCGTGGCCTCGAACGGCCCGGCTCGGCGGCGGGCGTCCGAGGCCTCCTCGAGGAGCTGGGTGAGGAGACCGCCGCTGGCGCCCTCGGCGACCGCCAAGGTGAGGCCCCTCTCGGCGAGCCGCCGCAGCACCAGCGCGGCCATGTCCTCGTCGTCCCGCCCCCAGACGTGGTCGCCGAGGACACCCTCCACTGCGTCGAGGGCGGGGGACGCCGCCCGCCTGGCGGCGTCGGGGCTCCCGCCCTTGGCGGCCACGCGCACGTGCACGCCGTCCCGCTTGGCGTAGGTGGCGACGCTCGGGTTCGCGCCGCTCGTCAGGCTGCCGAGCATGTCCGCGACGGCCGACTCGCCCAGGCCGTGCGTCTTGTACGTGCGGGTGAAGATCTGGGCCGACGGGAAGGGCAGACGCGGCACCGCCTGCTCCTCCCACATCCGCTTCAGCTCGCGCGGCGGCCCCGGCAGCGTGACGACGTAGCGCTCCCTGCCGTCCCGTGTCGTGCGCACGAGCCACCCGGGCGCCGTGCCGATCGGGTTGGCGAGAACCTCCGCGGACGGGATCACGCGCGCCTGCTGGAGGTTGCGCTCGGGCATGTGGCGACCGGAGGCGGAGAAGTGGTCGCGCAGCCACCGCTCGAGGCCCGCGTCGACGGACTGCACCTCGCCGACGGCGCTGGCGACCGCGTCGCGGGTGAGGTCGTCCTCCGTGGGGCCGAGGCCCCCTCCGAGGACGACGAGGTCGCTGCGCTCCAGCCCCTGCTCGATCAGGTGCCTGATGCGCATGAGGTTGTCCCCGACCCTCGCCGACCACAGGACGTCCACGCCGCGCCGGGCGAGGTCGGTGGCGAGGTAGGCGCTGTTGGTGTCCACGATCTCCCCGAGCAGCAGCTCGGTGCCGACGCTGATCAGTTCCGCGCGCTCGACGCTCATCCGAGAGATAGTAGCGCCGCCGATGTAGTAGAATCTCACCGGTCCCTACCCCCGGGACCGAGATGGGCGCTCACCCCAGCGCCTACGGAGGGCAAGCCCCTCCACCATCTCCTCTTTGACCCTGCGCCCCCCACGCAGGGTCCTTCTCTTTGGCCCCGCCGCGCCGGCGAGGCGCGGGCAGACGCCGCCCGGCACGTGCCGAGGCTCGCGCGGCACACGTCCGCAGCGTTCACGGGGGTGCCAGAACGCGGTGCTAGCATCGCCCCATGAACGACAGCGCCGCTGCACAGACCCGTCCCCAGGGCGGGCGCCCCCGCGTGCTCGCCGACCTCCGCGGCAGCCGGTGGGAGAGGCTGGCCGGCCGCAGCGTCAAGGACGAGCTCAGGTCCAACCTCATCGCTCGCCTGCGCGCAGGCGAGACGCTGTTCCCCGGCGTGCTGGGCTACGAGGACACGGTCACCCCGGCGGTCGTGAACGCCGTGCTCTCGCGCCACAACTTCATCCTCCTCGGGCTCAGGGGTCAGGCCAAGACCCGCATCCTGCGCCAGCTGGCCGACCTGCTCGACGAGGAGGTCCCCTACATCGCGGGCACGGAGCTCCACGACGACCCGTTCGCTCCCGTAAGCCTGCAAGGGCGCGCCATCCGCGAGGAGTGCGGCGAGGCCACCCCCATCGCCTGGCTGCCGCGCGAGCAGCGCTACCTGGAGAAGCTCGCCACGCCCGACGCCACCGTCGCCGACATCATCGGCGACATCGACCCGATCAAGGCCGCCCGGCTGGGCACCTCGCTGGGCGACGAGCGCGCCGTCCACTACGGCCTGCTGCCCCGCGCCAACCGCGGGATCTTCGCCATGAACGAGCTCCCCGACCTGGCCGGCAAGGTGCAGGTGGCGTTGTTCAACGTCATGCAGGAGGGCGACGTCCAGATCAAGGGCTACCCGGTCCGCCTCCCGCTCGACGTCCTGCTCGTGTTCAGCGCGAACCCCGAGGACTACACCGCTCGCGGCAAGATCATCACGCCTCTGAAGGACCGCATCGGGTCCGAGATCCGCACTCACTACCCGCGCACCGTCGAGGAGGGCATGGCGATCACGAGCCAGGAGGCCTGGCTGGAGCGCGATGGCGAGGCCGCACCCGGACCGGCCCACGTGCCGGGCTTCGTCGCCCAGACCGTGGAGGAGGTCGCCTTCCAGGCGCGTGACGACGCGAGGGTCGACAAGCACTCTGGCGTGTCGCAGCGCCTGCCGATCACGCTGCTCGAGAACGTCGTGTCCAACGCCGAGAGGCGCGCCCTCGTCCTCGGCGAGGAGCGGGCCATCGCGCGCGTCTCCGACCTCTACGCCGCGCTCACCGCGGTCACCGGCAAGCTCGAGCTCGAGTACGAAGGCGAGCTCAAGGGCGCCGAGACCGTCGCCCGCGAGATCGTGCGCCGCGCCGTCGGTCAGGTCTACGGGCGCCTGGCATCGCGCTCCGCCGACGACGTCGTCGCCCACTTCGAGTCCGACAACCAGCTGAGGGTCCCCGACCAGGTGAGGACGGCAGAGCTCGTCCCGGTGTTCGGGGAGGTGCCCGGCCTGCTCGACGCCGCCGCGCCGCTCGCGCCCGGCGCGCAGCCGGACGAGCTGGCCGCCGCGGCCGAGTTCGTGCTGGAGGGGCTGTACGCTCGCAAGCAGATCTCGCGCAGCGAGGAGCGCGGCTACGCGGCGCCGGACTCCGAGGCAACCGCCGGCGCTCCCCGCGCACGCTGGAACTGAGGTAGCCGGTGCCCACGGTCAGGTACTCGCGTTACGAGGCGACGCTCGACGACCTCGACTCCGCCGACCTCATGCGCATGCTCTCCGAGAGGCTGCTGCAGTCCGGCTTCGACCGCGACCCGTTCGACCCCGACCCGGATTGGCGCCCCTCCATGGACGACCTGTACGAGGCCATCGCCGAGGCCCTCCTGCAGGAAGACCTGCTGTCCGACGACATGATCCAGCGAGCCATGGAGGCCGAGGACTGGCTAGACTCCGAGATGGGGCAGGTGGTCAGGAAGCTGGCTCAGCGCCTCGCCGACGAGGGCTTCATCCGCCCCGACGGCCAGGACCCCTCCGGCCAGGAGTCGCCCGGTCCCGGGCACGGGGGCGAGGTCGACGGCCGCACACAGTTCCAGCTGACCGACAAGGCGATCGACTTCCTCGGCTACCGGACCCTCCGGGACCTCCTCGGGGCCGCCGGTCGCTCGAGCGTAGGCAGCCATGACACACGCTTCACGGCTGCCGGCGTCGAGGCCACGATGGAGCCCAAGCGCTACGAGTTCGGCGACAGCCTCAACCTCGACGTCTCCGAGACCCTCAAGCACGCCGCCCGTCACGGGTCCGGCCGCCTGGAGCTCGAGGAGGACGACCTCTTCGTGATGCAGTCCGAGTACCGCTCGTCGGCGGCGACCGTCGTGATGCTCGACTGCAGCCACTCGATGATCCTCTACGGCGAGGACCGCTTCACGCCCGCCAAGCGCGTCGCTCTCGCGCTCGCCCACCTGATCGGCACCCAGTACCGCGGCGACTCGATCGCCTACGTCCTCTTCCACAACTCCGCAGAGCAGATCCCCCTGGCGCAGCTGGCGAGCGCGCAGGTCGGGCCGTACCACACCAACACGGCCGAGGGCCTGCGGCTGGCGCAGAAGATCCTCAAGCGCGAGAACAAGGACATGAAGCAGATCATCATGATCACGGACGGCAAGCCGTCGGCCATCACGCTCCCCGACGGAAGGGTCTACCGCAACGCCTACGGCCTCGACCCGCTGGTGCTGGGCGAGACGCTGCGCGAGGTCGGCAACTGCCGCCGCCACGGGGTGCAGGTCAACACGTTCATGCTCGCCCGTGACCCGGAGCTGATCGCCTTCGTGCGGCGCGTCAGCGCCATGACGCGTGGGAAGGCGTACTTCACGACGCCTCACACGATCGGGCGCTACGTCCTGCAGGACTTCCAGGCACGGCGCACCAAGATGGTCAACTGACCGCTGCCTCGCCCCGTCAGTCGAGCTGCGCCTCGGTCAGGTCCAGCCCGTTGACGCGGTTCATCACGGCCTCGAGCCCCTCGGTCCGCACGGCCAGCACGGCGTCGGCAGCGGCCGCGACGACCCTACCGACCAGCTCGGCCTCCTCCGGCCGGAAGCGCGACAGCACCCAGCCGTCGGTGGCCCAGCCCTCGGGAGGGCGCGAGACCCCCACCTTGAGCCGCGCGAACCCTGGCCCGATGCGGTCGATGACGTCCCGGACGCCCTTCTGCCCACCCGCGCCGCCGCCCAGCTTCAGCCGCAGGCGGCCCAGCGGCAGGTCCACGTCGTCGTGCACGACGAGCAGCTCGGTGGGAGGGGTGCGCGTGCGTGCCAGGACGGCCTGGACGGGCGCGCCAGAGAGGTTCATGTAGCTCTGGGGCTTCACGAGCAGCAGGTCGGTCGCGCCCCCGTCGGCGCCGCCTGGCGACTGCGCCCTCGCCTCCTCGCGGGAGGCGTCCCCGCGGCCCTCGCGCCGGAAGCGGGCTCCCAGACGGCGGGCGAGCTCATCAACGACGAGGAACCCGGCGTTGTGCCGGGTTCCCTCGTACCGAGGCCCGGGGTTACCGAGCCCGACCACGACCTTCATGGTCACTCCTCGGCTTCGGACTCCTCGTCCTCGCGCTCGCCGACGACCTCCGGCTCGGTGACCTCTTCCTCCGCCTCTTCCTCGGCGACGCGCGGCGGCACCACGGCCACGATCGCGAGCTCGAGGTCGTCGAGCACCTGCGCCTGCTCCGGCAGCCTCGCGACGAGGTCGGAGACATGCAGGCTGCCCCCGATATCGAGGTCGCTGACATCCACCTCGACGTGGTTCGGAATGTGGCGCGGCAGCACCGAGATGCCGACCTCGCGACGCTGAACGTCGAGCTGGCCGCCGGCGCGGACGCCGACCGGGCTGCCGACGAACTCGATGGGCACGTTGACGACGACGGGCTCGTTCGCCGTCACGGCGTAGAAGTCGATGTGGAGCGGCTCGCGGCGGCGCTTGTCCATCTGGACCTGCTTCACGAGCACGCTGTGGACCTCGCCGTCGACGTCGAGGTCGATCAGGCTGGAGCTGCCCACGGCGCGGAACGCCTTGTCGAAGGCGCGCGCGTTGACGCTCACGGGTACGTTCATCTCGCGGTTGTACACGACGGCCGGCAGGCGTCCGCCCTGCCTGAGGTCGCCCAGGCCGCCCTTACCGCGCTTCTCGGCTGCAAGCTTCATCATTCCTCCGAGGCGCGGCTAGCTGTGGCCGCGCGCTGACCAAGCTGTCATCTTACGTGTAAGCCGGCCAGCATGTCCACCTGGCGCCGCTCTCAGCGAGAGCCGCCGTGTACCTCGAGCTCGCGCACGCCGGGTTCCCCGGCGAGGTACAGCGCCGCCTCGACGAGGCGCTCGACTGGGATCCAGCTGGCGGTGTCCGCCGCCGGCATCGCTGCGCGGTTCGCCGGCGTGTCGATCGTGCCCATCGGGTAGACGACCGCGGCGTGCACGCCGCTGCCGCTGAGCTCCGCCGCCAGGGACCGGTAGTACGCCGCCAGGGCAGCCTTCGCAGCCGCGTAGGCCGTCGCTCCCGGCGCCGGCCGCAGCGCCGCACCCGCGGCGATGGCCATCACGAAGCCCTCGGCCCTCGCCAGCATCCCGGGCAGCACGGCGCGGGTGGCGTTCACTGCCGTCATGAGGTTCATGTCGAGCAACGCGGCGACGTCGCTGGCGTCGGCCTCGGCAGCCGGCTTGACGGCGAACCCACCGACCGCGTTGAGCAGGACCGCGCACCCGCCAGCGGCAGCCTCGAACGCCTGGAACTGCCGCCGCGTGGCGTGCTCGTCGCGGAGGTCGAGGCCGGCATGGCCCAGCCTGGCGTCGGGAACCAGGGCCGCGACGGTCTCCGCTGCGGCCTCCCCCTTGCCAGGGCTGCTCACGAGCGCGACGGGCCAGCCCCGCTCCGCCAAAGCGGCAGCCAGGTGCGGGCCCACGGCGCCGGCGGCTCCCGTCACGGCGGCGTGGGTGCCGGGAGTAGGGTTCGCGATGTCGATCGCCATGCCGGCAGGCTACCAACGGCCGCGCACGTATACTCTCCGGATGATCGCCACGCAGAGCCTGGAGACGATGCTGGTCGCCGCGCGAGCCGCCTCTCGGTCGCTGGCCGCTGCCGACCGTGCGGCCGGCCTCCGGGCGATCGCCGCCGGCCTGCGGCGTGACGCCGATCCCGTGCTGGCCGCCAACGCCGCCGACGTTCGGGCGGCCGAGAGCGCCGGCACCGCCGCCGCCCAGGTCGACAGGCTGTCGCTCACCCCGGGGCGCCTCGAGGCGATCGTCGAGGCCTGCGAGCACGTGGCGAGCCTGCCGGACCCTCTGGGCCGGGTGCTGGGCGGCTGGACCCTGGCTGCCGGTCCGCGCGTGACGAAGCTGACGGTCCCCTTCGGCGTCGTCGGGATCGTCTACGAGTCCCGGCCCAACGTGACGGTGGACGCCGCTGCCCTCGCGCTCAAGGCCGGCAGCGCCGTCGTGCTGCGCGGCTCCGCCAGCGCGCTCGGGAGCAACAAGGCGCTGGCGGCCTCCATGAGGCGGTCGCTCCAGGCCGCGGGCCTCCCGGCCGACGCCGTGCAGCTCGTCGACTCGCCCGACCGGTCGCTCGTGACCGAGCTACTGCGGGCGAACGGGCTCGTCGACCTCGTCATCCCGCGCGGCGGGGCGGGCCTCATCCGGCACGTCGTCGAGAACGCGACCGTGCCGGTGATCGAGACCGGCGTCGGCAACTGCCACGTCTACGTCGATGCCGGCGCCGACCTCGAGGCGGCCAGCAGCATCGTCCTGAACGCCAAGACGCAGCGGCCAGGCGTCTGCAACGCCGCCGAGACGCTGCTCGTTCACGAGGCCGAGGCGCGGTCGCTGCTGCCCTCCCTGGCCGCTCAGCTCATGGAGGCAGGCGTCGAGCTCCGCGGCTGCGAGCGTGCGCGGGCGCTGGTGCCCGGCATGACGCCCGCCACCGAGGCCGACTGGGAGACCGAGTACCTCGACCTCAAGCTGGCCGTGCGTGTCGTCGCGTCGCTCGACGAGGCCCTCGGCCACATCGCGCGCTACGGCACGCGGCACAGCGAGGCGATCGTCACGCGCTCGCTGCAGAGCGCCGAGCGTTTCCGCCGCGAGGTCGACGCCGCCGCGGTCTTCGTCAACGCCTCCACGCGGTTCAACGACGGCTTCGAGTTCGGCTTCGGCGCCGAGATCGGGATCAGCACGCAGAAGCTTCACGCCCGCGGGCCGATGGGCCTGGCGGAGCTCGTCACCTACAAGTACCTCGTCGAGGGAGACGGCCAGATCAGGGCCTGAGTCCGGACGCGTGGCCTCCGTCATGGCTGCGGGCCTGCCTCGCGCTACCATCCGGCGAGGAGGCGACGTGACCTTCAGTCCCGACCCGGAGCTCCTGGCGCGCGTCCTCCGGCGCCAGCAGTACGTCCTCGGCCCGCGAGCGGTGGAGGCCAGGCCGACCTGGCGCTCGCACGCGGTCGCGGGTGGCCTCCACCTCAGCGCTCACCCCGACCTGGAGGTCACCACGGTCTCCGAAGGTGCCGTGACACTCTCGGCGCTCGGGTACGTGCTCGACCCCGACAGCCCGGGTTCCTCGAACGCCCAGGTCCTGGGTCGCCTCGCGTCGGCGGTGGCGGCGGGCGGCGACCTGCTGCGCCTCCTCCGTCCCCTCGGCGGGCGCTACGTCCTGCTGGTCGAGGACGGCGGCCGCCTGTGGCTCGTCGGTGACCCTGCCGGCTCGCTGCAGCTCTTCTACGCTACCGGCCGCGGGCCGGGCTCCGCCGAGGCCGAGCTCTGGTGCGCGGCGCAGCCGGACCTGCTGGCGGACCTGTTGGGGCTCGAGGAGGACCCCGAGGCCGTCGACTTCATCCGTTGGATGAGCTCCAGGCTCTCCGAGCACTTCTTCCCGGCCGACAGCTCGCCGTACTCCGAGGTCAGGCGGCTGCTGCCCAACCACTACCTCGACCTCGTCGGGCGCGAGGTGAGGCGCTACTGGCCTTCGGAGCCGCTGCCTGAGCGAACGCCTCAGGACATCGCCCGCCCCGTCGCCGATCGCCTCCGGGGCCTGCTGGCGGCCGGCGCCGCGCGCTTCGACCTCAGCATCGGCATCAGCGCGGGCCTCGACAGCCGGCTGTTGCTGGCAGCGAGCCGCGACGTCCTGGACCGGGTCGTCTTCTACACGGGCCAGAGCCCGGACCGCGGTCCCCGCCACCCGGACGTCGCGTTGCCGCGCGAGATGCTCGGCCGGATCGGCGCGACCCATCACGTGATCCCCAACCGCGGCGACGTACACCCCGACTTCGCGGAGGTCTTCCGCCGCAGCGTCCCGTTCCCGCACATGCACCGGGCAGCCGCGCTCCAGTCGCAGCTCGGCTTCTACCGCCTCGAGCGCGTCGCCGTGCTCGGCAACGTCTCGGAGGCCGCTCGAGGGCGGTACAGGCTCCGTGCGGTGAAGTCGCCTCCGCCCGAGGGGCTGACGCCGGCCTACTTCGCGCGTCTAGGGCAGATGCAGCACCCGTTCGCGGTGCGCCAGTACGAGCGGTGGCTCGATGGTCTGGGCGAGACGCACGGCTACCACGTGCTCGACATCCTCTACTGGGACAGCCGCGTCGGGAGCTGGTTCCCACAGAACGTCTCCGAGTTCCTGGTCGCTTGGCAGGACGTGTTCCTGCCCTACAACGACCGCGAGCTCCTGGAGGACCTGCTCTCCGCCACGCGGTCCGCCGGGTCCGCGCCGGTGGAGGCCTACGCGGCCGTCGTGCAGGCGGCCTGGCCGGAGCTCGGGAAGTACCCGGTCAACCCCGTGAGCCTGCCCGCCCGCCTGAGGCGTTCGGCCTTCGTTCGGCTCCGCGGCCTCAAGCGGGCGCTGCTGGGCGGCTAGGAGCGCAAAGACAAGGCGGCGCGCCGGCGCCTTTGCATCGTCCAGGACGGCGAAAACGGTTTGACCCTGGCCCCCTTGGAAGGGTAGAATCAGACGTTTGGGGCGGGCGGTGCGCCGCGCGTCCCCGGAGGTCAGTTTGAGCGCTTACACGGCACACGACATCAAGGTCCTTCGGGGCCTGGAAGGCGTCCGCAAGCGGCCCGCGATGTACGTGCAGGGCGGCACTGGGGTCGACGGCTACCATCAGCTCCTCACCGAGATCATCGACAACGCCATCGACGAGGCCCTCGCGGGCGAGGCGGACACCGTCGAGGTCTACCTGAACCCCGACGGCTCGGCGAGCGTCATCGACAACGGTCGCGGCATCCCGGTCGACATCATGGAGGCCGAGAAGAAGCCTGCCATCGAGGTTATCTTCACCGAGCTCCACGCCGGCGGCAAGTTCGACAACGGCGCGTACAAGGTGTCCGGCGGCCTGCACGGCGTGGGCTCCTCGGTCGTGAACGCGCTCTCTACGCGCTTCGTCGCCGAGGTCCTCCGCGACGGCAAGCAGTTCCGCATCGCCTTCGAGAACGGGGAGGTGGTCGAGCCGCTACGCGTGGTGGGCAAGCAGCCCAAGGGCGTGCGCGGCTCTCAGATCACGTTCTACCCGAACCACGACATCTTCAAGGACATCGAGGGGTTCGAGTACGCGCGCGTGCGCCGCCGGTTGCGCGAGCTCTCGTTCCTCACGGGGGGCGTCAGGATCGTACTGGAGGACCGGCGCGGCGCCGAGGTCAAGCGGGAGGTCTTCCAGGAGAAGGGCGGCGTGGCCGCCTACGCCGCGGCCCTCGCCAAGGAGGGCAAGACCCTCTACGACAAGCCCATCTCGCTGTCGGGAACCGCCACCGTCGACTCCGACCGCGGCCCGCAGACCATCGAGGTCGAGGTCGGCATGGTCCACACGGCGGGTTACGGGCAGATGGTCCTGACCTACGCCAACATGATCACGAACCGCGACGGCGGCACGCATCTCACGGGGTTCAAGTCGGCCTACACCCGTACGCTCAACAACTACGCCAAGGCCAAGAACCTGCTCAAGAAGGGCGACGCCGCCCCCACGGGCGACGACTTCCTCGAAGGCATCGCGGCCGTCATCTCGGTCAAGCTGCCCGACCCGCAGTTCGAGTCGCAGGCGAAGGTCAAGCTCCTCAACCCCGAGGCCCAGTCGGCCGTCAACTCCGTCGTCTACGAGAAACTGACGGAGCACCTCGAGGAGCACCCTCGCTCGGGCAAGGCGATCGTCGAGAAGGCCGCTCAGGCGGCGCGGGCCCGCGAGGCCGCGCGCAAGGCCCGCGACCTCGTCCGCCGTGCGAACCCGCTCGAGAACGACGACCTGCCCGGCAAGCTCGCCGACTGCCAGTCGCAGGACCCGGCCGTCTCCGAGCTGTACATCGTCGAGGGCGACTCGGCGGGCGGATCGGCCAAGCAGGGCCGCGAGCGCCGCTTCCAGGCGATCCTGCCCTTGCGCGGCAAGATCCTCAACGTGGAGAAGGCCAACCTCGGGCGCATCCTCAAGAACGCCGAGATCCGCGCGATGGTCGCCGCCATCGGCGCCGGCATGGAGGGGACCGGGGACGACGCCCACTTCAACCTCGAAGAGGTGCGCTACCACCGGATCATCATCATGACGGACGCCGACCACGACGGCTCCCACATCCGGACCCTGCTGCTGACGTTCTTCTACCGCTACATGCGGCCCCTGATCGATGCCGGCTACCTCTACATCGCGCAGCCGCCGCTCTACGGGGTGCGCTTCGGGCGTCAGAAGGACCTGACCTACGTCTACGACGAGGTCGACCTGCAGCAGCTCCTGAAGGCGAACCGGGGCAAGAACTACGAGATCCAGCGCTTCAAGGGCCTCGGCGAGATGAACCCCGAGCAGCTCTGGGAGACGACGATGAACCCCGAGACCCGCGTCCTCAAGCGCGTGACGATCGACGACGCCCTCGAGGCGTCCGAGGTCTTCGAGACGCTGATGGGCACCGAGGTGCCGCCGCGCCGTCAGTTCATCGAGGAGAACGCGCACATGGCGCAGCTCGACGTCTGAGGGGCGCCTCCCTCAGACGCTGACGAGGTTGGGCGGCCTCCGCCCTCCCAGGACGTCGACGATGGCCCTGGCGCAAGCCAGGGCCATCTCCGTGCGGGTCGCCATGGTCGCTGAGCCGAGGTGCGGGGCCAGCACTACGTTGGGCAGCGCGGCCAGCCCTGGCTCGACCTCGGGCTCCCGCTCGAAGACGTCGAGGCCGGCCGCGAACAGCTCGCCGCCGGACAGAGCGGCGACGAGCGCCGCCTCGTCGACGACCGGGCCGCGGGACGTGTTCACCAGCACGGCCGTCGGCCGCAGCTGCGCCAGCTCGCGTCGTCCGATCAGGTGGCGCGTCTGGGGCGTGAGAGGCACGTGCAGGCTCACGAAGTCGCTCCCTCGCAGCAGCTCGTCGAGCGCGGCGTAGCGGGCGCCCAGGTCCCTCTCGGCCTCGAGGTCGCGCGTTCGCTGGTGGTAGAGGAGCTCCATGCCGAAGCCGCGTGCCCGCCTGGCGACCGCCTGCCCGATGCGGCCCATGCCGACGAGCCCGAGCGTCTTGCCGCCGACCGGCACCCCGAGGAGCTGGCCAGGCTGCCAGCCCGTCCAGCCGCCGCCGCGGACCAGCGCGTCGCCCTCTGGCAGCCGGCGCGCGGCGGCGAGAAGGAGGGCGAAGGCCATGTCCGCGGTGGCTTCGGTCAGGACCCCGGGCGTGTTGGCGACCGCCACGCCGCGCCCTGCGCAGGCCGCCAGGTCGACGTTGTCGTAGCCGACGGCGTAGTTCGCGACGACCCGCAGGCCGGGGCCGGCGGCGTCGAGGAGCTCGTCGTCCACCCGCTCGGACATGAGCGTCAGTAGCGCGGCGGCGCCGCTGGCGCGGTACAGCAGCTCGCCGCGCGGGACCGCCTCGTCGGAGTCGAAGACGTCCACCACGAGGCCGGCCTCGCGCAGGGGCGCGAGGCCGGGGCCGGGCAGGCGGCGTGTCACGAAGACGCGGGCGCTCACTCCAGGCTCAGCTCCTGGCGCTGCGCGTAGACGTCGGTGAAGCTCAGGGCCTGGCCGCGGCGCGCCTCGACCTCGGCGGCGGAGTAGTCCTCGAACGAGGTGGCCAGCTCCTCGTTCCCGAAGCTCGTCATCACGTGGTTGAGGATCGCCGCCAGCTCGGCGTCGGAGAGGTGAGAGTGCGACGGCATCAGGCCGTTGTACGTCACTCCGTCGACCGAGATCTGGCCCGTCATGCCGTACATGACCACGTCGATGAGGAAGGTGCGGCTGGCGTCGTGGAGGTCGACGGCGTGCCCAGCGAGGGGCGGGAACGCCCCCGGCAAGCCAGCGCCGGTGGCCATGTGGCAGGCCGCGCAGGCGGTGAAGGCCTGCGCCCCGTCGACCTCCGCGGGCGCGGCTGCCCCGACAGCGTCCTCGCCCGGCGCGGCGTCGGCCGGGGCGGCGCCGGCGACGGCCTGGCCCGGGGCTACCGCGCCGGTGTCGACCACCCCGCGCTCGGCGACGAGCGCCATCGCACGGCCGATGTCGAGCCGGGCGCGCCCGTCCTCGAACAGCTCGTATCCCTCGAGCCGGGCGGTCGCGGAGCGCAGCCCGGCCTGGAACTCGTCCCCGGAGAGCGCTTGGAGCCGCGCCTGGGGCCTCGCCGTGGCTACGAAGAGCAGGACCAGGAGGAGCGCCGTCATACCGACGAACGAGAGGATGAACGCGGCGCGGACCTGACCCTCCGTCAACAGGTACTGGCGGACGGGCTCGTACTGGGGTGTCTGGTCTTCAGGCATGTTGCTCCGAGACGGCGGCGACGAGGCGCGGGTCGTTGGCGGGGAGCACGCGCTGGCTCCCCAGCTGCCTCGCGAACGCGGCCAGCCAGATGCCCCCGAGGCCGATGAACACGAGCACGTCCGCGAGCGTGAGCGCGAAGCCCTCCCGCCCGAACGTGGGGGCCACGAACCAGAAGTAGTTGAGCGCCTGCACGACCAGCGCCCAGACGGCGACCATGACGAGCGCTCTGCGCTTGCGCTTCACCCACCGCGAGAAGAGGATGAAGAACGGGGCGAAGAAGCCGAAGAAGAGGAGGAACGCCGACAGCCCCAGCCAGTCGGGGCCGAGGCGCAGCACGTACCAGCTGGCGGTCTCGGCGACGTTGTTCGACCACTGGATTATCAGCTGCGACACCTGCGTGTACGCCCAGAACATCGTGAACGCCATCAGGAAGTTCCCGAGGTCCTGCAGCCGTCGGGGCGTCAGGAGGGCGTCCACCGACGGGTTGCGCCTAGCCAGCCACGCGACGACGATGATGATGAACGCTATGGCGGTGATCGCTTGCCCGGCCATGATGATCACCGGGTAGATGCCCGAGAACCAGACCGGCGTCAAAGACATCGCCCAGTCGATCGCGGCGAACGTCATGGTGAGGACGTAGAACACGAACCAGAGGCCGGAGACGCTGCGCAGGCGGTACGCGAGGGTGCCGGCGCCGGAGGGGCGCTCGTCCTGCTGCAGCGAGGTGCGGCGGTAGAGGAAAGCAGCGCCGGTCCACACCGCGAAGTAGACGACGGCCCGCACGATGAAGAAGGGCAGGTTCAGGTACTCGGTCTTGGCGGCCACCGTCGGATGGTCGGCGAGGTACGCGGCGTCCGTCCAAGGGTAGAGCTGCGTGGCTCCCAGCAGCACCGGCACGAACAGGAGCGCCATGAGGGGGATCAGGGTCGCTGCCGACTCGAGAGGGCGAGCGATCAAGGCGCCCCACGGCCCACCGGCCAGGTGCTGGGTGAACAGGAGTACGAGCGCTCCGAGGGAGAGGCCCAGCCAGAAGAGGTAGGCGATCAGGTAGGACTGGAAGAAGTTCGCGTCGCCGAAGAAGCCCAGCACCGCCGCACCCAGCACCGATATCACGCCGATGCCGAGCGCCGTCGTCTGGAGCCGGGACGTGTCAGGGGGCGCGACGTGCAAGGCGGCGCCCGCGTGTCCGTCGTGCGTGCTCAGGCTCATCTGGCGGCCTCCACTGGCGGCAGCGCGACCTCGGCGCCCTCGGGGATGTCTGCGGGGTCGGCGTTCTGCGACAGCTGAAGCGCCTTGACGTAGGCGGAGATCGCCCAGCGGTCCTCGACCGTCACGCGAGAGGCGTAGGGCAGCATGCGGCCGAACCCGTTGGTGATCGCGCTGTAGAAGTAACCCACCGGGGCGGCCAGGAGACGGGGCTCGTCGACGAACGACGCCGGCTGCGGGAAGCCGCGCCGCACGGCGGCGCCGGTGCCGCGCCCGTCGTAGTCGTGGCACGGGGCGCAGTAGATGTCGAAGCGCTGCCGGCCACGCTCCAGGACCGCGAGCGAGAGCTCGATCGGCAGCTCGGTGAGCATGCCTTGCGGCCCCTGGCCCGAGAGGAAGGCCGGGTCGAGCGCCCCGAACTCACGCGAAACGGTGTTGGGCACCGGTTGGCGCATGCCGACGCCGTCCTCGAAGTGCTCGGAGGCTTGGAAGGGGCGCAGGCTCGGCTGGTGGGCCATGTTCTGACCGCAGGCCGAGAGCAGGAGCGCGGAGACCGCCAGGACGGTCGCCAGCCGGGCCTTCTTCCGAACGGAGGGGGCGCTCACGCCTCGACCTCCGTCACGCGCTCGGGGCCCAAGCTCTGCAGGAACGCGGTCGTGTGCCGCGGATCGAACTGCGGGTCGGCGGACTCGATGGCCAGGAAGAACTTGTCGCGGCTGGCGGCCTCGAAGCCGGGCGTGTTGAAGATCGGGTGGTAGGCGCGCGGGAGGCCGTTGCGGAAGATCATCCCGAGCCCGGCCGAGAAGGCGGAGAAGAGGATGGTCATCTCGAACATGATGACGATCCAGTTCGGCCAGCTGTTCAGCGGCCTGCCGCCGATGATCAACGGGTAGTACTGGGTGTTCGCGAACCACTGCATGAAGAACCCCGTGAGGCCGCCGGCGATCCCACCCGCCAGCACGAACCAGCCGAGGCGCGTCGGGCGCATGCCGAGCGCCTCGTCGAGCCCCTCGATGGGGAACGGCGAGTAGGCGTCGGTCCTGGTGTAGCCCGCGGCCCTGACCCGCTCGGCAGCGCTCATCAGGTCCTCGACGGTGCCGAACTGGGCGGCGATGCCGTGCAGAGGACGGGCGTCGACGCCGTGCGCGTCGCCAACGGAGATCGCGCTCACGACCTCACCTCCGCGTAGTAGCTCTCCCGGATGTCCTCGAGCGGGTCGAGCGTGTGGTGCTCGTAGTGGTGCGCCGTCTCCTTGGTCTCGAAGGTCGCCACCGAAGGCAGCAGGCGGATGAACAGGAAGAAGAGGGTCGAGAACAGGCCCATGCTGCCGATGAACAGCGCCCAGTCCCAGAAGGTGCTGATGTAATCGCCCCACGAGGACGGCAGGAAGTCCTTGGTGAGCGACACGATGATGATGACGAAGCGCTCCAGCCACATGCCGATCGAGACGATGACCGAGATCACGAACAGCGCCAGCGGGCTCTGCCGGACCCGTCGGAACCAGAGGGGCTGGATGGCGACGAAGTTGCAGAGGATCAGGGCCCAGAAGAACTGCCCGTGCTCGCCGAACATGCGGTTCCAGATCATGAACCGCTCGAACTCGATGCCCGAGTACCAGGCGATGAAGATCTCGTTGAGGTACCCGTAGACGACCACCATGCCGGTGGCGAGCATCAGCTTCGCGGCGTTGTCGAGGTGCCGCATGGTGATCAGATGCTCGAGACCGAAGGCGCGCCGCAGCGGCACCGCGAGGATCAGCACCATCGCGAAGCCGGCGAACACGGCGCCGGCGACGAAGTACGGCGGCATGATCGTGTTGTTCCAGCCGGGTACCTGTGCGAAGGCGAAGTCCATCGCGATCGTGCTGTGCACGGACAGCACGAGCGGGAACGAGAGCGCCGCGATCAGCAGGTACGCGCGCTGGTAGCGCTGCCAGGCCCTGGCGGAGCCGTTCCACCCGAGGCTGAGCATCGAGTAGAGGAGGCGCTGGAACGGCGTCCGAGCCCGGTCGCGCAGGCTCGCGAGGTCGGGGATGAGCCCGATGAACCAGAACAGGATCGAGACGGTGGCGTACGTGCCGATCGCGAACAGGTCCCAGTCGAGGGGGCTGCGGAACTGCGGGAAGAGCCCGAAGGTGTTGGGGTAGGGCAGGAGCCAGTAGAAGACCCACGGCCGACCGAGGTGCAGGATCGGGTAGAGCCCGGCGCAGACGACCGCGAAGATCGTCATCGCCTCGGCGAACCTGTTGATCGTCGTGCGCCAAGGCTGCCGGAAGAGCAGCAGGGCGGCCGAGATCAGGGTCCCGGCGTGGCCGATCCCGATCCACCAGACGAAGTTGACGATCGGCATGGCCCAGGCGACCGGGATGTTGTTGCCGAAGATGCCGATGCCCGTCGTGATGAGGTGGACCACCGAGACGAGGTAGAGGCCGAGGAACATCAGCGAGATGCCGAAGCCGATCCACCACCACCGGGGCGTCTGCTGGACGTCGAGCAGGACCGGCGTGAGGACCGTGTCGTCGATCCGCGCGTAGGTCTGGCCCGGTCCGATGACCCGGTTCGTCTCGACCAAGGGCCGTTTGCCTGTCGCGACGGCCATCAAGCGCTCCCTTCGAGATCGGGGTTCGGGTTCGTCACCTTGGCGAGGTAGGTGGTGCGCGGCTGCGTCTGGAGCTCCTCGAGCATGAAGTAGTTCAGCGGCGAGGACTTCACGCGGTTGACGGCGCTGCCCTCGAGGTTGAGGTCACCGAAGACGATCGCCTCGGTCGGGCACGCGGCCTGGCAGGCCGTCACGACCTCGAGGTCCTGGATGCGCCTGTCCTCGTTGGCCGCCTCGATGCGGGCACGGGAGATGCGCTGCGTGCAGTACGTGCACTTCTCCATGACCCCGCGGCTGCGCACCGTGACGTCGGGGTTGTGAGCCAGGGAGAGGGGTGTCGCCGCGGTGTCGAGCTCGGCGTACTGCAGGTAGTTGAAGCGCCTGACCTTGTAGGGGCAGTTGTTCGAGCAGTAGCGGGTACCGACGCAACGGTTGTAGACCATCACGTTCAGGCCCTCGGAGTCGTGCACGGTCGCACCGACGGGGCAGACCGGCTCGCACGGCGCCTTCTCGCAGTGCTGGCAGAGCATGGGCTGGGCGTAGAAGGTCGGGTCGTCGATGGAGCCGCCGTAGTAGCTGTCTACGCGCAGCCAGTGCATCTCGCGGTTGCGCCAGACCTCCTGCTTGCCGACGATGGGGACGTTGTTCTCCGCCTGACACGCCACCACGCAGGCGTTGCAGCCCGTGCAGACGGTCTGGTCGATGACCATCCCCCACTTGTAGCCCTCGTAGACGAAGTCGGGGTAGAGGTCCTCTTCGTGATGCGCCACGGGGTGCACGAAAGCCGGGTGGTCCGGCTCCTCCCGGAACTGCGAGAGCGTGCCGGCGCGGACGATGAAGCGGTTCTCGCCCGTCCCCTCCAGGGCGTGGTGCTCCTGGGTGGTGACTAGCCGGTAGGTGCCGCCGACGGCGCTCACCTGCACGGGCGCCGCCCACGGGCTCTCGGTCGTGCTGAGGGCGTACGCGTCGACGCCGACCCCGTTGCCCACGCTGCCGGCGGCTGCGCGGCCGAAGCCGAGCGCCAGGGTGACCGCGCCTTCGGCCTGCCCCGGCTGCACGAGCACGGGGGCGTCGAGGCTACGGCCGGAGGCCGTGAG
This sequence comes from Deinococcaceae bacterium, assembly GCA_044507975.1. GTDB lineage: Bacteria > Deinococcota > Deinococci > Deinococcales > Trueperaceae > DASRWD01. Next base: position 18,283 of record JBIQIQ010000015.1, read on the forward strand.
GGTCACGACGTCGCCCGTCCGCACCCCGAGCCGCTCTGCCGTGCGAGGCGCCAGGAGGGCTGCGTTGTCCCACGTCAGCTTGCTGATCGGGCGCGGCAGCTCCTGGAGCCAGCCGTTGTTGGCCAGACGGCCGTCCAACAGGGCGGAGTCGTGCACGAGGTGGAGCTCGAGGTCGCCTCCTGCGGGCAGAGGCTCCGTGACGGCGGCCGGGGAGACCTCGACGGCCGCCTCGGCGGTGCCGGCGATCACGCCGCGGAAGACGCTCTCGCGCCAGAAGGCGTCGAAGTCGCCCGACACGCGGCCCTGCCAGTAGGTCCTGACGGCGTCGTACGCGGTGGCGTCGCCCTCGCCCAGGAGCGCGGAGAGCACCTCGGAGTGGCTCTTGCCGCCGTAGAAGGGCAGGATCAGCGGCTGGGTGATCGTGACCGACCCGTCGAAGGCGCGGGCGTCGCCCCAGGTCTCGAGGAAGTGCGCCTGCGGCACGTGCCAGCCGCACGCGCGCGCCGTCTCGTCGACGTACAGGCCGACGTGGGCGCTGAACGGCACCTGTGCGAGCGCGTCGCCGAAGGACAGGTCGGCTGGGGCGGTGTGGACCGGGTTGGCGCCGAGCACGAGCAGGGCTCCGACGTCTCCCGCCCGCATGGCGGCCGAGAGCGCGGCGATCTCCTCGCGGTGCACGGCCGGCCTGGCGGAGGGGTTCGCCACGTAGCTGACGGTCGTACCGACGTTGCCGAGCGCCGCGTTCATCGCGGCGGCCAGGGCGTGCACGACCGGCGGCTGCTCGGCCCCCGCGATCACCAGGCTGGTCCCCTGTGCTCCCTGGAGGTCGGCGACCATGGCGTCGAGCAGCGCGGCCGACAGGCCGGCGGGGGCCTCCGCCGCCGGCGCGTCGACGCCGAGCCTGCCGGCGAGGACGGCGGCGGCGGCCGCCACCTGCGACGGCCTCAGCGCCACGCGGTGATCGGCGACCACGCCCGTGGGCGACGGCGTGCTCTCGAGCTGGTAGAGGCGGTTCATGTCGGCGTCGGCCGTGTGGGCGCGGCGGCGGGCCGCGAAGTCGCGGGCGTGAGCGAGCCTGCCGGGGCCCCTGTCGAGGAAGTCGGCCCCGAGGGAGACGATGACGTCGGCCTGCGTGAGGTCGTGGACCGGCCTCACGTCCGCGCCGAACGCCAGCCGACTGCCCGCGACCTCGTCGTCGGGGTGCAGGGCGTCCCACTGGTACCAGGCCGCCTGCGGGTAGGCGGCCAGGACCTGCTCCAGCTGCGCGGCGAGCGTGGGGGAGGTCACGTTCTCGGTCAGGATCGCGAGGCCTTGTCCGCCCTCGAGCCCGCCGGCGGCCGCCGTCAGGGCCTCGACGAACTCCTCCCACTCGCGTGGCTCGCCGCCGCCCAGCACGGTGGTGGAGCGGTCGGGGTCGTACAGCGAGAGCACCTGCGCCTGTGTGACGGCCGCCGTGGCTCCGCGGCTGGCGGGGTGGTCGGGGTTGCCCTCGAGCTTCGTCGGCCTGCCCTGGTGGCTCTCGGCCAGCACGCCTTCCGCGTAACCGCCGTAGGTGACGGCGGTGGCGTAGAACAGCGGCTTGCCCGGGGTCACCTCGGCCGGGCCCCGAACGTAGGGGACGATCTTCTCGTCGGGCATCGGGGGTCGCGCGCAGGCCGAGAGGCCTGCGAGCGCCATGCTCGCGCCGAGGAGCTTGAGGAAGTCGCGCCTGTCGAGACCGGCCTCGAGCGGCGCGGCCTGGCGGGGGAACTCCTTGGCGAGGAAGTCGCGGAACTCTTCCGTGTCGGCGAGGGCACCGAGGCTGCGCCAGTAGGCGGGACCCTGCTGGCCTCTCAGTCTCTCGCGGAGGTGTTCGAAGTCGCGGCGCTCGTCGGCGCCGTCCCTTACCTGTGGCAGGTCGAGCATTGGATGAGCCTATCCGTGTCTATGTGGTAAGCCGCGATGAGCTGCTCACCGATGGCGCGCTGCGCCTCGGGCAGGGAAGGCGCGCTGTAGTCCATGTTCAGGACCTCGCTGCGCGGCCTCAGCTGCGTAGCGGGGTCCCGGTGGCACTCGAGGCACCAGCCCATGGTCATGGGCTCCGTCTTGACGGCCGTGCGCATCTGGTCCACCCTCCCGTGGCAGCTGGTGCAACCGACCCCGTTGTTCACGTGCACGCTGTGGTCGAAGAAGACGTAGTCGGGGAGGTCGTGGACGCGGTTCCACGCGATCGGCTGGCCGCTCTCCCAGCTCTCGAACACGGCCTGCAGCTGCGGCGAGCCGGTCCGGATCTGCGAGTGGCAGCTCATGCACGTCTCGGTGGACGGGACGGACGCCGTGTTCGACGTCTCGACCGTCGTGTGGCAGTAGCGGCAGTCGAGGCCGACGTCGACGACGTGCGTGTTGTGGGGGAAGTCGACGGGCTGCGCCACGGGCACGCCGACCCTGTTGTTGTTCGTCCTCGCGGCGAAGGTCATGGCGGTCACGAGCAGGACGAGGAAGACGCCTCCACCGATGATCGCCCACCTGACCAGGCTGTTGGCGGCGGGAGGGTAGAGCTGCGGCATGCCTCAGCTCTCCGGAGCGTGGACGCTGCCGGGCCGCCTGTCGGGGGGCGCGGCCTCGCCAGCGGTCGCATGCGGGCACGGCGTGGTCGACATCATGCTCGGGGGACTACCTCCTAAAGAACGGTCGCACGTAGCGCGGTAGGCTCTGAGATGTTGTTGCGTCCAGCGCGACTTCGCGGGGCGCGCCCTACACGGAAGCGATGCCCAATCTAGCATGAGGCGCGGCCGCCGCCGCCCAGGAGGTTCGCCCCTGAGCGGACAACGGCCGCTTGCCTGAGGTGATGGTGGAGCCTGCCGGACTCGAACCGGCGACATTTCGCTTGCAAAGCGAACGCTCTCCCAACTGAGCTAAGGCCCCGAGCGCGGCGCGGAGCGCCGGCGAGGGCGTCGCCAGCGGCGCAGAGCCGAGCTTAGTTCCGCTTCAGCCGGCTGTCAACGCGCTGACGAGCTCCGCATGTTACCAGCGTCGGCGGGGCCCGGGAGGTAGTCGACCGTCAGTCGTCCGGGGCGAGCCGGGCGAAGATCATGCGGCCCATGTTCGTCTGCAGGCTCGAGGTCACGACCGCGTCGACGCTGCGCCCGACGAGCTCGGCGGCGTCCTCCACGACGACCATCGTGCCGTCCTCGAGGTAGGCGAGCCCCTGGCCTGACTCGCGGCCCGGCTTGACGACGTTGAGCGACAACCGCTCGCCTGGCATGTAGGTCACCTTCACGCCGTTGGCCAGCTGGTTGAGGTTCAGGACGCGCACGCCCTGGAGCGCCGCCACGCGGCTGAGGTTGTAGTCGGTGGTGACGAGGTCCTTGCCGGCCTCGAGGCAGTAGCGCACCAGCCTCGCGTCCACCGGGGCCTTGGGGCCCACCTCGACGTTGACGACCTCCGCCGGCAGCCGCGGGGAGGCGGCCAGCCGATCGACGACCTCGAGCCCGCGGCGCCCGCGTTGGCGACGAAGGGGGTCCTCGGAGTCGGCGAGCCGCTGCAGCTCGGCCAGCACGAAGTCGGGCACGAGGAGCCTGCCGTCGAGGAAGTTCGACTCTGCCACCTCCACGACCCGGCCGTCGATGAGGGCCGAGCTGTCGAGCACCTTGTCGTGCCATGGCAGGTCGGTGGCCTGCGCCGCCACGGCGGCCGAGCGCAGGCCCGGCAGCACCCCGCGGTTGGCGACGAAGAAGCCCGCGCAGCCGACCACCGTGATGACCGCGATGAGGATCGACCAGTACCAGGTGAAGCCGGGCACGTCGGCGAGGACGCTGTTGACGAGGATCGTCAGCACCAGGCCCACCGTCGCGCCGGCGAGCACGGCGACGACGGCGTCGGGGCCGACGGAGGAGACCCGCCGCACGCCGCGCGCCCACAGCCGGCCCGCGCGCCGTGCCAGGCCCCGCGTGAGGAGGTAGGAGGAGAGGGCGCCGACGACGGTCAGGTAGAGGAGGTTGTTGGGCCCGGACAGCAGACCACGGGGCTCGAGCAGCGCGATGCTGAGCAGGTAGCCGGCGCCGCCGCCCAGCAGCGTGAAGAGCCCGCTCGCGACGGCGGCCCCGAGGCGCTCCTCGGCCGGCGCCGGGGGCGGCGGGCTCGGCTCGGTGCCCTCGGGGTGGGACCCGCGTTCCAGCAACGCCCGGCTCACGCTCCGCCCCAGACCGCCGCCAGGGCCTCGGAGAGGGTGCCCACCCCGACGACCCTCTCCGTCGAGCGCGGGCCCACGACACGCCCGAAGCCCGCCCTCTCGGCCTCCTGGACCCGGCGCCCGAGCTGGGAGACGCTGCGCAGCTCGCCCGCCAGGCCGACCTCGCCTACGAGGGCGGTCGACTCGTCGACCGGGCGGTTCGTGACGGCGGAGTAGGTGGCGACGGCGACCGCCAGGTCGGTGCCGGGGTCGGTCAGGCGCAGCCCGCCCGCGACGTTGACGTATACGTCGAGCCCCTCGAGCGGCAGCGACAGGCGGCGCTCGAGCACCGCCAGAACGACGTCGACCCTGCGCTGGTCGAGGCCCTGCACGACGCGTCGCGGCGCAGAGTAGGGGCTCTTCGAGGCGAGCGCCTGCACCTCCAGCATCAGGGGTCGCTGGCCCTCGAGGACGGCGGCGACGACCGACCCCGGCACGCCTATCGGCCGCTCGGCCAGGAACGCCGCCGAAGGGTTGGGGACCGCCCGCATGCCGCCGTGCGTCATCTCGAAGACGCCGACCTCTCCCGTGGCGCCGAAGCGGTTCTTGGCGGAGCGCAGCACGCGCATGTCGCCGGCCGACTCCAGCGTGAGGGTGGCGTCGACCATGTGCTCGACGACCTTGGGGCCGGCCACCGTGCCCTGCTTCGTCACGTGGCCGATCAGCACGAGGGCCGAGCCCGCCGTCTTGGCGGCGGCGACCAGCAGCGCGGTCGAGTCGCGCACCTGCGTCAGGCTGCCCGGGACTGCGCCCTCCTCGAGGGTCAGGGTCTGGATGGAGTCGACGATGGCCAACCGCGGGCGCCGCTCGCCGAGGTAGGCGGCGATGGCTGGCGCGAACGTCTGGCGCGTGAGCTTCAGGCCGGCCCCGACGCCGAGGCGGTCGGCCCTGAGGCGCACCTGCAGGGGAGACTCCTCGCCGGCGACGTAGAGCACGTCGTCGCCTCTCTCCGCGGCCGCGGCCGCGAGCTGCAGGAGCAGGGTCGACTTCCCGATGCCGGGCTCGCCCGTGAGCAGGACGGCGGAGCCCGAGACGACGCCGCCACCGAGCACGCGGTCGACCTCGGAGTCACCGGAGGGGAAACGCGAGGGGGCGTCGCCGACGACGCCCATGAGGTCGAGGCTCTCGGCGGCGCGGGCCGCGGGACCGGACGGACCGGCGGCGGGCGCCTCCTCCACGACGCTGCCCCACGTTCCGCACCGGGGGCAGCGGCCGAGCGGCATCGGGCTCTTGGCGCCGCACTCGGTGCAGGTGTAGGCGGTCGTTACGCGGGCCACGGCGCTCCGGGCCTGGTCGTGCGCGCGGGCATCGCTACGAGCCTACCGTGGCGCACGGGCCGCACGAGTGGCGAGATGGGCACCGGCCACCCTCGGCTAGGGGTGGGACACGAGACGTCAGACGAGGGGAACGGGCCGAGCGAACACGGGCTTGCCGTCCTCGATCGTGACGAGCAGCGGCTCGCCTGCGCCGTGCGCGAGTATCTCGAGGGAGAGCGGATCCTCGATGTGCTCCCGTATGACGCCGCGCAGCGGACGGGCGCTCTCGCCCGGGGGCAGCTTGTCGACGAGGAACTCGGCGACCTCCTTGGCGAAGGTGACGTCGATGTCGCGGCCGGCGAGCTCCCGCCGGATCTCCTCGAGCGCCTGCCTGGCGATGACGACGATGTGGTCGCGCCCGAAGGTCTCGAAGGCGATGACCTCGTCGAGACGGTCGAGGAACTCGGGGGTGAAGAGGTTCTTCAGCGGCACCTCGTGGCCGGGGCCAGAGTCCTCCTGGAACCCGACGATGCCGCCGCGGTTGAAGCCGGTGTTGCTCGTCATGATGAGTATGACGCGCCGGAAGTCGACGGTACGGCCGAGGCCGTCGGTGAGCCGGCCGTCGTCGAGGACCTGCAGGAAGGTGTTGTAGATGTCGGGGTGCGCCTTCTCGATCTCGTCGAGCAGGACGACGCTGAAGGGCTGGCGCCGCACGGCCTCCGTCAGGCGCCCGCCCTGCTCGTGGCCCACGTAGCCCGGGGGCGCCCCGATCAGCTTGCTGATCGCGTGCGCCTCCTGGAACTCGCTCATGTCGAGGCGCACCAGCGCGCGCTCCGAGCCGAACAGCAGGGCCGCCAGCTGCTTGGCGAGGAAGGTCTTGCCGATCCCGGACGGGCCGACGAAGAGGAACGAGGCGGCCACCCGCGTGCGGCCACCGAGGCCGACCCGCGAGCGGCGCAGGGCGGCGGCCAACGCCTTGATCGCGCGGTCCTGGCCGACGACCTTGCCCTTGAGGTCCTCCTCGATGCTCGCGAGCTTCGAGTCGTCCTGATCGTCTACGTAGATGCCGCCCCAGGAGTCGACGACGGCCTCGAGGTCGGAGCGTCCGACGATGGGCGTGCCGTCCTCCTCCTCGATGACCGGGAAGCCGAGCGACTTGTTGAGGCGCGTGCGCGACGCCGCCTCGTCGATGAGGTCGATGGCCTTGTCGGGGAAGTTGCGGCCCGGGAGGCTGCGCTCGCCGTAGCGCACCGCCATCGCCAGCATCTCGTGGGGGATGACGACCCCGTGGTGGGCCTCGTACTTCTCCCTCAGGCCGACCAGGATCTCGAGGGACTCCTCCGGCGTGGGCTCGAGGACGATGACGGGCTGGAAGCGCCGCTCGAGGGCGGCGTCCTTCTCGATGTAGCGGTGGTACTCGCCCGTGGTAGTGGCGCCGATCACCTGGATCTCGCCGCGGGACAGGGGAGGCTTGAGGATGTTCGCCGCGTCGAGGGTGCCCTCGGCGCCGCCGGCGCCCACGAGGGTGTGGAGCTCGTCGATGAAGGCCACGACGCGGGCGCTGCGGAGCTCCTCGATGATCTGCTTGAGGCGCTCCTCGAACTCGCCCCGGTACTTCGTGCCCGCCACGACGTTCGACAGGTCGATCGAGAGCACGCGCACGCCGCTGAGGTTCGGCGGGACGCGGCCCTCTTGGATCGCCTGCGCCAGCCCCTCGACGATCGCTGTCTTGCCGACGCCGGGCTCGCCGATCAGCACAGGGTTGTTCTTCGTGCGGCGGCTGAGTATCTGGATGACGCGCCGGATCTCCTCCGTGCGCCCGATGACGGGGTCGAGCTTGCCTTCGTGCGCGGCCTTGGTGAGGTCGCGGGCGTACTCGTCGAGGAAGGGGGTGTTGACCGTCTCGGCCTGGTTCTTCGGGTCGGCGGCGGCCAGGATGCGCCACCTGACGGTGTCGACGTCGCGGGTGAGCTCCTGGAGGATGCGGTAGGCGACGCCGTCGCCCTCCCGGATGATGCCGAGCAGGATGTGCTCGGTGGCGATCACGTTCGAGCCGAGGCTCCTGGCCTCGCTGCCGGCGAGCTCCATGACGCGCCGCGCGCGCGGCGTGATGGACGCCGCCTCGTTGCGAGGGAGCCCGTCGCCGCGGCCGACCATGCCCTCGACCTGGGTGCGGAACCCTTCGAGGGTGCCGCCGAACTCGGCGAGCACCTTGCTGGCGGTTCCGCCCTCGCGCATCAGGCCCAGGAGGAGGTGCTCCGGGCCGATCATCGCGTGCCCGAGCTTGCTCCCCTCCTCGCGTGCGAAGTGGAAGACGAGCCGGGCTCTGTCGTCGTAGCGGTTCAAGGTCTCCTCCGCGCGTAGAACACGCGAACTGAGCGAGGTAGATGCGGACGGCGCCTCGGGCGCCTGCCGGGCATGGTGCTATAGTACCCGCCTGCCCGTGAGCCGGGCACGACATTCATTACGATTCCGTGCGCCCGGCTTCAGCGTCAGCTAATCGACGACCGGGCCGCCGAGGGACCGCGATGCTGCTACAGGAGATCGTCTTCACCCTCGACCGGTTCTGGTCGGACCGAGGGTGCGTCGTCACGCCGCCGCACGACACCGAGGTCGGCGCCGGCACGTTCTACCCGACCACGTTCCTCCGCTCCTTGGGGCCCGAGCCCTGGCGCGTCGCGGGCATCGCCCCCAGCCGGCGGCCCGTCGACGGCCGCTACGGCGACAACCCTTACCGGTTCCAGTACTTCACGCAGTACCAGGTCATCCTCAAGCCGTCCCCCGGCGACGTCCAGCAGCTCTACCTGGAGTCGCTCGAGGCGCTGGGCATCGACTTCCGTGCCCACGACATGCGCTTCGTCGAGGACGACTGGGAGTCCCCGACCCTGGGCGCGTGGGGCCTCGGGTGGGAGGTGTGGATGGACGGGATGGAGATCACCCAGTTCACCTACTTCCAGCAGGTCGGGGGGCAGGACTGCCGCCCCGTTCCCGTCGAGCTCACCTACGGCCTCGAGCGCATCGCGATGTACCTCCAGGGCGCGAAGCACGCGTTCGACCTGCAGGTCGGCGGCGGCGTCACGCTGGGCGAGCTCCGACGTGACTTCGAGATGCAGCACAGCCGCTACAACTTCATCGGCTCCGACCCCGACCTGCAGCGCTCGCTCTTCGACTCCTTCGAGGCCGAGGCGCGGAGGCTTCTGGAGGACGGACTGGTCTATCCGGCGTACGAGTTCGTGATGAAGGGGTCTCACGCGTTCAACCTGCTCGACGCGCGCGGTGTCCTCTCCCACGCCGAGCGGCAGGGCTACGTCCAGCGCGTACGCCGCCTGGCCGAGGCCACGGCCCGCGCCTACCTCGCCGGCCGCTCTGGCGCCGAGCCCGGCGTAGAGGCGGGCGCGTGAGCCGGGACCTCCTCTTCGAGATCGGCACCGAGGAGCTGCCCGCCTGGTACGTCGGTGAGGGCTCCCGCGCCCTGGGGCGCATGCTCGAGGAGCGGCTGGGCGCCGCCGGGCTGGCCCCGGCGGCGGTGACGGTGTTCGGCACGCCGCGCCGCCTCGCCGTGCTCGCCCGAGGGGTCCCCGACCGCAGCGCGGCGCGGGCGGAGGAGAGGCGCGGGCCGAGCGCCGCCGTGGCCTTCGACGCCGCCGGGGAGCCGACACGCGCTGCGGAGGCGTTCGCCCGTTCGGCCGGCGTGTCGGTGCAGGACCTCGAGCGCCGCCCGACGGACAGGGGTGAGTACGTGTTCGCTCGCGTCCAGAGCGGCGGCGAGGGCGCCGAGGACCTCCTGCCCGGGCTGCTGGCCGACCTCGTCTCCGACCTGCCCGCGCCGCGCAAGATGCGCTGGGGCGAGGTCGACACGCCTTTCGTGAGGCCGGTGGCATGGCTCACAGCCCGCCTCGGAGACGCCCCGCTACCCGTCGTCGCCGCCGGTCACACGGCGCGTGCCACCAGCCGAGGCCACCGGTTCCTGGCGCCCGCCGAGGTGGCGTTCGCGGCGCCCGACGGCTACGGCGAGGCGCTGCGTGAGGCGAGCGTGATCGCCTCCGAGCCCGAGCGCCGCGACGAGACCCGTCGCGCCGTGCGGGCGGTGGCCGGCAGCGCCGGTCTCGAGCCCGACGTCGACGAGGCGCTCCTCGCCGAGGTCGCGAACCTGGTCGAGTGGCCGTTCCCGGTGCTGGGCGCGTTCGACGAGTCCTACCTCGAGCTCCCGGAGGAGGTGCTCGCGACCGTGATGATCAAGCACCAGCGCTTCTTCCCGGTCCGCTCGCCGGGAGGCGCGCTCGCGGCACGCTTCGTGGGAGTCTCGAACAACCGGGTGCCGGACGAGGACGTCGTTCGGCGCGGCTACGAGGAGGTCCTCGCCGGTCGCCTCTACGACGCGCGCTTCTTCTGGCGCGCCGACAAGGAGCGCTCGCTCTCCCAGCACGCCTGGGCGCTGTCAGGCATCGCCTTCCAGCGCGAGCTCGGCTCCATGGCCGACAAGTCCGCGCGGGTCGCCGCCGGAGCCGAGGCGACGGCCGACGCCGTCGCCCTCGAAGACGGCGCCAGGTCGGCGCTGGCCGCCGCGGTACCGCTCTTCCGAGCCGACCTCGCGACGCAGATGGTCTACGAGTTCCCCGAGCTCGAGGGCGTCATGGCGCGCGCCTACGCTCTGGCAGAGGGGCTGCCGGAGCAGGTGGCCGACGTGCTGGCCGGGGGCGTCATGCCGAAGGGTCCAGAGGCGCCGTTGCCGCCGACCGAGGCCGGCGCCGTGCTGGCAGTAGCCGACCGGCTCGACAAGCTCGTGGGGTTCTTCTCCATCGGCAAGCGCCCGACCGGGTCGGCCGACCCCTTCGGCCTGCGCCGCGACGCTCACGCCGCCGTGCGGGTCATGGCCGCGCGCGGTTGGCGGGCCTCGGTATCCACCCTGGTGGAGGCCGCGGCCGGCGCCTACCAGGGCGGCCCGGTCACGGTCGACGCTGGCACCCTCGAGGCGGTCAGCGGCTTCATCTGGGACCGCGTCGCCGCCCTCCTCGAGGAGCGCGGCCACGGCGCCAAGGTGGTGCGAGCGGCGACCCTGGGCAGCTTCACCGTCCTGGGCGCCATCAGGCGGGCAGCGCTCCTGACCCGCCTGCTCGCACGCCCCGAGTTCGCCGACCTGATGGCCCTGTACAAGCGGGCCGCGAACCTCGCCGAGCGCTACGAGCCTCGGGGCGACGTGGAGACCGCCAAGGATGCCGTCGACCCCTCGCTCTTCACCGCCGACGAGGAGCGCCCCCTCTACGACGCCCTCGCCGAGGGCGCCGCCGGCGCTGCCGAGCTCCTCGCGGCGACGGCCGAGGCCGTGCCGCCGCACGACCCGGCGCGCGTGGAGGCGAGCGGGGCGGAGCTGGCCGTCGACCTCGACGCGCCGCTGGCGCGCCTGCTGAGCCTCAAGGCCCCGCTCGACGCCTACCTCGACGGTGTCCTGGTCATGGCGGAGGACCAGAGGGTGCGGGCCAACCGCCTGGCGCTCCTGGCGGCGGTCGTCGAGCCCCTGCGCCGGCTCGGCGCGCTCGAGCACCTCGCCTAGCGCGGGCCTCGGCCGCACACGACGAAGGCGCCCCGAGCCAGGAGCTCGGGGCGTTCGTTTGGTGCCGAAGGTGGGACTTGAACCCACACGTCCTCGCGGACATACGACCCTGAATCGTACGCGTCTACCAGTTCCGCCACTTCGGCACGGACGCTGCGCCTGGCCACGGGCCCGGCGACCGGCTGGCGCGCCGGCAAGTTGAGAGTGTAACACGCGCTGCGGCGGCTCCTACAAGCACCTGCGACCCGGCTATCCTCGGCAACGGAGGTGAGGGGTGGAGGAGGCACGGGTCGAGGGGCGGCGCGTCGCGCTGGTGACGGGTGGCGCCAGCGGCATCGGGCTGGCGGTCGCGCGCCGCCTCGCCTCGGATGGCCTGCAGGTGGTGGTCGCCGACCTGCCCGGCGCGGCGCGGGAGCGCGCGGCACGGGACGCCGGAGCGGCGTTCGTGGGCGCCGACCTCACCGAGCCGGGCGCGTGC
>JBIQIQ010000168.1:0-4467 GCA_044507975.1 Deinococcaceae bacterium
GGCATGCCGGTCGGCTTCGTCAGGCGGCGCGCGCTGAGGCACGCGAGCCTGGCCAAGGCGGTCAAGGAGGTGTTCGACGCCCCGCGCTCGACCTCCATAAACCACCTCTTCGCGGCTGCCGGCGGTGGCGCGGTCGACCTGGAAGCCGCGCCGCGCGACACCTTCTGGGTGCTGCCCGAGGACGGCGTCCTCACCCACTCCAACCACTTCCGGGACCCGCGTGCCGCGGTCACCGTGAAGGACCTCGGCCCCGCCCAAGGGCCGAGCACGCTCTACCGCTACGCGCGGGTCGAGAGCGCGCTCCGCGCACGCCACGGCCGCATCGGCGTGGACGACATGGGTCGGGCCTTCGCCGACCACTTCGGCTGGCCGGAGTCGGTCTGCTCCCATCCGAAGAGGAACGAGGGCGATCCGACCGGCTCCGTCGCCACGATCGTCATGGACCTCGACGCGCGGACCATGCACGTAGCGGCCCATCCGGTCTGCCAGAGCGAATGGGCCTGCTATGCCGTCTCGTGAGGGCCCACGCGCCCCCGCCCGCAGCGACGAACTCGACCTCCGCCCAGTAGCTCAGCGAAGGGAGCGAACAGAGCAGCCAAGGGCTTCAAGACTCGACGCCACCACCGAACGGAGAGGACACATGCGACGTACGTCTACCCGGCGCCTGGCGGGCTTGGCCATGGCCGCCATCCTGCTCGCCCACCTGGGCCTGGGCTACGCCCAGGAGCAGAAGACCATCCGGATCGCGCTGACCGGTCCCATCGTCACGCTCGACCCGGCCAACTACCGCAACCGCAACACCGAGAACGTCATACGTAACATGTTCGACGCCCTCTACACCGTCGCCCCCGACGGCCGCACGATCCCCGAGATCGCGGAGGGCGTCACCCAGGTCGCCGACACGGTGTGGGAGTTCAAGATCCGCGAAGGGATCACCTTCCACAACGGCGACCCCCTTACCGCGGAGGACGTGGCCTGGAGCTACAACCGCGTCGTCGTCGAGGGCGCCATGGAGGGAGAGACCTCGCCCCGCAAGGGCCTGATGGGCAGCCTCCAGGAAGTGACCGTCGTCGACGACTACACGGTGCAGTTCCACCTGGGCGCGCCGGAGTCCGAGCTGCGCGTGCTCACCTCCAGCGTGTTCATGCAGGTGATGCCCAAGGCCTACTTCGAGAGCGTCGGCATCGATGGGTTCATCGCCAACCCCGTAGGCGCCGGTCCGTTCAAGTTCGTCGAGGCCAACTACGCCGAGCGCATCGTGCTGGAACGCTACGACGACTACTGGGGCGGAGCGCCGGACCTCGGCGGCACCCCCGGCCCCGCCGCGCTCGACCGCGTCATCTTCGAGGTCGTTCCCGACCCCGCCTCGCGTCTCGCGGGCCTCCGAGCCGGCGACCTCGACGTGATCCAGGGCCTGCTCGCCGACCAGATCCCCGTCGTGCAGGGCGATGCCAACGTCACGCTCAAGACGGGCCCGGGCACCAACCCCGTGTTCCTGGCCTTCAACACCGAGCTGGCGCCCTTCGACGACCCGGACGTGCGCCGCGCGCTGGCCTACGCCATCGACTACGACCTGCTCGTCGAGGCCGTCTTCGGTGGGCTCGCCGACCCCCTCTACGGTCTGCCGGTCACATGGAACTCGGAGGTCATGCACCCGGACCTCGAACCGTTCGAGTACGACCCCGAGCGGGCGCAGGCGATGCTCGCCGACGCAGGCGTGCCCAACCTCCAGGTGACCATCGACACCATCGGAACCAACTTGCTCGTCGCCGAGGCCGTGGCGCAGATGCTCCGTGAGATCGGCATCGACGCCCAGGTCCGCACCTGGGAGGCGGCCGCGCTGCTCGAGGCGGTCCAGACGACGGGCAGGCAGGCCGTCATACAGACCTGGGGCAACGCCTCCGGCAACCCCCAGTGGCCGATGTACCCGGCCGAGCCGGGCACCGGCTTCTCGGTGTGGAACTCGAACCAGGAGTTCTGGGACACCATCAGGGCGGCGCCGTCGATCGTCGACGTCGCCGAGCGCGAGGCGGCGTTCCGCCGCACGTACGAGATGGTCGTCGACGAGATGCCGTTCATCTCCCTCGCGGTGCCGCAGACCATCGAGGCCGCGCGGGCCAACGTCGTCGGCTTCGATGCTCACCCTGGGGGCCGCGTCAACATGCATAGGGTCGATCTCGAGACGCCCTGATCGCGGCGCCTGAGCCATGACCCGCGACCAGCCGGATGAAGCGTAGGAGCCGATCGGAAGATGTCGTTCGCATTCGTCTTCAAGCGCTTCATCCAGCTGGTCGTACTCGTGTTCGTCATCGCGGTCACGGTGTTCGCCTTGCTGCGCCTGACGCCGGGCGACCCGGTCGCCGTGATGATGGGCCAGGAGGAAGGGGTCACCCAGGCGGACATCGAGCGCAAGCGCGCCGCCCTCGGCCTCGACCAACCCCTGCCCATCCAGTTCGGCCGCTTCATGGCCAGCTTGGTGACCGGAGACCTCGGGACGTCGCTCGCGACCGAGCGACCCGTTCGCGCGCTGCTCGCCGAGCGCTTCCCCGCCACCCTCGAGCTGACCCTGGTAGCGATGGTCGTCTCGTTCGCCCTCGGCCTGCCGATCGGGGTCATCGCGGCCGTGCGTCAGAACTCGGTCGTGGACAGGGCGATCATGGGCCTCAACTTCGTGGGGCTGTCGATGCCTTCGTTCTGGCAGGGCATCATGCTCATCCTGCTCTTCAGCGTCACGCTCGGGTGGCTGCCGAGCCTCGGGCGGATCGCCTACGAGCTCACGCCCCCTCGGGTCACCGGCTTGATGACGCTAGACGCGCTCATCGCGGGTGACCTGGCCTCGTTCGCCGACGCGCTCAAGCACCTGGCGCTGCCTGCCTTGACGGCGGGCACCGCCTACAGCGCCGTCCTGGCGCGCGTGGTCCGGTCGAGCATGCTCGAGGTGCTGCAGCAGGACTACATCCGCACCGCCAAGAGCAAGGGGCTGCGTTTTCGGCGCATCGTCTACCTCCACGCGCTGCGCAACGCGCTGATCCCGATGATCACGGTCGCCGGGCTGGAGGCCGGCTCGCTTCTCAGCGGCAGCGTCGTTCTGGAGACGGTCTTCTCGTGGCCGGGTCTCGGCCGCCTGCTCGTGGACGCCATCTACGCCCGCGACTACCCGCTGGTGCAGAGCACCGTCATCCTCCTATGTGTCATGTACGTCCTCATCAGCTTCTTCGTCGATCTCTTCTACTCGCTCATCGACCCACGGATCCGTTGGTAGGTATCTGATGCCGTCGCGCGAACGCACGTTCCGCAAGCTCCTCCGCAACCCCTGGGCGACCGCCGGCCTGGTGATAGTCGTCATGTACCTGCTCGTGGCCCTGCTGGCCCCGCTCGTCGCGCCGCACGACCCCACCCAGGGCAACCTCAGGGCGCGCCTGCGCCCGCCCGTCTGGCTCGAGGCCGGCACCCCGCAGAACCTGTTGGGCAGCGACCAGCTCGGCAGGGACGTCTTCTCCCAGGTGATCCACGGCGCCCGCGCCTCCATGCGCGTCGGCGTCGGCGTGGTGCTGCTATCGGGGCTGGTGGGAGGGCTGTTGGGGCTCTTCGGCGGCTACCTCGGCGGCCGCACCGACGACGTGCTGAGCCGCGCCGCCGACTGGACGCTCGCGTTCCCGTTCCTGATCCTCGCAATCATGCTCATGGGACTCCTTGGCCCAGGCATCACCAACCTGACGCTGGTGCTGTCGCTGGCCGGCTGGCCCCACTTCTTCAGGCTGGTGCGCAGCGAGGTGGTGGTCGAGCGCAACAAGGCGTACGTGGAGGCGGCCCAGGCGTTGGGCCGCAGCGCGGTGCCGATCATGGTGGTCGAGATCGCCCGCAACGTCTTCCACACCTTCATGGTGCTGGCGACCATCCGCCTCGGCATCGCCATCCTCTCGGAGGCGAGCCTCAGCTACCTCGGCTTCGGCGTGCCGCCCAGCCTGCCGGCGTGGGGAACGATGATCTCGATGGGCCAGCACTACGTCGACTCGGCGTGGTGGCTCTCGGCGGTGCCTGGCATCGCGATCCTGGTGCTGGTCCTGGCGGTCAACCTGCTCGGCGAGGGCCTGCGCGACGCGCTGGACCCACGGCTGCAGAACTGAGAGGGAGGAACGCGTTGCCGCTCTACCTGGCCGCGGACATCGGCGGCACCTTCACCGACTTCATCGTGTACGACGACGTGTCCGGCGAGCTCGATGCCTTCAAGGTGTTCACCACGTACCCCGACAGGTCCCAGGGGCTGCTCGAGGGCGTGGACCGGGCGCTCGCCCATCGTTCCGCGAGCCTCGGTGACGTGGCCGCCTTCGCCCACGGGAGCACGATCGCGACCAACGTGCTCGTCGAGATGCGCGGCGCGAGGTGCGGGCTCATCACGACGGCGGGGTTCCGCGACCTCCTCGAGCTGCGCAGGCAGAAGCGCCCGCACCTCTACGACCTGCAGGC
>JBIQIQ010000169.1:0-4461 GCA_044507975.1 Deinococcaceae bacterium
CCCCTGGCCTTCTGATCCGTAGTCAGACGCTCTATCCAGCTGAGCTACGGGCGCGTTCGGTGGACCGGCTTCGGTCCCGGCAGAGAAGGATAGCACGCCGTCCGGCAGCGCTTGCAAGGCCGAGGCGACGTCGAGGTCGGTTCGACCGTCGCTCGCGCCGTGGGAGCGGAGGACGGGAGACCCGGGTTCACATGAAGACCGCGCGCCTCTCAGGTCGCTTCATCGTTCGTGAAGGCGGCGGCGCCCGAGCTCCGGCTCGCAGATATGCTCCGTCGAACAGGTAGCTGGGGGCATGCGGAGGTTGCGATGGTGAAGAGGGGTTCGTCGACGGCGCGGGTGAGGCTGGGCTGGCTGGCGGTCGCCGCGGCTCTGGCCATGCTGCTCGCCTCCTGCGGCAACGGCTCACCTGGGACAGGCTCGGGCACCGTCTCCGGCCAGGTGAAGGTCGGCGTCTCCAGCGCGTCGCGCGTGGACGGGAGGCCTTCGCCGGTACAGCCGCGCGAGACGGTCGCGCCGGAGCGGAGAGAGATGTCGGACCGGCCCTTCGTGCCTGGCGAGCTGATCGTGGCGTTCGAGCCGGGCCTGCAGGCCGCGGCCGTGAGCGGGTTCAGGGAGGCCGGTTTCGCCTTGGAAGCGATCCGGCCCCTGGCGGCCGAGGGCGCCATGCTGTACCGCACGACGGCAGACTCCTTGCCGGAGGCGCTGGCGTTGGCCGCCGCCTTGGAGGCGCGGCCCGACGTGCGGTACGCGCACCCGAACTACCTCCTGTTCCCGGCGCTCGCACCCAACGACCCGCGCTACGGCGACCAGTGGCACTACCGCGCCATCGACCTCGAGGGCGCGTGGGACATCACCACCGGCAGCTCGGACGTCGTTGTGGCCGTGCTCGACACGGGCATCCTCTACAGCCAGGCGGACCCGAGCAAGCGCCACCCCGACCTGGTTGGGCGCGTGGTGCCGGGCTACGACTTCATCACCGACCCGGACAGCGCTCGTGACGGCGACGGTCGCGACAGCGACCCCTACGACTCCTACCCGGGCGGCGAGTACCACGGGACCCACGTGGCGGGCACGATCGGGGCGGCGACGAACAACGGCACCGGCGTCGCTGGCGTCGACTGGAGCGCTCGGATCTTGCCCGTGCGCGTCTTGGGTTCGAAGGGTGGCGCGGTCGCCGACATCGCCGACGGCCTCTACTGGTCGGTCGGCCGCTCGCTCTCGGGCGTGCCCAACAACGCCAACCCGGCCGACGTGGTCAACCTCAGCCTGGGCGGCCCGGCCCCGGAGTGCTACCCGGTGCTCCTGGAGGCTATGAACTACGCCACGGCGCGCGCCGTGGTGGTCGCGGCCGCCGGCAACGAGGCCAAGGCGGCGGCGGGGTTCACGCCTGCGAACTGCCCCGGGGCGATCGTGGTCGGCGCCACCGACCGCGACGGAGACAGGGCTTGGTACTCGAACTTCGGCTCGCGCATCGACCTCATGGCGCCCGGAGGCGACCTCACCCAGGGGCTCAGCCAGGCGGTGATCAGCCTCGGCAGCGGGAACGGCGTCGCCTACATGCAGGGCACCTCGATGGCCGCCCCCCACGTCTCCGGCGTGGTGGCTCTGATGCTCGCGCTCGAGCCCGACCTGGACGCCGAGACCGCGCTGGCCGCGCTGGCGGGAAGCGCGACGCGCCTAACCAACTCGGAGTGCCGCGCGGGCGGCGTGGACGGGCGTGAGCTCTACGGCTTCGACTGCGGCGCCGGGTTGATCGACGCGCGTCTGGCCCTGGAGGCCGCTCGCTCCGACGACCCGCCCCCGCCTCCGCCCCCACCGGCCGAGGGTCCCTACCTCGTCTTCGACCCGCCGATCCTCGACCTCGGGGCCGTCCAAGAGAGCGCGTCCTTCACGGTCACGAACGTCGGCGACGAGACGGCGGACTGGGTCTTCGAGTTCTACCTGCAAGGCGGGGCGGAGCAGGACAACCCGGGGCCGGTGCCGACCGGTGCCGTAGCGGCCGAGCTCGTCGACGACCCGTCGGCGTCGTCGATCTCCGGCTCGCTGGCGCCTGGAGAGTCGGTGCAGGTGCGCATCTACATCGACCGCGAGTACCTGGAGGAGACCGGCTACTTCGGGATCCAGCCCATATTCGATGTCGACGGCCAGGAGTTCCTCTACACCGTGCGCTTCCTCCACCTCGACCTGCCGACGCTCGGCGAGCTGGACGGGCCGATGGTGGTGGCGGCGTTCAAGGAGGACCCCGGCGGCGGCCTCGTCGTGAGCGGCAGCACCTCCAGCAATGGGGTCATCTCCCACTACGAGTTCGACGTCGAGTCCGGCAGGAACCTGCTCAGCGCCTGGTCCGACGAGAACGGCAACGGGCGCGTCGACACCGGTGACTTCTTCGGCTACCACCGCGCGCCCGGCAGCATCAACTCCTCCGACTGGGTCGACGTGCCGGTCGGCGGGCACGTGAGCGGGGTCGACGTCAGCCTCCAACCGGTCCTCGGCGGCGGCGGTCTGCCGGCCGCCTTGATCGAGGCGATGGAGACCCTGGGCGTGCCCGCGCCGCGATGACCTGAGGCCCGGAAGCCGTTCGAGCTCTCGAACGAAGAAGACCCCGGCGCCAGACGGCGCCGGGGTCTCTCGTTACTTGGTCGGGTCAGGTCGAGGCGCGGCTCAGTTGCCGCCTTCGCCCTCGCCTTCTTCGCCCTCTTCACCGCCGTCGTCGCCTTCTTCGTCGGCGGGCTGGGCCGCGTCGTCGGCGGCGCCGATCATCGCGCCGGCGGCGTCCACGACGAACCAGTTGCTACCGAGGCCCTGGCCGTTCGTTACGCCGGCCTCCATGTCGCCCAGGTAGTAGTAGAGGGGCCAGCCGTTGTAGGTGACCTGCAGCGTGCCGTCGTCGCGCTCGATGGTGCCGAGCAGCGCCTGGTCGAGGCCCATGCCGAGGGTAGGCAGGGCGTCTGCGCTCTCCACCGTCACGGGCGGCCAGTTCGTGGCGCAGTCGTCGTAGCAGGTACTAGCGCCCTGGGCATCGGGACGGAACGCGTAGAGCGTCATGCCGTCCTGGTCGGTGAGGAACTGACCGTGCTCGGACGACTCGGCTAGGTTGATGCCGGTGAGCGGGGTCACCTGCGCGAAGGCTATGGCGGCGCCGGCTGCGATCGCCAGCACGGCTCCGAAGATGCGCTTGTTCGTGTTCTTCATGGGTACTCCTCTAGATGGACGCGTTCTGGCGCCGTCCGGTCTTGTCGCGGTCTGGTGTAGCAGAACGGACCGTTTCGCACCTCCCTCCGTCCGCACGTGGGGCGGACGCAGGGATTCTGGTGCCCCCCGGCATGAGAAGGCCTCGGGGCGCGTGAGCGCGCCGGAGGATGAAGGCCCGGCTCAGCCCTTGACGCCGGTGCTGGCGATGCCGCTGGTTATGAAGCGCTGGAGGAACGAGAAGACGAGGGTGATCGGCAGCAACGTCAGCACCGTCATCGCCAGGACGAAGTGCCACTGCACGTTCAGCTCGCCCTGGAACGCGTTGAGCCCGACCTGGAGCGTGAAGTTCTCGCTGCGGGTGAGCACGATGAGGGGCCACAGGAAGTCGTTCCAGCGCCACATGACGGAGAAGATCGCGAGCACGGCCAGGGCCGGTGCGGCGAGAGGCAGCATGACCTGCCAGTAGATGCGCCACTCGGACGCGCCGTCCATGCGGGCGGCGTCGAGGAGCTCGTCGGGGATGGTGAGCATGTACTGCCGCAGGAGGAACACGCCCGTGGGGGTCGCGGCGCCCGGGATGATCACGCCCCAGAGGTCGTTCACCCATCCGACCTGCATGATCACCAGGTAGACGGGGACGAGCACGACGCTGAGGGGGATCATCAGCGTGCTCAAGATCAGCAGGAACACGGCGTTGCGGCCCCGGAAGCGGTACTTGGAGAGGGCGAACGCCGCCATGCTGTTGATCACGAGCGTGATCAAGGTGGCCGTCACCGTCACGAAGACGCTGTTCTTCAGGTAGGTGAGGAAGTTGAAGCGCCGCAGCGGCTCGGTGTAGTTCGCGAGCTGGAAGCGCAGAGCCCTGACCTCGACGCGGTCCGCGACCGGCACGCGCAGCACCTCACCCGGCCGCTCGGGGTCGACCATCTGCGCCTCCAGGCCGACGCGCCGCGCCTGGGCCAGCCTCGCCGTGGAGCCGTCCGGCAACGTCACGTCGAAGAGGGGGAGGGGCTGGGGGTAGCCGTCCACCTCCACCGTCACGGCCGACATGGGCAGCAGCGAGGGCGGGAACTCCACGAGGCCCGCGGGAGTCTTGAAGCTAGACAGCACGAGCCACGCGACGGGTCCGAACATCACGAGCACGCCCACGACCAGGTAGGCGTACGTGAGCCAGTCGGTGGCGTCCGGGCCCCGGCGCCCACGCCGACGGGAGAGGAAGGTAGCCACGCTCATGCGAGGTGCCCCTCGGTGCCGCGCCCGACGCGCAGC
>JBIQIQ010000170.1:0-4419 GCA_044507975.1 Deinococcaceae bacterium
ACGCCGGCGTCATGGGCATCGTCGCGAGCAAGCTGCTCGAGCGGTACTACAAGCCGGTCTTCATCACGGCGGGCGGCAAGGGCAGCGTGCGGTCGACGCCCGGTGTCTCGGCCGTGGACGCGCTGCGCGCCGCCGCGGAGCATCTCGACCGCTTCGGCGGCCACCGTCAGGCGGCGGGCTTCGCCCTCGACATGAGCCGCTTCGGGGCGTTCCGCGACGCGGTGGTCGAGTACGTAGGCGGCTTCGAGCCCAGCGTGCGCACCGTCGTCGCCGACGCGCTCATCTCCCCCACCGAGGTCGACGACGGCCTCTACCGGGCGATCCTCGAGCTCGAGCCGTTCGGGGAGGGCCACGCCTCCCCCCTCTTCGCGATCGCCGGCCGGCTCGAGCTCGCTCGGGCGGTCGGCGCCGCGGGCACGACGCTCCAGCTCCGCGTAGGCGGCATCAAGGGCGTGGCGTGGCAGATGGGCGACCTGGCCGGCCAGCTGCCGCTCGGCGGCGACGTCTTCGTGGCGGCGACGCTGCGCGAGAACGAGTGGCAGTCGCAGAGGAACCTGGAGCTGCTGGCCGAGGCCGTCAGGCCCTGCTGCCCGCTCTCCCTCGACGCGTCGTCCCGCGGGCCGGAGACCGCCGCGGCGGCGGCCAGGGTGGCGCGGGCGCCGCGCCCCGGGGTGCCGACCGCGGCGGCGCGCGGGCCGGCCACCGGACCGTTGGTGACGGGGCCGCTCGCCGACCCGGTCGCCGACCTCGAGCGGCACCTCGCGTCGGGAGCGCCGTTCACCCTCGACCTGTCGGAGCAGGACCTCGCGCGCATCGAGGACGAGGCTCTCGGATACCCGACCGTGCACGAGCTCAGGCGGGGCCTGGTGGCGTTCCGCCGGGGCCTGCAGCACGGGATACCGGAGCCCAAGCTGGGCCGGTTGCGCGTCGCCCTGCGCGAGCTCGACCTGCTCGACGACGCCGACCGCGCGCGCGTGACCCCGCCGGGCTTCAAGCTCAACCCGATGGGCTCGGACTCCCTGCTGGCCGGCCTGATGCGCCGCTACCGCCTGCGCAATCTCGTACACGCGTACCGGCACTTCGACGACGAGGCGTTCGCCGCCGCCGTCGTGGCGTTGTTCGGTGAGGGCGAGGAGGCCTCGACGCCGCGAGACGCCGTCGCCGTCGGTGGCCACGAGCTGCGCGAGCCGGCCCCCCTCGCCGACCGGGGCTGAGCCGCGCTCAGCCGTCTCCGTGGCCCGACCACCGGGCGGTGGGCAGGCGCCAGTTCCGGTGGATGGCCATCATCCGCAGGAAGAAGCAGAGCCCCGCGCCGACGGTGAACGTCACCAGCCACGGCCACTCGAGCCAGTCGCCCACGACCACGACTAGACCCGCGGCCAGCGCCGCGATGGCGTAGAGCTCGCTCCTGAGCACGGCCGGCGTCTCGTTGACGAGCAGGTCGCGCACCATCCCTCCCCCGATCCCCGTGATCATGCCGAGCACGGGAGCCATGAGCGGGCTGATGCCCACGGACAGCGCGGCCAGCGTGCCGATCACGGCGAAGAGCGCGAGGCCGCCGGCGTCGAAGTAGAGGACGAGCCGGCGCCGGCGGTCGATGTCGGGGTACCAGAAGAAGACGACGATGGCCGCCAGCACCGACACGGCCAGGAACCTCCAGTCGCTGATGCTGCCGGAGGGGAAGCGCCCCAGCAGCAGGTCGCGGGTGATGCCCCCGGCGTTGCCGGCGGCGAAGGCGAGCACTGCCAGCCCGAACACGTCGACCCGCCCCTTCACGCCCGCCACGCCGCCCGAGAGAGCGAAGACGAACGTGCCGATCAGGTTGGGGATCAACACCGCCTGGCTGAGCAGCACCCGCGACATGGTCTCGACGCCCGGCTCCACGCTCACCAAGGCTAACCGAGACCGTCGCGCGCGCTGTACCCCGCGGCCCCCCGGGAGTTAGCCTGCCGCATGCCTCAGGCGGCAGACGCCAACGCCACGCTCCACCCTCCCCGGCCGCTGCGCCAGGGCCTGCCTGCCCCGCGGGCCGCCTCGGACCCCGCCGCCCTCGAGCGCGACCTGCGCGCGGCGGTGAGGGGCGAGGTGCGCTTCGACGACAAGGCCCGCGCCCTCTACGCCACCGACGCCAGCCCCTACCGCATCGCTCCGATCGGCGTGGTCGTGCCGCTCGACGCCGACGACGTGCGAGCGGCCGTGCGCGTCGCCGCCGAGCACGGCGCGCCGATCCTGCCGCGTGGCGGAGGCACCTCCCTCGCCGGGCAGACGGTCGGCGAGGCGCTCGTCATCGACGTCTCCAAGCACCTCACGAACGTCCTCGAGCTGAACCTCGAGGAGCGCTGGGTGCGCGTGCAGCCGGGCGTGGTGCGCGACCAGCTCAACCGCTACCTCGCTCCCCACGGCTTGCAGTTCACGCCCGACGTCGCCACCACCGACCGCGCGAACGTCGGCGGCATGGTGGCCAACAACTCGTCCGGCACTCACTCGATCAAGTACGGCAAGACCGTCGATCAGGTCATGTCGCTCACGGCCCTACTGGCCGACGGCACCGAGCTCGAGCTCGGCCCGCTCGACGAGGCTGGGCTCGCCGCCAAGCTGGCCCAGCCGGGGCGCGAGGGCGACCTCTACCGGCGCGTCAAGGAGCTCGTCGACGACAACGAGGCCGAGATCGCGGCGCGCTACCCCAAGGTCATGCGCCGCGTCGGCGGCTACAACCTCGACGAGCTCGTCGGCGAGGGGCCGTTCAACCTCGCCAAGCTCGTCTGCGGCAGCGAGGGCACGCTCGCCGTCATCCTCGAGGTCAAGCTGGCCCTGCACCGGCTCCCGCCGCGGCGGGTGCTCGACATGCGCCACTTCGACACCCTCGAGAAGTGCCTCACGGCCGTGCAGTACGTCAACCGCCACGGGCCGGCCGCCGTGGAGCTCCTCGACCGCGACCTGTTCGAGCTCGGCCAGGACAACCCGCACATCGCTCCGCTCACGAGCTGGGTCGTCGGCGACCCGGCGGCCGTGCTGCTCGTGGAGTTCGACGGCGAGACCGACGAGGAGCTCGATGGCCAGCTCGCCGCCCTCGACGCCGACCCCGAGGTGGCCGCGCTCGCCTACGGCTCGTTCGTCGCCAGGCACCCGGCCCAGATGCGCGACATCTTCGAGCTCCGGCGCGCCGGCCTCGGCATCTACGCGACGATGAAGGGCAGGCAGAAGCCCACTCCCTTCGTCGAGGACGCCGCCATCCCCGTCGACCGGCTGCCGCAGTACATCCCCGAGGTCATCGAGGTGGCGCGGCGCCACGGCTCGCGCACCGTCATGTACGCGCACGCCTCGGTCGGCGTCATCCACGTGCGGCCCCTGATCGACCTCAAGGTCGAGGGCGGCATCGAGGCCTACCGTCGCATCAGCGAGGAGGTCTTCGAGCTGGTCCTGAAGCACGGCGGCTCCTGGTCCGGGGAGCACGGCGACGGCCTCATCCGCTCCTACCAGAACCGCCGCATGTTCGGCGACCGGCTCTACGAGGCGTTCGTCGAGGTCAAGCGCGCCTTCGATCCCCACTGGCTTATGAACCCCGGCAAGGTCGTCGAGGCCCCGCCCATGACCGAGAGCCTGCGCTACGGGACCGACTACCCAGAGGCGACGCTCGCCACGCACTTCGACTTCTCCGGCCAGGAGGGCTTCCTCGGCGCCATCGAAGCCTGCACCGGCGTCGGGGCCTGCCGCAAGGTCGACGTCGGCACCATGTGCCCCAGCTACATGGCCACCCGCGACGAGGACCACTCCACCCGCGGCCGCGCCAACGTGC
Source organism: Deinococcaceae bacterium (assembly GCA_044507975.1). Classification (GTDB taxonomy): domain Bacteria; phylum Deinococcota; class Deinococci; order Deinococcales; family Trueperaceae; genus DASRWD01. Next base: position 3,797 of record JBIQIQ010000170.1, read on the forward strand.
TCCGCGAGGCGATCACCGGCGGCCTGCCGGGCGGCCTCACCAGCCAGGCGGTCTACGAGGTCCTCGACCTCTGCCTCGAGTGCAAGGCCTGCAAGGCCGAGTGCCCCAGCCAGGTCGACATGGCCAAGCTCAAGTACGAGTGGCTCCAGCACTACCACGACGAGCACGGCGTGTCGCTCTCAGCCCGCGCCTTCGCCAACGTCGGCATGGTCGCGCCCCTCGGGCAGGCGCTCGCCCCGCTCGCCAACGCCCTGCTCCCCCTGCGGCCCGTGCGGTGGGCGATGGAGAAGGCCGTCGGGGTCGACGCCCGGCGCGTGCTCCCCAGCTACGAGCGGGAGCGCTTCGAGCGCTGGTTCGACCGGCGCGAGCGGGTGGCGGCCGCCCCCGGCCGTACCCGCGTCGCGCTCTTCGTCGACACCTGGACGCGCCACAACGAGCACGGCCCCGGACAGGCCGCCGTGACCGTGCTCGAGCGGCTCGGCTACGACGTCGAGCTCGTGCCCTACGGCTGCTGCGGGCGCCCCCAGGTCTCCAAGGGCATGCTGCGCGACGCCAAGAAGATGGCCTCGGCGAACGTGGCGCGGCTCAAGCCCTACGTCGACGCCGGCGTGCCCGTCCTGGGC
>JBIQIQ010000171.1:0-2306 GCA_044507975.1 Deinococcaceae bacterium
CGATCTCCTTGGCGATGAACAGCCCGTCGGCCACCCAGTCGAGCGCTTCTCGCGGCCGCTTGCGGAACGGGAACGTCAGGAACGTGATGATCAGTATGACCATCAGGTGGAACCCGCGCTGGACGAACAGGTTGAACGGCCTGACGCCGGCCGTGTAGAGCTGGAACACCCCGAGGGCGAGCGCCAGCAGCGTGACGACGCCGACGACCCAGGCCGCAAGTGGCGGACCGCTCTGCTCCGTGGCAGGGGGGACGGATGGACTGACGGGCGAGTCGGTCATCTGTGGAGCACCTCTACGCGGGCGTGGGCCCCTGGGTTGGTGCGGCTCAGCTCGAACCGCTGGTCACCGACGACGAGCACCGAAGGCGCCCTCTCGGTACCGATGATCAGGCTATGCCGGTTGCCGTGGAGCGGCAGGTCGATGTCTCGCAGCCAGTACGTGCCGTCGGCGCGGGTCTCGAGCGCGCCTCGCCCGGCGTATGCGCCCAAGCCGGCGATGTCGAGATGCGGCGTCAGTTGCCCGGTCACGAGCATGGTGCCTTCACGGTAGGCGAAGGTGTCGACGATGGTGACCTGGGCGACCGAGTGGCGCCATTCGATGAGCCACGTCTCGTCGTCAGGTAGAGGTACGTCCACGAGCACCACATCGTCCCCGGTCGTTACGACCAGGCGCGGGCGCGCCTCGCCGTCGGCGGTCTCGAGCGACGCCGGAGCGGGGCTCACCACCGAAGCCCCGACTAGGGCGAGGACGGCGAGGAGGGGAAGCGGCGCCCGGTCACGAGTACGCGCGCGCCGGGCTCCAGCGGTCCCCGGCGCGCGCGTCCCCATGTCTCGAGCTGCTCCTCAGTCGACCCTGAGGTGGTCCGGCACGCTCAGGCCGATCTCCTCGAGGTAACGGATCGCGCCGGCGTGCAGCGGGATCGGTGACTCGAGGGCGGTCTCTGGCGTCGTCTCGTTCGCCGACGGGTGGATGTTCCGCACGACGTCGATGTGCTCGAACAGCGCCTTCGTGAACTCGTAGGCGAGCTCCTCGTCCATCTCCGCTGCGACGACTATCAGGTTCGGTGTGCCGATCGAGGCCGTCTCGGCGAGGCCGCGGTAACCGTCGGCGGGGAAGACGTAGCGGATCAGCGTGGGGTCGGCGGCTCGGATCTGCTCCAGCTCCGCGTCGCTGATCGGAACCAGGCGGATGTCGTGGGTCTCGGCGAGGCTCATCACGGCGCCGGTCGGCAGCCCGCCAGACCAGAACCCGGCGTCGATCGCACCGTCGCGCAGGGCGTCGGCGGTCTCGTTGGCGCCGAGGCGCTGGACCGTCATGTCGTCGTAAGTGATGCCTACGGCCTCGAGGATCGTGTTCGCCGAGACCTCGGTGCCCGAGCCGGGTGCGCCCACGGAGACGCGGCGGCCGCGGAGGTCCGCCAGGCTCTGGATCGGGGAATCGGCCCTGACGATGATGTGCACGGCGTTCGTGTACGCGACCGTGATGGCCCTGAGGTTGGGGAGCTGGGGGAGCTGCCCGCCGGCCCCGAAGTTGCCCGTGCCTTCGTAGGCGGCCAGGACGGTGTCCGCCAGGGCGAGGGCGATGTCGGCGTCACCGCGCGAGATGAACGCGACGTTGTCGACCGAGGCGTTGGTCGCCTCTACCGTCGCCGTGTAGCCTTCGACGAACTGGTCGATCACCTGCGCGTAGCCGCCGCCTACCGGGTAGTAGACGCCGCCGGTGCCGCCGGTGGCGATCGACAACGGGACCTGAGCGGCGACCAGGCCAGAGGCCAGGAAAGCCAGGACGACGCAAGACCGGATGACGGTTCGCATTGGTGCCTCCTCGTTCTTTGATCTGAGGCCGAAGGTAGCACAGGTCGCGCGACCCACTGCCGTGGCTAGACTCACGGAGTGTTAACAGGGATCAAGGTCCTCGACCTCAGCCGGGTCCTCGCCGGGCCCTACTGCACCCAGCTGCTGGCCGACCTCGGCGCCGACGTCGTCAAGGTCGAGGCTCCCAAGGGGGACGACACGCGCTCGTGGGGACCGCCTTGGCTCGGGGGGGAGAGCGGCTACTACCTGTCGGTGAACCGCGGGAAGAGGAGCCTGGCCGTCGACCTGAAGGACCCGCGCGGCGCCGCGGTCGTGCGCCGGCTGGCCGAGGGCGCCGACGTAGTGATCGAGAACTTCAAGGCCGGCGACCTCGGGCGCTACGGCCTCGACTACGCCAGCGTGGCGGCCGCGAACCCCCGCGTCGTCTACGTCTCCATCACGGGGTTCGGCCAGACCGGTCCGCGAGCGAAGGAGCCGGGCTACGACGCTGC
>JBIQIQ010000171.1:2406-4364 GCA_044507975.1 Deinococcaceae bacterium
GCGCCTGGGCAGCGGGCATCCGAGCATCGTGCCGTACCAGTCGTTCGAGGCGGAGGACGGGGCGCTCGTCCTGGCCGTCGGCAACGACGCGCAGTTCGCGAGGCTGTGCGGTGTGCTGGGCGTTCCCGAGCTGGCCGCCGACGAGCGCTACGCGACCAACACGGCCCGCGTCGCGCGCCGTGCCGAGCTCGTGCCGGCACTGCGGGAGCGCGTGGCGCGTTGGCGGCGGGACGACCTGGTGGCGGCCTGCGCGCGGGCGGGGGTGCCGGCGACGCCGGTCCTGACGCTACCCGAGGCGCTTGCCGACCCGCAGGCCGTGGCTCGCGGCTCGGTCGTGACGGGGCCGCATGCCACGGCCGGCGAGGTCCCGATGGTCGCGAGCCCGCTCTGGGCCGCCACGGGACCCGGTGGGGAGGGCCTCGGCCTGAGGCCCTCGGAGGGCGCCGCCCCGGTTCCGCCACGGCTCGGGGAGCACAGCCTCGACGTGCTCACCCGCGACCTCGGCATGGACGAGGGCGAGGCGAGGGCGCTGATCGAGGATGGCGTGGTGGTCCAGACGGGCTGAGGGCTCCGAGCCCTCAGCCGTGAGCCCGGCGACGTTCGCTCAAGCAGGCTCGAGCAGCGCGTCGGCCGCCCCGCCGCGGAGCAGCCCGAGGTACACGCCGTCGATGCTGACGTCGGTGGCGGGCACGGCCAGGGTGTCGTAGCGCGGGTTGTGCGGCCGCAGCTCGACGCGGCCGCCCGGCAGGCGGTGGACGTACTTGAGGGTGACGTCCTCCTCGCCGACGCGCACAGCGCATATCTCGCCTTCGCGCGCGGGTTGGCGGCGCGACAGGAGGACGACGTCGCCGGGCTGGATGAGGTCGGCCATCGAGTCACCGCGCACGCGGAGGGCGAAGCTGGCCTGGACCACGCCCGGCAGCGGCAGGTACGCCTCGGCGTGGGCGACGGCAGCGTCGTACGGGCCGGCCGGGATGTCGCCGAGGACGGGGACGCCGGTGGCCTGTGCCGGCAAAGACAGATGGGGGGAGCGGCCGCGGCCGCGGCTCTCGAACTCGAGGTAGCCCTTCTTCTGGAGCGCCTCGAGGTGCTGCCTGAGCGAGACGTAGTGGATGCCGAGCGAGCGCGCCAGGTCGGACAGGTCGGGCAGGCGGCCGACGCGGCGCTGGTGATCGACCAGCCGGGAGTAGACCCGCTCCTGCGTGGGGGTGAGTGTGGGTTCGGTCCGCGCGCTCATGCCTCAAATGGTAAGGTAGCGGCGCAGATGTGTCAAATGTGAGGGAAGTTAACTTTGCGCTCATGTTCGCAATCTCGCCGCCGGTCCGCTCGGGAGCCAGGAACCTCGTCCAGGACGCATCTCATCGCGCTATCACTGCCCCTGGCGAGTATAGACATCAGCGGGTGTGGGTGCTATAGTTTTTGTAGTCATTGGCCCGCTCGCTAGAGCGGGTCGAAGTCTCTAGCGAACGTCCGCACGGCCCCAGGGCCGCGCTCGCCAGACGAGAAAGGAACAACCATGCTCGACACGTTCGATTCACTCGAGACGCCGAGCGGTTGCGAAGCCCCAGGGATCGTCCCGTCCGGACTGGCCCTGCCCACCCGCACCCTCGAGCCCAACCAGGTCCTGTACGAGGCCGACCGCGACGCCGCCAGCCTCTATGTGGTCAACCACGGCGTCCTCAAGGCGGTGGTGCCCACCAGCCTCGGCCGCGACCGCATCGCCGACCTCTACGGTCCCGGTGACGTGCTCGGCCTGGCCGCACTCGACGGCGGCAAGCACGCCGAGACGGTCGTGGCGGTGCACGACGCGTGCCTCACGCCGATCGACCCGCAGCAGGCGATGAACGACCGCGGCCTGCGCGACTACGTCCTGCGCAGCCTGGCGCGTCAGCTCAGGCGCTCGCGCGAGATGCTCGACGAGGCCGAGATGCCCGTCGGCGCCCGCGTCACCCGCGCCT
>JBIQIQ010000172.1:0-2260 GCA_044507975.1 Deinococcaceae bacterium
CTGCCGCCTACTCCGGGGCCCAGACCGCCGCCAAGCGCTACCTGAGCTTCCAGCAGCTCGTCTACCTGATCGGCGTGCTGGGCATGCGGCCCGCCATGGAGGAGTTCGAGGCCACGAGGCTCTTGTGCATCGACGAGTTCGAGCTCGACGACCCCGGCAACACGCTGATGGTCAAGACGTTCCTGCAAGCGTTGCTGGCAGGCGGCGCCGCGGTCGTGACGACCTCGAACACGCCGCCGGAGGCGCAGGGGCGCGGGCGCTTCAACGCCGAGGACTTCCAGCGCGAGATCCAGTCGCTGGCCGCCGTCTTCGAGGTCGTGCGCGTCGACGGTCCGGACTTCCGTGCGCGGCACGCCGGCGGCGCCTGGCTGAGCGAGGCGCGCCTGCTCGAGCTCGAACGCACCGAGGCCTCGCCAGCTCCGCGGCTATCCCTGGCGTGGGACGAGCTCTTCACGCTGCTGGCGGCCTACCACCCGAGCCGCTACGCCGGCATCCTCGAGCAGGTGGGCACGGTGTACGTGCACGGCGCCCGCGTCATCCCCACGCAGAACGACGCGCTGCGGTTCGTCCACTTCGTCGACCAGCTCTACGACCGCAACCTGCTCCTGCGGGTGTCGGGCGAGGGCGAGCTCGAAGGCGTGTTCCACCCCTCCTACCGCGAGAGCGCCTTCGCGAAGAAGCACCACCGCTGCGTCTCGCGCCTCGCCGAGCTGCTCGAGGAGCAGGCCGCCGAGCGCGAGGCGGTCGCGGCGGACTAGCCCGCCAGCCAGGCGGCCAGGTCGCGGGCCAGCGCGTCGCTGGCGCCGGGGCCGCCCATGCGCTCCGCGCCCGCCCTCCGGGCGGCATCCCGCACGCGCTCGTCCGTGAGCGCGAGGTCGAGCATGTCGGCGACGCGGCGCGGGATGGCCTCGCAGGCGAGCAGGCCGCCCTCGAGGAGGCGCTTCTGGTTGCGCATGTAGGCGGCGCCGTAGAAAGGCGGCACGGGGAACGCGACGACCGGCAGCCCGAGGCCGACGGCCTGCTCGTTCGCCGTGCCAGCCGTCCCCAGCACCGCGTCGGCCGAGGCGAGCACCTGCGGGAAGCGGCCTCTCGTCCACCAGACCCGCCGCTCTCCCCTGCGCCAGGCGGCGCTCACGCCGTTGGGGGCGTCGTCCGCCTCCCAGCCGCTTGGCAGCGGGGGCGGCACGGGCCGCGTCCACGCCACGATCGCGAGCACGGGGCGCGCGAGCTCGAGCGCCGCGAGCATGAGCTCGGCGCTGGCGGCGGCCTGACCGCGCGAGCCGGGCAGGAGCGCCACCACGGGCACGTCCCGGCCGCCGCGCGGCAGGAGCGGCTCGGCGTCCAAGCCGTCCATCATGGGATTGCCCAGCCAGGCGGCCCGCGCCACGCCCATCCTGCTCAGCCACTCGGCCGTGGCGGCGTCGCGGGCGTAGACCGTGTCGGCGCGCCTCAACAGGGCGAGCTCCGGCGCCCTGATGCCCTCCATGAACCAGCGCAAGCCGGGGCCCTCGCCGCCGCGGTGGTGAACCGATACCAGCGTCTGGAGGACGCGGCGCGGGGCGGGCACGAGGGCGGCGTGCGCCTGCGCGTAGACGTCGCCCACGACGAGCACGCCGCGCGGGCGCTGCCGGCGCAGGAAGCGGGCTTGCGAGAGCGTGAGCCCCGCCAGGCCGGCGCGCAGGTCGCCCCACAGCACGCGGGGCGAGTGCATGGTGAACCCGCCGGACGGCAGTGGACGCCGCGGCCCGACGACCTCGACGCCCGCCTCCGCGAGCTGCTCGCCGACGCCCACGAGCGGGAACGACCGGACGGCGAGCCGCGGGGCGTGGTGACGCAGCCGCTCGAGCACGCGCGCGGCCACGTAGTCCTCCCCCTTGCCGTTGCTGACGACGAGAAGGTCGGGCACCTCCCGCGCCTAGGCCTCCTCGAGCACCGGGGCCGGACCGGCGCCCCAGCCGAGCTTGAGGCGCAGCACGTCGAACGCGCTGCGCCTCCCCGTCGAGACGAGCCGCAGCCCCCGCGGGGCGGCGGTGATCAGCACCTCGTCGCCGATGGTGACGGGCACGGACTCCTGGCCGTCGACGACCATCGCGATCTCGTCCGGCCGCGTGAGGATCTCGAGCCCGATGACGCAGTGGCCGGGCAGCACGATGGGCCGGTTCGTGAACGAGTGCGGCGCCGTGGGCGTGACGACGAGAGCGTGCAGGCCGTGGTCGAGGATGGGCCCTCCGAGCGAGAGGGAGTAGGCGGTCGAGCCGAC
>JBIQIQ010000172.1:2360-4323 GCA_044507975.1 Deinococcaceae bacterium
AGGAAGCCGAGCTTGCCGAGGTTCACGCCCATCACCGGCACGTCGCTGCCGACCGAGCGGCGCGCCGCCGACAGGAGCGTGCCGTCGCCACCGACCGACACGATCAGCTGGGACCGCTCGAGGGCGGGGCGCAGAGAAGCCACCCCGGCCAGGTCGAGGGTGACCGCCGTGCCGTTGCGCTCGAGGAGCGCGGCGATCTCCCGCGCCAACGGGTGCGCCGTGGGCTTGTGCTTGGTGCTCGTGACGACCGCCGCGGTGAGCTCCGCCGCCGGCAGCGTGAAGCGCCCCCCTCGCTCCGAGGCGCGCCCCTCCATCAGGCCGTAGCCGGCACCGGCTGTCCGGGCCAGCGCGCCGCGACCTTGAAGTAGACGAAGTCGACCACCGCCGGCAGCGTCAACGGACCGGTGTCGAGATGGATGGCGTCGGGCGCCGGCACGGACTGCCTGGCGTCGCGCTCGTCGCGCAGCCGGATGCCTTCGGCGACCGCCGACAGGTCGCTCGCCCTCTCCCCCACCCGCCGGCGCGCCCGCACCTCCGGCGAGGCCGTGAGGTAGAACTTCCAGCGCGCGTCGGGGAACACCGCGGTGCCCATGTCGCGGCCGTCGATGACGAAGGGGCCCTCCAGCTCGCGCAACCTGTCGGTCACCCAGTCCCGCACGCCGCTCAGGCGCGCGACCTCCGAGACGTGCTGGTCGATCTGGTCGGTGTGCAGCAGGTGCGAGACCTCGGTGCCGTCGACGGTGAGCCGGTCGCGCTGGGCGTCGGGGACGAGGCGCACGTCGTGGCGCGCCAGCATGCCCAGGAGCGCGGCTTCGTCGCTGAGGGGCACGCCCTCGCGGAGGGCTACGAGCGTGGCTGCCCGGTAGAGCAGCCCGCTGGAGACGTAGGCGATGCCGAGCTTGGCGGCGACCGCCTTGGCGGCGCTCGACTTGCCGGAGGCCGCGGGACCGTCGAGGGTGATGATCGGCCGGGTCCCGTCGCTCATGGCGGTCATGATATCTCCGCCCTCAGGAGCCCGAGGAAGTCCTCGAAGAAGCGCGGGTAGGTCTTGTTCACGCAGGCGGGGTCGTCGATGACCAGGTCGGGCAGACGGGCTCCGGCCACGGCCAGCGCCATGGCCATGCGGTGGTCTCCGTAGGTCTCGAGCTCGACGGGCCCCTCGGGCGCCGACGCCAGTGGCCAGACGGTAAGGTGGTCGTCGCCCTCCTCCACCCGGGCGCCGAGGCGGCCGAGCTCGCGCGCCATGGCGCTGAGGCGATCGGTCTCCTTGACGCGGAGGTTGCCGACGTTCGCGATGTGCACGGGGCCATCGGCGAACAGGCCGACGACGGCGAGCGTCTGCGCCTGGTCCGGCATGTCGTTCAGGTCGAAGTCGCCGCCGGTGAGGCGGCGCGGGCCGGTGAGCGTGACCGTGTCCGGCGTCCAGGCGACGCTGCAACCCATGCTCTCCAGCACCTTGGCCAGACGGGCGTCGCCCTGGCGGGTGCCGGCGCCCAGGTTCGTGACCGTGACCTCGCCGCCGGTGATCGCGGCAGCGGCCCAGAAGTACCCGGCGGCCATGGCGTCGCCCTCGACCCGGTAGTCGCGCGCCCGGTAGGTCGCCGGAGCCACCTCGAAGCGGCGGTAGCCTTCGCGTGAGACGCCGACGCCGAAGTGCTCCATGACGCGCAGCGTCATGTCGACGAACGGCTTGGAGAGCAGCTCGCCCTCGACCTCGAGGGTGAGGGGCGCGGCGGCGAGCGGGGCCGCCATGAGCAGGCCCGAGAGGAACTGGGAGCTCACGTCGCCCTTGACGCTGACCGTGCCACCGCGCAGGCCGTCGGCCCGCAGGACGACGGGGGGGTAGCCGCCCTCGCCGGTCGCCTGCACGCCCAGCCGCACGAGCGCGTTCAGCAGGTCGCCGACGGGACGCTCGCGCATGCGGGCGTTGCCGTCGAGCACGTACTCCCCGCGGCTGGCCGCG
>JBIQIQ010000173.1:0-4243 GCA_044507975.1 Deinococcaceae bacterium
AAGTAGGCGTCGCCGATGCGGTAGAGGTCGACGGGCGGCACGCCCTCCAGGCCCGTCATCGCGAGGCGCACCCCCACCCACCGCCCCCTGCCCTCGTCGACCAGGGGCAGGAACTCGCGGGTGAAGTCGTGGTAGCGGCCGACCGAGCCGACGATGGACGCCAACGGCACGTCCTGGAGCTTGACCTCGGCGCCCTCCACCGCGTGCAGCCGGCGCCTGACCTCCTCGTAGCGGAGCAGGCTCTGCGGCCTGCCGCCCAGGAGCCGCCCCAGCACCACCCGCATCGCGGCGCGACGCCGCGCGCGCTGGAAGTCCGAGGCCGCGGCTCGGGAGTCGGCGCCGTCGGTCATCGCGCCCATGGTCTCACAACGGGCCCGCAGCGTCCGGAACCTAGGGCGGAGGGCGCTGCGCCCCGGCGTCACGTCGCCCCGACCGACCTGGGGCGCCGCCGGTCCGGGTTAGCTTGCCGGGAGGCTGCCCCTCGCAGCCGCTGGAGGGACATGAAGGTAGAGATCTTCTCCGACATCGCCTGCCCCTGGTGCTACGTGGGCAAGACGCGCTTCGAGCGGGCGCTCGAGCGTTACGAGCACGTCGACCAGGTGGAGGTCGTGTGGCGCTCGTTCCAGCTCGCGCCGGACGCCCCGACCGAGAGCCCCGGGACGACCGTCGACCACTTGGCGAGCAAGTACGGCGTCTCGCGCGAGCAGGCGCTCGGCATGATGGACAACGCCACGCAGGCGGCGGCCTCGGAGGGGCTCGAGTTCCACCTCGAGGAGGCGCTGTCGGCCAACACCTTCGACGCCCACCGCGTGACCCACCTGGCGGTGGAGCGGGGCGTCGGGCGCGAGGTCATGGAGAGGCTGATGCAGGCGTACCAGTCGCGCGGTGAGAACGTCGCCGACCGGGAGACGCTCGTGCGCGCGGCCGCGGAGGCTGGCCTCGCGGAGGCCGAGGTGCGGGCTGCCCTGGAGACGGACGCCTACGCCGACGCCGTGCGCGCGGACCTCAGGCTCGCCCGCGAGTACGGGGTCACCGGAGTGCCGTTCTTCGTGTTCGACGAGCGCCACGCCCTCTCGGGCGCCCAGCCAGCCGAGGTGTTCCTGTCCGCCCTGCGTCAGCTCGGTCCGCAGGCGAGGCCGCTGCAGGTGCTGACCGGCGCCGAAGGCGTGGCTTGCGACGACGACGGCTGCGAGGCGCCGCGGAGCTGACCTGGGCAGGCGGCCGCGGACGGCCCGGAGAGCCTCTGCTATACTCCGCCCGATATGGCGCGCGGGATGATGCACCAACGCCCTGTGACGGGCTGAGCCGAACGCTCAGCACCTCGCGGGGCGCCGTGCACTCAGCCGGCGCCCTTCTTCTTGGCGAGAAGGGGGAGCCGCCTCCCGCCACCTAAGGAGCAGCATGGTGGACCGCATGCCCGAGAGCCGCATCGTCCTCGACAAGCCGGAGGAGCCGCTCGTCGCCCCGGAGAACGGCGAGCCGGACGTCCAGGTCGAGACGGAGCCCGCGCCGGAGCCCAAGGCCCAGGAGCGCGGGAGCTACTACGCGACGACCCCCATCTTCTACGTCAACGCCGCGCCGCACCTCGGGCACTCCTACACGACGATCCTCGTTGACGTCGTCACGCGCTTCCACAGGCTCAAGGGCGACGACACGTTCTTCCTGACCGGGACCGACGAGCACGGCGAGAACATCCAGAAGGCCGCCGCCGCGCACGGCAAGACCCCGTCGGAGTACGCCGACGAGGTCTCGGCGCAGTTCCGCAACACCTGGGACCGGCTCGGCGTGCGCTACGACGACTTCATCCGCACGACCGAGGAGCGCCACAAGCGCGTGGTCAGCGAGGTGCTGCAGAAGGTCTACGACGCCGGCGACATCGTCTACGGCGAGTACTCGGGCCTCTACTGCGTCAAGTGCGAGCGGTTCTACACGGAGAAGGAGCTCGTCGAGGGCAAGTGCCCGCAGCACGAGATCGAGCCCGAGCACCGCACCGAGGCGAACTACTTCTTCAAGATGGAGCGGTACCGCGAGTGGTGGCGGGACACGCTCATGGCCAACCCCGACCTCATCCGGCCGGAGCGCTACCGCAACGAGGTCCTCGCCATGCTGCGGGAGCCGATCGGCGACCTCTCGATCAGCCGGCCGCGCAGCCGCGTGCCGTGGGGCATCCCGCTGCCGTGGGACGAGGACCACGTCGCCTACGTCTGGTTCGATGCGCTGATCAACTACTACTCGGTGCTGGTGTCCAGGGGCACGGTCGACCGCTACTGGCCCGCGGTCGAGCACTTCATCGGCAAGGACATCCTCAAGCCACACGGCCTGTTCTGGCCGATCATGCTGCAGGCCGCCGACATCCCCCTCTACCAGCACCTGAACGTCCACGGTTACTGGCTCAACGACGACCGCAAGATGAGCAAGTCGCTCGGCAACGTCGTGCGGCCGCTCGAGATGGTCAAGCGCTACGGCAACGACGCCTTCCGCTACTTCCTGCTGCGGGACATGAGCTTCGGCCTCGACTCGAGCTTCTCCGAGGTGGCGATCGCAGAGCGCATCAACTCCGACCTGGCCAACGACCTGGGCAACCTGCTCAACCGCACGCTCGGCATGCTGCAGCGCTACCGCGACGGGGTCGTGCCGGCGGCCGGCGCGATGGAGCCGATCGACGTGGACCTCAGGCAGGCGTTCACGGACCTGCCGTCGAAGGTCACGCGGCAGTTCGAGGCCCTGCAGTTCGACCGGGCCGTCGAGGGCGTCATGGAAGCGGTCCGCAAGGCGAACAAGTACATCGCCGACGTCAAGCCCTGGGAGCTGGCCCGCGAAGAAGCGCTCTCTAGCCGCCTCGACACCGTGCTTAACACGCTGCTCGAGGCGCTTCGCATCGCGAGCATCCTCCTCGATCCGATCATCCCGGGCAAGGCGCACGAGCTGCGCAAGCAGCTCGGCATCCGCAACGCGCCCTTCGACCTCTCGAACGCCGCGCAGTGGGGGCTCATCCCCGCCGGCACGCGCACCGCGCCCGGCGAGCCCCTCTTCCCGAAGATCGACCTCCAGGAGCTCCAGCGTGAGATCGAGGCCTCGCACGCCGCGCCGGAGCCCGAAGCCCCGGCCCCGCTCGAGCACAAGGAGCCGATCGCGATCGACGACTTCGCCAAGGTCGAGCTGCGCGTGGTGACGGTCGAGAAGGCCGAGCCTCACCCGAACGCCGACAAGCTCCTCGTGCTGACCGTGCGCATGGGCCCAGAGACCCGCACCGTCGTCTCAGGCATCAAGGCGCACTACGCGCCCGAGGACCTCGTCGGGAAGAAGCTCGTGCTGGTGACGAACCTGCAGCCCGTCAAGCTGCGCGGCGTGGAGAGCCAGGGGATGATCCTGGCCGCCGAGGACGCGGCCGGTCAGCTCGCGGTCGTGACCCTGGAGAAGGACATGGACGACGGCAGCGAGGTGCGCTGAGGGTCCGTCGGGTCGTGTGCGGACCGCGGGCGGGCGCGGCGCCGGGGGGTGCTCAGCCATCCTCGACGTGGGCGCGCAGCCTCTCAACGGCCTCGTCCCAGCCGCGCGCCAGGCGCTCGAGGAAGCCTTCGGCGACGTCCAGCCCATCGTGGCGGAGGCCGTAGAGCGTCTCGCGCCCCCGGCTGGCTCGCGACACCAGCCCTGCGTCCTGCAGCACGGCCAGGTGCTTGCTCACCGCCTGGCGGCTGACGCCGGTGCCCTCGGTCAGCTCGGTGACGTTGAGGCGCGGCGTCCCGCTCAGGCGCCGCAGCAGCGCTAGCCGCGTCGGGTCGCCCAGCGCCGCGAAGGTGCGGGCGGCGTGTTCGCTCACGGCCTACGCCCCCAGGTGGTCCGCGATCCTCTGGGCCTGGACGTCCCAGCCCTGCGCGTTGTCGCGGAGCGAGGCCGCGCGACGCTCCGCGTCGATCGCTTCGAAGCCGGACTCCGTGATGGTCAACCGCGTGCCGTCGGGGTGCGGCTCGAGCTCGAACGTCACCAGCGTCTCGGGCGCGCCCGCGTAGCTCGAGGCGCTCGGGTCGGCCGGGTGCGGCCAGCGGAACGCGAAGAGACGCGGTTCCTCCAGAGCGACGACCGTCGAGCGCCACAGGTAGTGCTCGAGCCCCGGCTCCGTGATGTGGCCTGTCTGGACGCGGCCCACCTCGAAGGGTTGGTCGATGCGCGCCCGGAACCACGCTCCGAACTCCTCGTGGTCGGTGATCGCGCGCCAGACCCTCGCGACAGGGGCCCTCAGCAC
>JBIQIQ010000174.1:0-4236 GCA_044507975.1 Deinococcaceae bacterium
AGCGAGTAGTTGGCCGACACGTAGTAGGTGGTCTTCGAGCCGTCGTAGTCGACGGCCAGGCCGCCGCCGACGTCGAGGTACTCGACCTGCGCTCCCAACTCGGCCACCTCGACGTAGGCCTGCGTGGCCTCGCGCACCGCTGCGCGGATGCGCCGGATGTCGGTCAGCTGGCTGCCGACGTGGCAGTGCAGGAGCTTGAGCGTGTGCGCCAGGCCCTCGCGCTTCACGCGCTCGACGACGCCGATGAGCTCGGCGGCGGTGAGGCCGAACTTGGCGTCGTCGCCGCCGGAGGCCTCCCACTGGCCCGTGCCGCGGGCGTGCAGCTTGAAGCGTACTCCCAGCAGGGGCTCGACGCCCATCTCCTTGCTGATCCTCAGCACCCGCTCGAGCTCGCCGGGCTTCTCGAGCGTGATGATCACCTTGCGTCCGAGCTTGCGGCCCCACAGCGCCAGGCGGATGAAGTCGTCGTCCTTGAACCCGTTGCAGCACAACAGGGCGTCGTCGTGCGTGTCGTGGGCCAGGCACAGGGCCAGTTCCGCCTTGCTCCCGGCCTCGAGCCCGGTGCGGTAGCGCGCGCCGTAGCCGGCGATCGTCTCGACGACGACGCGCCGCTGGTTGACCTTGATCGGGTAGACGCCCTGGTAGCGCGAGCGGTAACCGGCCTCCGCGATCGAGCGCGCGAAGGAGTCGTTGATGCGGTCGAGGCGGTCCTCGATGATGTCCGGGAAGCGCAGCGTGAGGGGCAGGTCGAGCCCCCGGTCCTGGAGGTCAGCCACGATGTCCACGATGGGCACGCCGGCGCCGTCGCGGTCCGACACGGTCACGCGGCCGTGATCGTCGATGCCGAAGTAACCGGTCGACCACGAGCGGATGCCGTAGAGCTCGTCGGCGTCGGCGACGGAGAAGCCGGGGTCGAGGGAGGGTCTCGTCACCCCTCCAGGGTAGCCCCTGCCCGCCCCGGCCCCACGTCGGCCGACGGCGCTGACGGCGGCGCGCGCGCCCGAACGCCCACCGCGCGCCGACGCTGCTAGCATCTTCATCCGATGCAGAGGACCGCCCCCACCGCCCAGCCCCGGCTGCGCATGCCCGCCGAGTGGGAGCCGCACGCCGCCACCTGGACCAGCTGGCCCTTCGACGACGACCTGTGGGAGGGGCACCTGGAAGGGGTGAGGCGGGAGTTCGCCCAGCTGGTCGCCACGATCGCCCGCTACGAGCCCGTGGTCCTCAACGTGCGGGACGACGAGGCCGAGGCCGACGCCCGCGCGCGCCTCCAGGCGGCAGGGGCCGACCCGCGCACGATCGAGTTCCACCGGGTGCCACTCAACGACGTCTGGTTCCGCGACAACGGGCCGCTGTTCGTCAGGGACGAAGGCGGCCGCGTCGCCCTGACCGACTGGGGCTTCAACGCCTGGGGCGGGAAGTACGCCCCGTGGGACGACGACGACCGGGCGCCGCGCGCCGTAGCGGAGCGCCTGGGCATGCGCCGGCACGCGGTCGACGCGATCATGGAGGGGGGCTCGCTGGAGCAGAACTCGCTGGGCGTCTTCCTCACGACGCGCTCCTGCCTGCTGACCCCGACCCGCAACCCGGACCTCAGCGCGGAGCAGATCGAGGAGCTGCTCGCGCGCTACCTCGGCGCCACCGAGGTCGTGTGGCTCCACGGCGGCCTCGAGGGCGACCACACCGACGGCCACATCGACACGATCGTCAGGTTCGCCGACGACGAGACGATCGTCGCCAGCGTGGAAGACGACGAGTCCGACCCGAACCACGCGTCCATGCGGGCGAACCTCGAGGTGCTCGGGGCGCTCCGCACGCCGGCCGGGGCGCCGTACCGGCTCGTGGAGCTCCCCCTGCCGGCGACCCGCGCCTACCTCGGCGAGGCACGGCTACCCCTGACCTACGCCAACTGGTACGTGGGCAACGGCTTCGTCGTGGTGCCCGTCTACGGCGACCCCAACGACCAGCGCGCGCTCGAGGTCATCGGGCCGCTCTTCCCCGACCGCGAGGTCGTGCCCCTGCTGGCGAAGGAGCTGATCACGGGCGGCGGCGCGTTCCACTGCGTGACGCAGCAGCAGCCGGCCGGCCAGGTGGCGCCCGCGGTCGCGGCGCCGGAGAGGTGAGTGACTTGAGCGAGACCCCTCGCACCCCCGGGACCTTCCGCATCGGCGTCGTGCAGATGAGCTGTACCGACGTCCTCGAGGAGAACCTCGCCAAGGCCGAAGCCTTCGTGCGCGAGGCGGCCGCCCACGGCGCCGAGCTCGTGCTGCTGCAGGAGCTCTTCGAGAACCTCTACTTCCCGCAGCTCGAGCGCGAGGAGCTCTTCGCCCTCGCCCACCCCGTCGACGAGCACCCGTTCATCGAGCGCTTCGCGGGGCTAGCTGGCGAGCTCGGCGTGGTGCTGCCGGTCTCGTTCTTCGAGAAGGCCGGGCAGGCCTACTTCAACAGCCTCGCGATGGTGGACGCCTCGGGCGAGGTGCTGGGCGTGTACCGCAAGAGCCACATCCCCGACGGCCCGGGCTACGAGGAGAAGTTCTACTTCAACCCCGGAGACACCGGCTTCAAGGCCTGGCGCACGCGGGTGGGCGCGATCGGCGTGGGCATCTGCTGGGACCAGTGGTTCCCCGAGTGCGCGCGCGCCATGGCCCTCAAGGGCGCCGACGTGCTTCTCTACCCCACGGCGATAGGCTCGGAGCCCCCCGAGACCGGCGGGCTCGACACGCGCGACATGTGGCGCCGCGCCATGCTCGGCCACGCCGTGGCGAACTCCGCCTACGTCGCGGCGGCCAACCGGGTGGGCCGCGAGGGCGACGCGGTGTTCTACGGCAGCTCGTTCGTCTGCGACTACCAGGGCGAGTACCTCGCCGAGGCCGACCGGAGCTCCGAGGGCGTGATCTACGCCGACCTCGACCTGCCGCGCGCCCGCGAGTTCCGGGCGGGCTTCGGGTTCTTCCGCGACCGGAGGCCCGACCTCTACCGCCCCCTGCTCACGCTCGACGGCCGGGAGCGCCGGCCGGAGGGCTGAACGGAGCCTCAGCCGGGCTCGCCGACGCTCCGGCGCGTGGCGCGCGCCGCCTTCTCCGCGAACTCCTGGGCGAAGACCTTGATCTCGCCCGCGAGGGGCGCGAAGGTCGTGGCGCTGGCGTAGGTGTCAGCCATCGTCATCAGCGTCTGGAAGAAGAAGTCGTTCATGTCGTCGACGGTCATGTCGCGCGTCCACAGGTCGATGCGCAGCGCGGAGCGCTCCGAGGCGTCCCACAGCGCCAGGAAGAACGCCTTGGCGTCCTGCTCGCCGGGGCCGACCCCTTCGTCGGCGCGCCAGCTTATCGACTCGACGGCGTCGTCCGAACGGACGACCCGCAAGGTGATCTCAGAGCTCTTCATCCGGCCATGCTAGCAGCGGCTCTCGGCGGCGCCGGTCCCGGGCCGTCTCGGCCCCGGCCACCGCGGCGCCCGGCCCGGACGGCGGCGTGAGCGTCTCTCAGGCCACTCGTAGACGCCCGCGGTATCGTCCCAGACAAGAGAAGCCGTACGACGGCGGGGGGCCGGCGCCCGACCCGCCTGGAGAGGTAGGCGCATGAAG
Organism: Deinococcaceae bacterium; assembly: GCA_044507975.1. GTDB lineage: Bacteria > Deinococcota > Deinococci > Deinococcales > Trueperaceae > DASRWD01. The sequence goes on from JBIQIQ010000174.1 coordinate 3,584, forward strand.
GGACTCATCCTCGCGGCGGGGCTGGGCACGCGGCTGCGGCCGCTCACCAGCCTGCGACCGAAGCCGACGATCGCGGTCGCCAACAAGCCGCTCATCCACTACGCCGTCGACAACCTCGTCGACGCCGGCATCGACCACATCGGCGTCGTCGTCGGTCCCTCTACCGTGACCCCCATCCGGGACACGCTCGACGGGTACCGCGGGGCCCGGTTCGAGTACGTCATGCAGGACCCGCCGCTCGGCCTCGCACACGCGGTGAAGGTCTCGCAGCCGTTCCTCGGCACGGATCCCTTCGTCATGTACCTGTCGGACAACCTCTTCGAGCACGGCGTCAGCGACTTCGTCTCGCGCTTCGCGCCGCAGGAGGGGGTCAACGCCGTGCTCGCTCTCGTCGAGGTGCCCGACCCCCGCCAGCTCGGCGTCGCGGTCGTCAAGGACGGCCGCATCGAGCGCCTCGTCGAGAAGCCGGCCGACCCGCCGAGCAACCTCGCCGTAGCGGGCGTCTACGTCTTCGACGCCAGCATCCACGACGCCATCGACGGGCTGCAGCCCGGCGCCAAGGGCGAGTACCAGATCACCGACGCCATCCAGCGCATGATCGAGGCCGGCAGGAACGTCGCGCCCGTCGTCGTGCCGGGCTGGTGGAAGGACAC
>JBIQIQ010000175.1:0-4175 GCA_044507975.1 Deinococcaceae bacterium
CGTCATGAAGGACGGCTACATCCAGCAGGTCGACACGCCCATCAACCTCTACGACCGGCCGACGAACCGCTTCGTGGCCGGCTTCATCGGGTCGCCGGCGATGAACTTCATGGTCGGCACGGTCCAGGACGGCCGCATCACCAGCCCGTACCTCGACCTCAAGCCCGGGGGAGAGCTCGCCCAGAAGCTCCAGGCCTACAACGGCAAGAAGGTCTACGTCGGCGTGCGGCCGGAGAACATCGACATCCGCGGCGGCAAGATCGCCGAGGGCGACAACGTCATCAAGGCCGTCGTCGACGTCGTGGAGCCGCTCGGCGCCGAGACGATGGTGATCGCGTCGGTCGGCGGCGACCAGAGCATCGTCGCGCGCGTCGACCCGCACACCCAGGTCCGGGCCGGCGACCAGATCGACCTGCTCGCCGACCTCCAGTTCCTCCACGCGTTCGACCTCGAGACCGAGGACAACATCCGCTACGCCTGAGCGCATCCAGCCGCGAGCGTCGGGGCCGCCTCCAGCCGGGGGCGGCCCCGTTGCTAGAATCACTCGTCATGTCCCTGACGGCGCTCATCGACGTGGAGAAGGCTTACGGCGACCAGGTCGTGCTGGACGACGCGTCGCTGGAGGTCAGGCAGGGGCAGCGGCTGGCGCTGATCGGCCGCAACGGTTCCGGCAAGTCCACGGTCCTGCGCCTCCTGATGGGGCTCGAGGAGCCCGACAAGGGCCAGGTGGCGCGCGCCGCCGACGTCGTCCTCGGCATGCTCGACCAGGACCCGGAGTTCAGCAGCACCGACACGGTGAGAGACGTCGCCGAGAAGGCCTTCGTGGAGCTCGACGCCCTCGACGCCCAGCTCAAGCGGCTCGAGGCGGCAGGTCTCGACGACCCCGCTACCTTCGAGAGCTGGGAGCGGCTCCACGCCACCTTCGAGCGCCGCGGCGGCTACTCCCGCCGCTCGCGGCGCGACGGCGTGCTCGCCGCCCTCGGGTTCGCCGGCCGGCACGGCGACCTCGTCGCCAACCTGTCGGGCGGGGAGCGCACGCGTCTGGGCCTGGCCCGGCTGCTCATGACCCAGCCCGACGTCCTGCTCCTCGACGAGCCGACGAACCACCTCGACATGGACATGCGCGCCTGGCTCGAGGGCTACCTCTCCCGGTACCCCGGCGCCGCCGTAGTGGTCTCGCACGACCGGGCCTTCCTCGACGCCGCCTGCGACACGACCGCCGAGGTCAGCCGCGGCGAGCTGCGCACCGGTTCCGGGAACCCGACTGCCTACCGCGCGGCACGCGAGGAGGCGGAGCGCGTCCAGGCCGCCACGCGCGCGAACCAGGAGAAGGAGTCGGCGCGTCTGCACGCGTCCGCCGACCAGATGAAGCGCTGGGCCGGCCAGAACGCGAAGCTGCACCGGCGCGCCAAGGCGATGCTGGGCCGCGCCGAGCGCTTCGACGGCCGCATGGTCGACGAGGTCGTGGGGCCGGAGCGCAGGACGCGCTTCGCCTTCGACTGCGACGAGTCCGGCGACATCGTGCTCACGGCCCGGCACCTGACGCAGCGCTACGAGCGCACGCTGTTCGAGGACGTGAGCGTCGAGCTCAGGCGGGGCGACCGCGTCGCCCTCGTCGGTCCCAACGGGGCGGGGAAGACCACGTTCCTGCGCACGCTCCTCGGCGAGCTGCCGCCGACCGACCCGCGCGCGTCGGTCACTACCGGCGCCCGCGTGCGCCTGGGGTACTACGACCAGGACCTCCGGGGCGTCGACGACGAGGCGACCCTCTTCGAGGAGCTGCTTAGGCGCATGGGCGACCGCGAGGCCCACGACGCCCTGGGGCGCTTCATGTTCCCGTACGACGCGCAGTTCAAGAAGGTGAAGGACCTGTCCGGTGGGGAGCGGGCGCGCCTGGCGCTGCTCCTCCTCACGCTCGGGCGGCACAACCTGCTCGTGCTCGACGAGCCTACGAACCACCTCGACGTCGAGATGATCGAGGCGCTCGAGGACGCGCTGGCCGCCTACGATGGCACCCTCCTCGTCGTGTCCCATGACCGCCGGTTCCTCGCCGGCCTCGTCGACCGGGTCTGGGAGGTCGAGGGCGGCGCCTTCCGCGAGTACGAGGGAGACTGGTCTTTCTACTGGCGGAAGCGCCGCGAGCGCGCCGCGTCAGAAGCGTCGGTCGCCACGACGGCGCCGCAGCCTGGCGGGCGGCCGCGCGAGGCCCAAGCCGCCGCGCGGCCGCACGGCCGGTTCACCGGGCGCAGCCCGTGGCAGCTCAAGCGCGACCTGACCGACCTCGAAGGGCGCATCGCCGCGCTCGAGGACGAGCTCGAGGGCGTGGGCCAGGGGCTCACCGCTCCGAGCCAGGCGGCGCTCGCGCTGGTGCCCGATCTCGGCGGCCGGGCCGGACCCCCGCCGACCGACGCCGAGGTCTTCGCGGCGCTCGGCGAGCGGCACGCGGCCCTCGAGGCCGAGCTGCTCACGCTCATGGAAGAGTGGCACGAGCTCACCGACCTGGTGAGCGCTTAGGCGAGAGGAGCGACATGCGCTTAGTTCGGTACCGGAGCTACGACGGCGTCAGCTGGGGCGCCCTGGACGGGGGCCTGGTCCGCAGGCTCACCGGCATGACGGGCCACCCCGACGGCACCGAGATCGAGGTCGACGAGGTCACGCTGCTGCCGCCGTGCGAGCCGAGCGTGATCGTGTGCGTGGGGCGCAACTACGCCGACCACATCAGGGAGCTCGGCAACATGCCGCTCGGCGGCGACCTGCCCACGGAGCCGGGGCTGTTCCTCAAGGCGCTGAACACGCTCACGGGTCCGGGCGACGACATCCCTTACCCGTCGTGGACGCAGGACCTCCAGTTCGAGGGCGAGCTCGCGGTCGTGATCGGCCGCACGCTGCGCGGCGTGCGGCCGGAGGACGCCCTCGACCACGTGCTCGGCTACACCTGCGCCGTCGACGTGACCGCGCGCGACAAGCAGAAGACCGACCTCCAATGGGTGAGGGGCAAGTCGGCCGACGGCTTCTGCCCGGTCGGCCCCTGGCTCGAGACGGACGTCGACCCGACCGACGTCGGCCTCCGCACGGTCGTCAACAACCAGGTCCGGCAGGACGGCCGCACCAGCGACATGATCTTCCCGGTCGCCGACGTCCTGGCGTACATCTCGCGGTTCATGACCCTCGGCCCTGGCGACCTCGTGCTCACCGGCACCCCGGAGGGCGTGGGCAAGCTCGAGGTGGGCGACGTCATCGAGGTGTCCGTGGAGGGGATCGGCACGCTCGTCAACCAGGTCGCCGCCGAGGACGACGCCGCCGCGCCCGTCAGGGAGGCTGGCACTACGGCGGAGGCCGGGTGACCGAAGCGCGGGGAGGCGACGCCGGGCGCCAGCGCGACCCGGGCGCCGAGGGGGCGCGCCCGCCGCTGCCCGACTATCCGCGCACGCGCGACCTGGGCGGCGGCGTCTGGGTCATCGACACGCTGCACCACGCCCACCCCGGCACGATCGGCACCTTCCTGCTGCGGCTGCCGCGCGGCGGCCACGCGCTGGTGGAGAGCGGTCCGGGCGTCACCCTGCCGGAGGTGCTGGCCGGGCTGGACGCGCTCGGGCTGGAGCCCCGCGACGTCACGCACCTGTTCCTGACCCACATCCACCTCGACCACGCGGGCGCGGCCGGCGCCCTCGCCCGGCTGACGGGCGCCACCGTGCACGTACACCAGGTGGGGGCGCCTCACCTGGTCGATCCCAGCCGCCTGATGGCCAGCGCCGCGCGGGTCTACGGCGACGCCCTGCACGTCCTGTGGGGCGAGATGGTCCCCGTGGACCTCGCGCAGGTGGTCGCCGTGACCGACGGCGACGAGGTCTCGGCGGCCGGCCTTACGGTGCGCGTGATCCACACCCCGGGCCACGCCTCGCACCACGTGTCGTACCTGCTCGAGGACGGCACCCTGTTCTGCGGCGACTCGGCCGGCGTCGTGCTGCCCGGTTCCTCGGTGATACGGCCGGCCTTGGCGCCGCCCGAGCTCGACATCGAGCTCAAGGCGGACGTCGCCAGGAAGCAGCTGGCCCTGAGGCCCTCGCGCCTCGTGCTCTCGCACTTCGGCCCGGTCCCGGACGCCGAGGCTCACCTGCGGGCGTACCCGGAGGTCATGCGCGCCTGGGAAGCCGAGTTCCTGGCCGGGTACCGGG
>JBIQIQ010000176.1:0-4146 GCA_044507975.1 Deinococcaceae bacterium
GCCAGGCGCCCTCGGAGTTGGCGAGTTCCACCACGTCCGGGAAGCCGCGGTTGCGTAGGAGGCTGGCGACGACCGCTGCCCTGCCCCCGCCTTGGCAGTAGACGACCAGGGTGCGGCCCTTGGGGACCTCGGCGATGCGCTCGAGGACCTGGCCGGCGTGGATGCGCACGGCGCCCGGCGCGGCGCCCGTCTCCTGCTCCTCCGCGGTGCGGACGTCGAGGAAGGCGACCTCGCCCGCGCGGGCAGACGCCTCCGCCGGCTCGAGCAACGGCACGGGGCGGGTGGCGAGGCCGGCGAGGTCGGTGACGTAGCCCTTGACGTCGTCGATGCCGACGTAGCTCAGGCGCTCGCGCAGCCTCTCGGCGTGCTCCTGGCCAGAGGCGAGCAGGACCAGCGGTCGCCGGTCCGCTTCGGGATCGTGGGCGTAGGCGGCGTAGGTCGCGAACGAGCCGCCACCCGGCACCGACAGGGCGCCGGGAACGGTGCCGGCCCGCTGCTCGCGGAGGGGCCTCGTGTCCAGCAGCACGAGGTCGCGGTTCACGCGGCCCGCCAGGTCGGCGGCCTCCAGGAGCGGCAGCGGGGCGCGGGTCCCGAGGACGGGCGGTCCGGCGACGTTGGCTCGCTTCATGCGCCCGAAGTAGGTCGGGGCGTCGGGCTGACCGGAGAGGAGCTCGCGCGTGAACGCCTCCTCGTCGTCGAGGAGCCCCGCCCACCACGCCGTGAGGCGCTCGTAGCCGACCGTGGTCGTCGGGACCCCGGACAACGACTTGCCGCAGGCGCTGCCGGCGCCGTGGCCCGGCCAGATGGACACGTGGTCCTTCACCTCGGCGAGGAGCCTCATCAGGCTCCGGCGCATCTGCCGCGCGCCCTCGAAGCGCGTGTCCGAGTAGCCGGCCGCCTCGTCGAGCAGGTCGGGGCGGCCGATGTCGGCGACGAACACGAAGTCGCCTGTGAGGACGTGTGCCGGCTCGCTGCCGCGCGCGCCGTCCGTCACGAGGAAGGAGAGGTGCTCGGGCGTGTGGCCCGGCGTGTGCAGGGCGGTGAGGGTCACCTCGCCGACCTCGATGACGTCGCCGTCGTGGAGCGGGCGGTGGTCGAAGCGGTAGCGCCACTCCGGCCCGCCCTCCGCCGAGAGGTAGAGGTCGGCTCCGGAGGCCCGCGCGAGCTCGCGGGCGCCGGAGAGGTAGTCGGCGTGCACGTGCGTCTCGGTGACGGCGACGATCCTCAGGCCCTTCGCCGCCGCTGCCGCCAGGTAGGCGCCGGCGTCGCGGCGCGGGTCGACCACCACGGCCTCGCCGGTCTCGTCGGAGCCGATCAGGTAGCTAGCCTGCGCCAGGTCGTCGTCGTAGAAGCGTTCCAGGTACATCTCTCGCCCCCTCGTAGCCGCGTCACTCTAACCAGCGGGCGCCGCGGCCGACGTCCTCCACCGCGCTATGCGCACGGTGCATGATGGGCTGGTGACGACCCTGCCGGACGCCGAGAACCTGATCACGCTCCTGACCCTCCACGAGGCCGGCAGCGAGAGCGCCGCCGCCGAGCTCCTCGGCGTGGGGCAGTCCTCCGTCAGCCGCCGGATCGCGTCGCTCCAGCGGCTGTCGAGGGAGGACCTCACGGTGCGCACCGCCACGGGAACGAAGCTGACGCCGGCGGGCGAGCGGCTGCTGCCGTTCGCCCGCGAGGCGCGCGCCGCGCTGCTGGGAGCCGGTCGGTGGCTCACGGACGGAGCTGCCGGGAGGGCCGAGCTGAGCCTCGGTGTCGACCCCGACCTCGCGCCCAGCGTGGCGGGGATGCTCGCGGGGCTGGCCGGGCCCGCCGTCACGCTGAGGGTCGTCGAGGGATGGTCGCGGGACCTCGTGGAGGCCGTCCGCAGCGGCGAGCTCGAGGCGGCGGCCGTCCTGTGGGCCCCGGCAGGGGCCGAGCCGGGCCTGACCAGCGAGGAGCTCCCCGCCGACGACCTCGTGCTCGTGGGGCCCGCCGGCTCCCGCCTGGTGCACGGCGAGGCCGTGGACCCGGCCGTCGTGGGAGCGACTAGCCTGCTCGTGCCTCCCGACGGCAGCGAGGTGGCGGGGCGCGCCCGCGCCGAGCTGCGCGCCGTCGGGCTCGAGCCGGCGCGGGTCGTCCCGCTGGGCAGTCCCTCGGCCGTGCGCGCGGGTGTGAGCGCCGGCGCGGGCCTCGGGGTCGGGCTGTACTCCGCGTTCGCCGCCGAGGTCGCGGCGGGCTGGCTGACGGCGGCGCGCCTCGGGCCCCCGGGTGCGATGCGCCCCCGCCTGGTCGTCTCCGACCGGCTCCCCGGGCCGCTGGCCGAGGACGTTCGGGGCGCCCTGGGCCTGCCCCGCCTGTTGTCCGCGACGCCTGCGCCGTGAGCGCCCGGGACGCGTCGAGGGTCGCGCTGGGCATCGACGCCGGCGGCTCCAGCGCCAGGTGGCTGCTGCTCGACGAGGCCGGCGAGCCGCTGGCGCAGGGGATGGTCGGGCCCGTGTCCGCGATCGAGCTCGGCGACCCGGGGAGCCGGGCGCTGGTGAACCTCGCTGAGCTGGTCGCCGCGGCATCCGCCGTGGCGCGGCCCGGACGGGTGGTGGCGGGCGTCACGGGCCTCGACTCGACGTCGCCGGAGGCGCGCACGCTGGAGGCGTTCCTCGCCGAGCGCCTCGGGGTCGAGCCGGGCGCGGTGGCGGTCCTCGGCGACGTCGTCACGGCCTACCTGTCGGCCTTCGAGCCGGGCGAGGGCGTGCTCGTGTACGCGGGCACCGGCAGCGTGGCCGTCCACGTGGCGAGGGACTCCACGGTCGTGCGCGCCGGAGGGCACGGCTACCTCATCGACGACGCCGGCGGCGGCTACTGGGTCGGGCGCGAGGCGCTAAAGCGCCTGCTGCGAGCGGCCGACGCCTCCGGGGCGCCGCCCGCCGGCCGCCTCGCGGCTGCCGTGTTCGGGGCCCTGGGCGGCTCGGATTGGCCGACGATCCGGTCCGCCGTGTACGGCGGGGGCCGCGCGCGCGTCGCCGCTCTGACGCCTGCCGTGTCGCTGGCAGCGGCGCGTGGTGACCCGGTCGCCCTCGAGGTCCTGGCCGACGCGGGGCGCGAGCTGGCCCGGCTCGCCACCACCCTGTTCGGCCGGCTCGGACAGGTGCTGCCCGTGGCGCTCGCCGGCGGGGTGGCGGGGGCGGGCGCCCCCCTGGTCGAGCCGTTGAGGGCGGCGCTGCCGGCGGGCTCGCGGCTCAGCGTGTCGAGCGCGCCGCCGGTAGCGACGGCAGCCCGGCTGGCGCGCGGCCTGCTCACGGGCGAGCGGCGGCTACCCGCCGCCTGGCAGAGCGAGTGACCGCCGGTCGGGTGCGGTGGAAGCCGCGCTCCGAGCGGGCTCGCCGCCGAGCTCGATGACCATGAGCGGGTCGCCGGGCCGGGCGGCGGCGGCCTCCCTCCACATCGCGGCGTCCTCGGGACGAGCGCTCAGGTAGACGAACTGCCTGCCGGCGGTCTCGACGATGTCGAGGACTGCGCCGGCCACCTGGGCGAAGCGCTCGGGGTCGGAGGTGGTTAGGGCCTCGTCGAGGACGAACGGCAGCGTCGCCAGCTCCTCGCCCTCGTCGGCCACGGCCGCCTCGAGAGTGAGGGCGAAGGCCAGTCGGGCGGCGATGAGGAGCTGCGCCCGCGTGCCTGTCGAGAGCTGGTCCAGCGCGAGCCGGCGGCCGCCTTCGCCCGCGCGCAGGTCGACCGCCCCGAAGCGCCAGCCGCCGGCTTCCGCCCGTTCGAACGTGAGCTCGAACTCTCCGTGCGTGACGCGGGCGAACCACTCGCGCGCGCTCTCGAGGGCGGCCGGCTTCGACACGGCCTCGTGCTCGCCCTCGACGTCATCGAGCAGGAACAGGGCGGCGGCCTGCTGGAGCTTCACCTCGCGATGAGCCTCCAGGGCGTCGCGCGCTCGCCTGGCCGCGGCGGCGGCGCGCTCCAGGTGGCGTTCCGAGCCCGCCTTGTCGAGCTCCGCCTTGAGCGCGCCGATCACCTCGCTGCGCTCGTCGGCCTCCTCAGCGGCGCGCTTCGCTGCGGCCTCCACCGCGTCGATGGCCGCGCGGTCGCGCGCCTCCGCCGCCGTGGCTAGCTCCGGGTCGCCGGCGACGGCCCTGCGCCCCAGCGCGATGCGCGCCCTGGCAG
>JBIQIQ010000177.1:0-1640 GCA_044507975.1 Deinococcaceae bacterium
CTCACGGCTCGATGACGAGCGCCTCGAGGTCCCGCGGGTAGGTGGTGAGGCGCTCGTTCCCGGTCTCGGTGACGAGCACGGTGTCCGAGTGGCGGAACCCGCCGAGGCCCGGGACGTAGATGCCCGGCTCGACCGAGAGCACCATGCCGGGCTCGAGCACCGTGTCGTCGCCCACGTCCAGGAAGGGGCCCTCGTGGATGCGCTGCCCCAGACCGTGACCGACGTGGTGGCGCCACGCGTCCATCAGCCCCTCGGAGCGGTAATGGGCCTGCACGGCACGGTCGACGTCGGAGGCCAGCGCCCCTGGCCGGATGGCCTCGAAGGCGATGTCCTGGAGGTCCAGCATGTGGGTGAAGTAGCGAAGCTGCTCGCTGGACGGCTCCCCGATGAACATCGTCCTCTCCAGCTCGGAGAGGTAGCCGTGGGCGTCGGCGGCCGCGCCCGTTACGAGCGTATCGCCGACCTGGAACGTGGCGTCGTTCGTCAGCGCGTGGGGCAGGGCGCTGTTGGTACCGATCTGCCCGCGGTAGATCGCCAGGGCGCCGTCGATCCAACGGTTGATCTTCCTGTAGGGAGCACAGCGCCACTCGCGCATCCGCTGCGTGGCGTCGCGGCAGGCCCTGCCCACGACCGCGGTCTCGGTGAGCCCGGGCCGCGTGTAGGCCTGGAGCAGCCTGTGGGCGGCGTCGCCCCACCAGACGCTCTCGCGGATGAGGTCGAGCTCGGTCGGCGACTTCAGGGCCATCTGCCTGTCCACGTGGGGCGAGACGGGCTCGACCTCGAGCTCGGACGAGAGCGGGTACGGCCGGTAACCGGCCACGACCGGGTAACCGTCGTGGTCCACCCCCACGCGGGCAGGCCCCTGCGCCCGGAGGTGGTCCGCCAGGATGCGCATCGGGTGCTTCTCCCCCGGGTACTCGGGGTAGACGAGGAGGTCCTCGAAAGAGCTCGTCTCGGCGGCGTGCTCCTGCTCGAGGCGCGGCACGAGCAGGGTACGGCGGCCGCCGCGCTCGATCAGGAGGCCGATGGGGCGCTCGGTCGGGTGGTACACGAAGCCCGTGTAGTACTGCACGTACTGCTCGTCGAACAGCACGACGGCGTCGACGGCCTCGGGCAGGTACTCGAAAACGCGCCGCGCGCGGTCGCGCCGCTCGGCGTCGGCGATCGCCGGGGTAGGAGCGAAGGGAGGGACCTCGGCGCCGGTGCGCGGGCTCGATCCTGTGGTCATGGCGCTGGAGCGTACCGCAGCTGCCGCTGTCCAGAGGGGACCTCCAAGCCTCGCCCCACCGGCACGCGCGCGTGTGTTGTACTGGCCCCGCCGCGTCCCCTGGGGACGCTCCCTCGGAGGAGAGCTCGATGATCGACAGCATCTGGGTGCCCAGCAGCGTTCACTTCGCCGTCGGCACGGCCGTGGTCCTGACCACGTTGGCGTCGCTGCTGACGGCCGTGGTCTACGCGGTTCGGCGGCGGACGTTGCCGCGGTGGGCGCACGGCCTCTTCATCGTCACGCAGGTCGTGCTCGCAACGCAGCTGCTCATCGGCATCAAGCTCCTCGACCAGGGCCTCGGACCGCGCCAGTTGTTCGTGCACTACCTCGGCGGTACCGGCACGCTCTTCTTCTACCTGCTCTTCTACTGGCT
>JBIQIQ010000177.1:1740-4116 GCA_044507975.1 Deinococcaceae bacterium
CCCTAAGCGGTGCTGGGCGCCTCCGCGGGCTCCGAGCCGGCGGGCGCGCCGGCGCTCCTCAACGCGACCAGGGCGATCACGACCAGCGGCGCGAAAGCCGCCGCCGTCCAGGCGTTCACCGCGCCGAGGCGCAGCAGGCCGAGGCTGCCGAGCAGCGCCCCGAGCGCGTAGCCGCTGTCGCGGAAGAACCTGTAAACGCCCAACGCGGTGGCCCGCTCGCGCGCCTCCACCCTGTCCGTTACCGCGGCGATGAGCACCGGGTACGCCATGCCGGTGCCGAGGCCGAGCAGCAGGGCGGCGAGCACCGCGGGCGTGAACGACCAGGCGAAGGACAGCGTCAGCAGGCCCGCCCCCTGGAAGAGCATCCCTCCCGCGACGAGCAGGCGGCGGCCGATGCGATCCGAGAGCGGACCGAACAGCGGCTGACCAACCGCCCAGACGAACGGGTAGAGGCCCGCTACGACGGCGACCTGGGGGAGGTCGAAGCCGCGCGCCGTCAGCAGGATGGGCAGCGACAGCCACACGAGCCCGTCCTTGAGGTTCGTCGCGAGGCCCAGCAGGCTCGGGACCCCGACGCCGGGGATCCAGCGGAGCGGCGCTGGCTTGGTGCTCGGCCGGGTGTCCGCCGAACCCAGCGACAGCGCCAGACCCAGCACCGACACGCCGATCCCCAGGACGAACGGCCACGGTCTCAGGCCGTGCTCCGCAGCGACCAGCCCCGTCAGGAAGGCGAAGACGCTCACCCCGAAGTAGCCCGCGAACTCGTTGATGCCAGCAGCGAAGCCGCGCCGGCGCGCCGGCATGAGGTCGACCATCATGTTGAGCGTCATCGACCACGTGAGGGCCTGCCCGACCCCGAGGAGCAGGTTGGCAGCGACCACGGTTCCCCACGTCGGGGCCCACGCCAGCAGCGGCGCCACCGGCAGCGAGACCACCCACCCGAGGATGAGTACCCGGCGCCGGCCCCAACGGTCGGCGGCGGCCCCCGCGAAGAGGTTGAACACGGCCTTGGCGATGGCGAACGCGACGATGAAGCTGCCGATGGTGGCGCCGGCGGTGATGCCGAAGTCCTGCTCGGCCAGGAGGGGCACGACGGTGCGCTCCATGCCCACCATGGAGCCGACGAACACGTTGACGACGGCGAGCAGCCAGAAGGCGGGCACCACGAGACTCTAACCTCGGCGCCACCAGCGGGAGTCGCACCTGGCCGCGGTTCACGGCCCCTGTCGGATTAAGCTCGTACGAGTGGAAGTCGCGAGGGAGAGCTCCCAAGGCCCGCAGCCGATAGGCGAGCGCAGCCGCAGGGAGAAGCACCTGGCTTTCGGCGGCATCCTGACGGTGCTGTTCTTGACCTCGCTCAACCTCACGGTCGTCGGCACCGCGCTTCCGCGGATCATCGCCGAGCTGCAAGGGTTCCATCTCTACGCGTGGGCGTTCACCGCGTTCGCTCTCACGCAGACCGTGTCTCTGCCCGTCTACGGCAAGCTCTCCGACCTCTTCGGGCGTAAGAGGATCCTGCAGTTCGGCATCCTTCTCTTCAGCGCCTCGTCCGTGCTGGGCGGCTTCGCGCAGGACATGCCCCAGCTGATCGTGGTCCGCGCGCTACAGGGGCTCGGCGGCGGAGCCCTCACCAGCATGTCGTTCTCGGCGATCGGCGACATCTTCACCCCTCGCGAGCGCGGCAAGTACCAAGGGTTCACCGGCGCCGTCTTCGGGATCTCGAGCGTGGTGGGGCCGCTCGTGGGCGGACTGATAACGGACACGATCGGCTGGCGCTGGGTGTTCTTCGTCAACGTGCCCATCGCGCTGCTGGCCTTCACCGTCATCAGCCGGTTCTTCCCGGGCCAGGCGCAGCGCGCCCCCGGCAGGGTCGACGCGCTCGGCGCCGCGCTGCTGGTGGCTGGCGTGGTACCGCTCCTCCTCGCACTGACCTTCGGCGGGGTCAGCCTCCCGTGGACGTCCGCCCCCATGCTCGCGCTCTTCGGCGTCTCGCTCGTCATGCTGGCCGCGTTCGGGGTGAGGCAGCGGCTCGCGGCCGACCCGGTCCTCGACCTCCGCCTGTTCCGCGACCGGACGTTCAGGTCCGCGAACGTCGGCGGCTTCCTGACGGGGGCCGGCATGTTCGGAGCGATCATCTACCTGCCGCTCTACATCCAAGGCGTCCAAGGGGCGTCCGCGGCAGCTTCCGGCTTCGCGCTCGCACCGCTCATGCTCGGCATGGTCACGAGCAGCACGGCGTCAGGGCTATACGTGAGCCGCACCGGGCACTACAAGCGCATGATCCTGGGCGGTCTCGCCGTGATGGTCGCTGGGTTCCTGCTCGTCTCCACCCTGCGTCCCGGGTCGCCGATGGCCCTGACCGTCGCCTACTCGGTC
>JBIQIQ010000178.1:0-4081 GCA_044507975.1 Deinococcaceae bacterium
TGACCACCAAGGCCATGAGGAGCAGGTCGAGCATCGACGGCGAGCCGCCGCTGATGGCGTCGGTGACCAGCCCCCCGATGATCACGAGGGCGATGAAGTCGTTCGGCGACAGGGTGCCGAGGTGGCGCTTCGGTATGACGCGCAGGAGCACGACGATCGCCACGTAAGCGATCGATCCCCTTACCAGGATCTCCCATACCGGCTTCTCGAAGGCGAAGATCGTCTCCATAGGCGCCTATAACCCGAAGGTCTCCCGCGCCCGCTCGATCTGCGCCACGTGGTGCCGACCATGCCATGCGTAGACGACCGGCAGGCGCCACAACGGACGCGGCTCGCCGCCCGGCATCTGCCATGGTCGCTCCAGCTCGGCGGGGCCGAGGCTCTCCAGCAGGCTCGCCCACCTTGAGTGCAGCGCGGCGACCAGGTCGAGGGAAGGCTCCACGTCCATGCTGCTGTCCGCCAGGCGTGCCCAGGCCGCTTCGTCGTACGGCTTGACGGTGGGGGAGTCCTCCGTCAGCGCCAGCTTGGTGCGCACGTAGGCGTTCATGTGGCTGTCGGCGACGTGGTGGATGAGGGCGCGGATGGACCATGCGCCCTCCCGGATGGGGTGGTCCAGGTCCCGGCAGCCGTCGACCGAGCGCCGAAGCTCGTCAGGCAGTTGCGCGATGGTCGTGGTCGCCACCCGGATCACCGCCTCATCCAGGGACGCGGGGACTTGCGCCTTGCCGATGGGATAGACCTCGAGCACCATGGCCTCCTCGTTCGGCTCCAGACTACGCGTGACTCAAGGCCGCCGTGAGGGCGTCGCGGTCCTACCTCACGGGGCGTACCTCCTCAGGAAGGCGTCCACGTTCCCCTCGTTCTCGGCGCCCAGGTCGCCGAGCGTGGAGCCGGCGGCGAGGACGCCGCCTTCGGGGTCGAGGGCGACCGCCGCTACGGTGTCCCAGCCAGAGTCGCCGAACGCCTCCTCCCGTAGCAGAGCTCCGTCCGAGGTGAGGTGGCGGACGAACATCTCCGTCCCTGCCGGGCTTCGCTCGTCGTAGAAGCTGCCGGTGTTGCCGACGAGAGCGATCTCTCCTGCCTCGCTGACCGCGATGCCGGCGCCGTAGCTGCCGTGCGGAGCGTGCTCGTCCGAGAACAGTCGCGCCCAGAGCTCGACGCCGTTCGGATCGAGCTTGAGGACCACCGGCTTGTACCTGACGATGCCGGTTCCGGTGTCGAAGCCACCGGCGTAGCCCGTGGCGTAGACGTTCCCCGTGGGGTCTACGGCTACGGCGTAGCCGGTCTCGTTCGCGTCACCCAGCTCCTCCCACAGCTCCTTCGGCCACCTGGTGTCTGGGACCTCGTCCCGCTGCCCGCCCTCATGGGTCGGCTGGACCCCGGTCCCGAACAGAGCGCTCCACACCTCGTCGCCGTCCGCATCCAGCTTGAGGAGGTAGAGCTCGTTGGCGTGCTCCTCTCGGCTGTACGTGCCCAAGCCGACGACGTTGTCGTCCGCGTCGACCGCCACGGCGTCCATCGTCACGTCGACGAGGTGGGTCCAGACCTCGGTCAGGCCGAGCCCGTCTTCCCTGAGCTCGTACTTGCTCACGAACCCAGGGACACCCACACGGTTCTCGGGGTCGATGGCTCGGTAACCCGTGCCGGCCACGATGAGGTCACCACCGCCGTCGATCGCCAGCCCGAGCGCGGCGTCCCTCTCGTTGCTGCCGAACTGCTCGGTCCACACGACGGTCCCGTCGGGCGAGTACATGCGGACGAACGCGTCGGCCACGCCTGCGATCGGAGCAGCGAGGCCGCCACTCGTGATGCCAGCGACGTAGACGTTGTCGTTCGCGTCGATGGCGACGGCGGTCGCGTGATCGTTGCTCGCCGTACCGAACTGGTCGCCCCACTCGGCGACGCCGGCTGGCGAGTACTTGATCACGTAGGCGTCGTACAGGCCAGCGTTCTCCTCGAAGAGGCCTCCGTTGGTGGCCCCGACGACCACGACCGAGCCCTGGGAGTCGACGGCCACGGCGCTGGCGGTCTCGTACGCGGGAGTGCCCCATTGCACCGTCCAGTCGACGGCCTGCTCACCCGTCCCGGTAACGATCACCTGGGCGCTCCCCTCCTTGGCCGGGTCCTGGTTGCTGGCGGCCGTGAGAACGGCGTTGCCCACGGCCAAGGCGGTCACCGTACCGGTCGCGTCCACCGTGGCGACCGTCTCGTCATCGCTGCTCCACGTGACCGTCGGGTCGATAGCACCGGTGCCGCTCACCGTCGCGCTCAGCGTGCGCGTGGCTCCCACCTCGAGGCCGAAGCTCGCAGGGCTGACGGTGACCCCGGTGACGCGGGACCCAGTAGGGGAGGGGGCCTGACCGCACGCGACCAAGCCGGCGAGCAGGAAGAGGAGCGGGGCTTGCCATCTGCGTTCGTAGCGGAGGATGACTCGCATCCGGACAAGGTAGGGGGCGGGGCATTAACTGACGCTTAGCGCTCACCCCGCGCGAACCTCCGAAACTGCCCCGCGTACCGCCACCCGATGCTCATAGCGCTCGGGCATGGCGATGCTGAGCGTAGGGATCGCCCTGTCCCGGCGACCAACGCCCAGGTCGGCGGCGAGCAGGGGAGCACCCACTTCAGCCTCCTGACGAGCGAGGAGCACGCCCGCGTCGTCTCGGCGGCCGTCATCGACATGCTCGCCGCCGCAGAGGCGAGTGGACGCTGAGCGAGGCGACGGTTGCTGCGCCGAACGACGACGCCATCATCACGCGGCCGGAGGCGCTGGCGCGGGCCCTGGTCGGGCTCGTCCAGGCGGCTGCGCCAGCAGCCCACCTCATTCGCGGTCGTAGAGCCGATTGCGACCGGTCTGGCGGTAGAGCGCCCTGCGCCTCTCGTGCTCCTCCTGGGTGGCCGCCACCGGGAACTTCTCGGCGAGCTTCGGGAGCTTCTCGTCGAAGTACGAGCCGATGTCGATGCCGGAACGGCCGGCGAGCCGGAACAGGAGGAACACGACGTCGACGAACTCGTAGCCGACCTCGCGCCGCTTCTCGTCCGGCCACTCCTCGAACCGGTCCAGCCATTGGTAGTGCTCGGACAGCTCGCCCAACTCGGCCATGAGGGCGGCCAGCAACTGGGTGGGGCTCTCGTGTAGCCATCCGCGCTCATCTGCGAAGGCCGTCACGGCCGCGGTCATCTCGCTGATGGTCTTGCTCACGGTTCGGCAGGCTACTACGACCCCGCCGTCGCCCATGCCGCTCCCCCGGGACGGTGAAGGTGTCCACCATGCCGAGCATCACGTGGGGCTGGCCGGTCTCGTAGTCGGGCATGAAGCACAGCACCACGTACTCGCCGGGGACGAGCTCGAAGAGAGCGTTGCTCGGCATGCCCTGGCCGGCGACGACGCTGGAGAGCTCGTCGACCCTCGCCATCGCCTCGCCCGGGTTGCCCTCGCCCATGTCCCGAACGGGACAGGCACAGCATGGGGCCGGCGGATCAGTGGCGTGAGTGGCCCAGGGCGTTGCCCGGGCGGCGCCAGGGCCTCGGGCCACGAGCCGGGCTATGCTTTCACCAAGAAGCGATTCGCCAACGAGTGAACCGCTGTTCGGTGAAAGGGTGACCCTATGGCCGACCAGGTGAGCAATCCGTTCCGGATCGGCGAGCACGTCTCCGGCTACCACTTCGCCGACCGCGAGGAGGAGGTCGCGCGGATCCGGCAGGCGATGCTGTCGGCTTCCTCTCTGCTGGTGTACGGGCCGCGGCGCATGGGGAAGAGCTCGACGATCAACAACGCCGCCGACTCCGCCCGCAACTCGCGGCCCAAGCCGATCGTCGTCGCAGCCGACGTGGCCACGGCTACGAACCTGTTCGACGTCTCGAGCCGCCTGCTGCGCTCGCTCTACCTGGAGACGCGCTGGCTGAAGCTCCGGCTCGAGGACCTGCTGGGCGGCCTGGCGCCGCGCGTGACGGTGAAGCTCGACGAGCACGGCGGTCCGCCGGCCATCACGTTCGGCGTCGACCGGCGCACGGGCGGCGAGGAGGAGAGGCGGCGGGCCTTCGAGGGCGTGTTCGAGCGCCTGAGTCAGATCCGTGCCGACAC